>CAZUNT010000067.1:5149-32407 GCA_964622215.1 uncultured Caldilineaceae bacterium
TGCTACCTGCTACCTTGCTACCTTGCTACCTGCTACCTTGCTACCTTGCTACCCTGCTACCCTGCTACCTGCTACCTTGCCACCTGCCCCAACACATACCGATGATGCGCCCAGATAGTTTTGACCTGCCAGGGCAGGGGAGCCTGGTCGAGCCAGGCGTATTTCATCACCCGGTCGCGGAGGTCAGGCTGCTCTCCCAGGTAATAGGCCATCGTGCTCCAGGTCCAGCCGGCGCCGGTAAACTGGCCTTCCAGCTTTTTGCTTTTGATCCCGAGCCGCTTGAGAACTTCGGCGGCTGGCATAACCGTATCGGGCCAGGGGGGAACATCTAGCACTCCTTCGTCAATAAAACTGACCCCTGCCGCCCTGAGGGTCCTTTTGATGCGGTTCATCTGGACCCACTTTTCGTCAACGGTTGGAAAAAAATCCCGGTCAATAACATATTTGCGCAGCAGGTAACCCACCTGAAGATTATTAGGCATAGCTACAAAGACCAACTTCCGCGAGACCCGTACCAATTCTTTGAGCAGCGCCTCGGCATTGGGTAGATACCACAATCCGGCCCATTCCCAGGCCAGATCGAAAGAGTTATCCTCAAAGGGTAGGCGCCCAAAATCTTCGTGATGGACAAAAGTAGCCGGCAGTTTGAGCCGCGCCCAGATTTTATTGATCCCTTCCAGCCGTTCGGCGTGGCTGTCTACCAGAGTCACTACACAGCCGCGCTGGGCAAAACACACGGAGTTGATGCCGCTGACCCCGGCCATACCGTAGAGCGGCGCTTCCAGCACACTATGCACCCCATGCCGGTCTATCATTTTACTCAGGTAATCGTTCAATACAAAACGCTCGTAGACAACACCCAGACCTTCATTCCAATCAGTTAGATACTTTTTCCAAACAGGTTCGGCGGTGAGATTGCCGTTTTGGTTTGAATTGCTCATTTTCTATCAGTCGTTATAAAAGTTTAACAAATTACACGCGGATCGATATAATCTATTCTATAGTTATTTTATTTTCGAGGCAGTTATTGAGCAACTCTTACAGGTGTCAAATGCAGCCAGGCCAAAAGAGGCGGCCTCATGGTTAGGAGTTTTCAAACAAATGTAACCTTAGTCCTCTTTCCTTAAAAATGTTACCTTAGTCCTCTTTCCTTAAAAGGGTTTTTATTGTATTTTAATAAGGGTAGAGGGGACTATTCCAGCGTCTCTCTACCTTTTTTAAAGGCTGAATTTATTGTCTTTTATAGAAGAAGCGGTTTGAAATGACTAGTCAGGCAGCCCCTACCACAAATAAAATAACCGGGAATGTGGTAACATTGGCGTTGCTGGTGTTTAAGGTGGAAAACCAATTGTATGGTTTGCCCGTCACCAGCGTTGTACGGATTATTGAAATGGTCACGATTACCTCTCTCCCTGGCGCTCCTGAATTGATTGAGGGAATTATCAACTTTCATGGCCAAGCTGTTCCGATTATGGCTTTGCGCCGCCGTTTTAATCTTCCTCCAGGTTCTTATGGCTTGCATACGCCCATTATCCTGGTTGATCTGATTAGCCATGATCATATTTTGGGTCTGATTGTAGATAGGGTAGAAGATGTGCTCGAAGTTCCGGTAGAGGGTTTGGATTTAACGGAGACATTTGTTCCCACCGAATGGGTCGGCCCTATGGCTTCCCAGGCGGCTTACTTGGCCGGTGTAGCTAAAGTGGATCAACGCCTTATTATTGTACTCAATGTTCAGGCTTTGCTCAGCTTGAATGCTCAGGATCAATTATCACAGATGCTAAGGATGAAAGATAAATAGAAGTTATTACAATCCGGTTTAAAAAAGGCTGGCTGAAAGCAAAAAAATGGAAATAGTACCTCCCCAATCTCAAGTTTCATCTCCCCCCTTGCACCTGAGTTATGGCGATTATCTACGATTTCGCGATTTGGTTCTGGAGCGGAGTGGTCTTTACTTTCCCGAAAAGAAAAGGTTTGATTTGGAAAGCGGACTACTCAAAGCTCTGGCCGGTTCGACCGAAAACCCCTTAAACGATACTTATAATCTCGACCCATACTACCAACTTCTGCGTGACAAGAGTAACCCAGCCGGCCGGGCTGAGATGGATCGTTTGATTAACTTCCTAACCGTCGGCGAAACCTATTTTTTTCGCGACGAAGGACAATTCAAAGCTCTGGCCACTCAAGTGCTGCCCGCTCTAATTGCCCGCAAACGAGCGGCGGCCGCGGCTGTTGGCCCCGATATTCAACCGCAACTTCGCATCTGGAGCGCCGGCTGCGCTACGGGTGAGGAGGCTTATTCGCTGGCTATTATGCTGAAAGAACTTCTGCCCGATATTGACCGTTGGCATATTTTGATCCTGGCTACCGACATTAACCAGGACTCAATCGCCCGGGCGCGAGAGGCTGTCTATTCTGATTGGTCGTTTCGGGAAGTCCGGGCTAAAGCTGTGCAGTCTCGCTATTTTAATTTTGACTCAGCCACCAAACGTTATGCCTTAAACGACGAGATTCGGCAGATGGTTACTTTTGTGCCGCTTAATTTGATAGAGGATGATTACCCGGCGCTTTATAATAATACAGTAAGTATGGATTTGATTTTATGCCGTAATGTAACCATCTATTTTACCGAAGAAGATACCCGGCGGACCGTGCAAAGATTTTATGAGTCTCTGACTCATGATGGCTGGTTGGTAGTAGGACACTCAGAGCCATCTCCGGCAATCTATTGGGCGTTCCAACCCCGTACCTGGCCTAATGCCCTGCTCTACCAGAAGACAGGACACCCTCATTCCCACCCTGACGATTGGATTCAGCGTCAGCCACTCAATACCCCTCTCTTAACTAAAAGCCTGACTTCCCCCAAAAATGAGGTAGACCTGCTTGCTCCCATCGTGACTCGAAAAGATGAAAATTTGGCGCTTAACCCCAAAACTGGCCCGTTAGCTATTCCCTTATTACCATCTCCCGCTTCAACCATTTCTACCCCTTCCCATCCATTGATTGAGAAAGACGCTGCTACCCTGTTAAGCCAGGGCCAGATTATTGAAGCTATTGACGAATTACAGCGCCAATTAAGTATTGATCCCCACTTTGCCCTGACTCATACTCTGCTGGGCCGGGCTTATGCTAACTTGGGCCAGTGGACAGAGGCAAAACACTGGTGCCAGAGCGCTATCGAATTGGACAAGCTGCAAGCCGAAGCTTATTACCTGTTGGGCCTGGTCCACGAACACGAAAGGGAACTGGAATCGGCTATTCCCATGATCAAAAAAGCCATTTATCTTGAGCCTAAAATGCCGCTGCCTTACTTGAATCTGGTGGCTCTTTACCGGCAAACCGGACAAATAAAAAATGCTCAGCGGGCCTGTCGAAATGCAATAAAAGTTTTGGAAAAGTATTCACCTGCCGATGTTATCCCCCACTCTGGGGGAGCTATTGCTAAAAATCTATTGGCAGCCGCCCGGCGTATGTTACAGGAATTGGAAAATTAAAGGTGAGATAAGACAATTGCCATGAGCTTACCAGCAAAAAATACCATAAATCGTAATTCAACTAAGCCTCAACGCAGCGTCCGCCCTTCCTCACCCCGAACCGGTTCTCCATCCCCGGGTTTTCAATCCCACCCTTCCCAGGAAGACCAACTTAGCCTCGCAGAGCTGACTGAAATTTGGGCGCAGCGTGCCTACATCCTGGCGCAAGAGCCACCGGCAGAAACTACCGGACAAACGGTCGCTCTATTGGTTTTTCGCTTGAGTAACGAGCGTTATGGAATTGAGGTGACCAATGTGCGTGAAATATACCCCCTGGAGCAACTCACGCCTGTCCCGCGTACCCCTGGTTTTGTGGCCGGAGTTTTTAATGCCCGGGGACGTATTTTGTCGGTCATTAACCTGCGTGCCTTTTTAGGACTGCCCACTCTTACATCCATGAATGGACGAGGTCAGGCCGAGGTAGATCAGTCTAAGATTATTGTGGTCACCAATACCGATTCAACTTCGGAAGCCGGTCAGATGGAGCTTGGTATCCTGGTAGATGAAGTTACGGATGTGCATACCGTTTTTATAGACGAAATTGAACCTCCTTTAACCACTCAAGCGGGCATTCGAGTGAACTACATTCGTGGGGTGACTACCGATTTACTGGTGGTCCTTGATCTCAATGCTTTATTAAGCGATAAACAATTAATTATTAAGGATGAGCTATGATGAAAATCTTCCCTTGGCTAAAATGGAGTATTCGGCGCAACTTGGTAGCCGCCTATATCATCGCAGTTATTCTGGCTGTTTTAGCCGGAGCCATCGGTATTTTGGCCTTTGGCACGGATAAACCTCTGATCAATCCTCTTGCCGCTTTGCTGGGTTTGGTGGTGATTTTGAGTTTGGAATTGGTGGTGGCTGGGCAACTCCGAAAAGGCATTAATCGCCTGGAAGAGCAGATGGTTGATCGCTCCAAAAAAATGGAAGTGGTCATCGACATCAGCCAGCGCCTCTCGGCCATTTTGGATTTAACAACCCTGATGCAAGAAGTTGTCACCATTACCAAAGAGACGTTTGACTATTACCACGTTCATATCTATCTGTTGGATAAACTGGGAGAATTCCTGAGTGTTATTGAGGGATATGGTCAAGCTGGTGTAGAACTCAAGCGGCGCGGGCACAAAATTCCGGTTGCGGCGCCTAAAAGCCTGGTGGCGCGGGCTTTTAGGGAGCGGCAAATTATAACCGTGGAAAATGTCCAGGAAGATCCAACCTGGTTGCCTAACCCGGTCTTGCCTGAGACCCGCTCCGAAATGGCTGTTCCGGTGATCCTGGGTAATGAGGTGGTGGGTGTGCTGAATATCCAGAGTAAAAAAGTGGCCGGTTTAAGCCGCGAAGACGAGAAGACCCTGCAAGCCATTGCCAACCAGGTAGCTATCGCCATCCACAACACTCGCCTCTTTTCGCAGATGCAAGAGGTGCGGCAGTATCAGGAACAAACAGTCAGTGACTATTTAGCCTTTGTTGAGCAGATAGCCAAAGGTGATCTAACCGCGCGCCTCACCCTTAACGGCCGGGGTGACGGGGATGCCCTGTTTACCTTGGGGCACAATTTAAATAATATGGTTGAGCGTTTGGGTGAAATGACCACTCAAATCCGCGAAGCCACTTACAACGTTGCGGCAGCATCCACAGAAATTATGACTGCTACCGCTCAGCAGGCTACTCGAGCGGCGGAGCAATCGGCAGCCATTTCGCAAATCTCGACCACTATTGATGAGGTTAAGATGATTGTGGAGCAAGCTTTTGCCAAAGCCCAGGCTGTAGCCGAACAGGCCCAACGTACCCGCGATGTGGCCCAGGTGGGCCAACGAGCCGTAACCGGCACGGTTGAAGGTATGAGCCAGATTAAAGAGCGGGTTGAGGGGATTGCCGAAAATATCCTGGCTCTAAGTGAGCAGACTCAACAGATTGGTGAGATTATTGCTACAGTCAACGATATCGCTGCTCAGAGCAACCTGCTGGCCTTAAACGCTTCCGTCGAAGCAGCCCGGGCCGGCGAGCATGGCAAGGGCTTTGCGGTAGTCGCGGTCGAAGTACGTAACCTGGCCGAGCAGTCCAAACAGGCCACGGCCCAGGTTAAATCCATCCTGAATGAGATTCAGCGGGCCACGAATGCCGCCGTAATGGCTACCGAAGAAGGCACCAAAGGAGTTGATACCGGGGTGGACCTAACCGGCCAGGCAGGTGAAACTATTCAACGTTTGGCGGCCAGTATCAGCGAGAGCGCCAGCGCCGCCCAGCAAATTTTAGCCAGTGTTCAACAGCAGACCACCGGGGTCGAGCAGATTGCCCTGGCGATGCAGAATATCAACCAGGCCACCGTACAGAACCTGGCCTCAACGCGCCAGGCTGAAAAAGCAGCCCAGGACCTGGCCGCCCTGGCTCAACAGATGGAAAGCTTGGTCGCCCGATATCGCTTGAATTAGGAAAAGACCTGACAGATTTCGAAAACTTGTCGGGTTTGCTGAATTAGAGTGGAGTAAGGAGATGGGTTTAAGCGCCGAGATACGCCGGCAACTGATTAATAGCTTCAAAGCCGAACAAAGCGAGCATGTCCAGAAAATTAACCAGGGCTTGTTGGCGTTGGAGAAAAACCCGCCTGCCTCAGAGCAGCAAGCTATCCTCAAGGAGGTTTTTCGGGAGGCGCATAGCCTCAAAGGAGCAGCTCGAGCCGTAGGGGTAACGATCATCGAAAGCCTGGGTCATGCTCTGGAAGAGTTGCTCCTGGCAGCTAAAGAAGGCCGTTTAAATTTTTCGCCCGAATTATTTGACCTGCTCTACCAGGCCCTCGATGCGGTTGAATTAACTATGGCCCAACTTGAGGCCGGTCAATCAACTCCTCCCGCTGCGGTACTGGAGTTATTGGCCCGTTTGGAAGAGATGGCGCGAGGAGCATCCCTCTCCAGGGATGCCGAAGGGCGGGAACAGGGGAGCAAAGGAACAGGGGAGCAAGGGAGCAAGGGGGCAGAGGAACAGGGGAGCAAAGGAGTAGAGAGGCAGGGAAGCAGAGGAGAGAAAAGGAACAGAGGAATAGAGGAGCAGAGGAGCAGGGAAGCAGAGGAACAGGGAAGGGAAAGTGGTGAAGATGAAAAGGAGATTCTAACTCCTCTCCAACCTCCCAACCCTCCAACCTCCCAACCCTCCAACCTCCCAACCTCCCAACCTTCCACCTCGGCTGATGAAACTATCCGCGTTTCGGTGAGCAAGTTAGATGCTTTGATGGCCCAGTTTAGCGAATTATTGAGCGCCAAAATCCGCGCTGAACAGCGCCTGGCCGAAGTGCGCCAAATGCAAGCCCTGGCCGCCGATTGGCAAAAAGAATGGCAGTCGCTACGGAGTAATTACAATCGCTTACTTCGCAACGGCCATAAAACCGACCACCGACCACTGACCGCCGACCGCCGACCGGAGACGCAAGACGCAACACGCAACAGTGCGCATCTGCCCTTTGGGACGCAACACGGCAGGCTAGAAGCCAATGCTCAAGCCAAAGAGATAACAGCCCTGGTTGATTTTTTGACTCACAATCAGGATCGATTGCGTGCTTTTAACGCTCAGGCCAATACCCTGTATCGCCAGTTGGCTAACGATACCATGCGGATGTCGTTGATTATTGATGAGCTGCAAGAAGAGATCAAACGGGTGCGAATGTTGCCCTTGCGGACTATTACCGCTATCTTTGGACGAATGGTTCGTGACCTGGCCCGCGAACAGGGTAAACAGATTAATCTGACCATCCTGGGTGGTGAAACAGAACTGGACAAACGCGTTCTAGAACAGATCAAAGATCCACTCATCCATTTGCTCCGTAATGCCATAGACCACGGTCTGGAAAAACCGCAATTTCGCCAACAAGCGGGCAAACCAGCCGAAGGGCAAATCACCCTGTTGGCCAGCCAGCAAGGGCATAACATTGTCATTACCGTCAGTGATGATGGCAACGGGTTGGATTTAGCAGCCATCCGTTTAGCTGCGGTGCGGCGGGGCTTAAGGTCTCTGGCGGAGGCCGATAAGATGAGCGATACCGAGGTAGCCAACCTTATCTTCGACTCCGGTTTATCAACCAGTAAAATTATTACGGATCTTTCCGGCCGGGGGGTGGGTTTGGATGTGGTTCGCCAGAATGTTGAGGCTCTACAGGGTGTCTTGGATGTAAGCTCGGCGCCGGGGCAAGGTACCACCTTTACCTTAACCTTACCCTTGACCCTGGCCAGTTCGCACGGTCTACTGGTGCGCAGTGGAGAACAAACTTTTGCCTTACCGCTAACCACAGTGGAACGAATGTTGCAAATTAAGGCGAGTGACATTGCCAGTGTATCAGGCCGGGAAGCAATCACTTATCAAGGCAGGCCGGTAGCGCTGGCTCGATTGGTTGATCTGCTTGAACTTCCGCTTAGCTCCCAGAATTCTGACCGGGTTACGATAGTGATTATCGCCGTAGCCGAGAAGCGCTTGGGTTTAATTGTCGATGATCTGGTTGGCGAGCAGGAAATTGTCATCAAGAACCTGGGTAAGCAGTTGGCCAAAGTCGGCGGATTGGCTGGGGCTACTGTGCTTGGCTCTGGGCAGGTGGTCTTGGTATTGCATGCGGCTGATTTAATCAAACTGGCGGCTCGTGCATACGCCCGGACCTTGATTACCACCGGCCCTGAACTCCACCAACCGGATGAGCGTAAAACGGTCCTGGTGGTTGATGACTCGATTACCACTCGTACTCTGGAAAAGAATATCCTGGAAGCAGCCGGCTATCAGGTCAAATTGGCGACCGATGGCGAAGAGGCCCTGGCCGTGTTGGTAGCCGACGGTCTGCCCCATCTGATTGTTTCTGACATCACCATGCCCCGGCTGGATGGTTTTGATCTGACCTATCGGATCAAGCATGATAGCCGTTACGCCGATATTCCGGTTATCCTGGTAACATCGCTGGACTCGCCGGCCGATAAAGCGCGCGGTATTGAAGTAGGGGCCGATGCCTACATTGTCAAGAGCAGGTTTGACCAGGGCAGCCTGCTCGAAACGATTGAGCAATTGATTTGAAATTCTGATTGTTAGTAAAGTAATGAAAAGTCGAACTACTCCCATTCGTGTTCTGGTTGCTGAAGACTCACCCACTTATCGTGAGTTACTGGTAACCCTATTGCAGAATGCGCCAGATTTACAGGTGATCGGTATGGCTCGCAATGGGGTTGAGGCAGTGCGCCTGGCCAAGCGCCTCAAGCCGGATGTAATTACGATGGATGTGTTTATGCCTGAGATGGATGGCTTTGAAGCTACCCGTCAAATTATGACCGAAACACCCTGCCCGGTAGTTATCATTAGCGCCAGTACCGATAAAGACCAACGAGACTTGACCTTCAACGCGCTCCGGGCGGGGGCGTTATCAGTTCTGGAAAAGCCGACACTACAAGACCCACCCGAAATCTATGAGGCCCTGGTTACCCAGGTCAGGCTGATGTCGGAGGTCAAAGTGTTACGCCATTGGAGCAAATCTACCGGACCGCTCGACCCAACATCACTGGGAATGGCGAAATCTCCGGCTTCCATGTCGGATGGACGTTCCAAAATTCAGTTAGTCGTCATTGCCGCTTCAACAGGCGGGCCGGGTATACTGGCCGAAATTTTGAGCAGGCTGCCGGCCAATTTCCCGGCGCCTATTTTGATTGTGCAGCATATTACCCCTGGCTTTGGGGTAGGGCTGGCTGATTGGCTCAACCAGCAAACACCGCTGCAAGTTCGTCTGGCCCGCCACGCCGATGAGCCTAAAGCCGGTCAAGTATTGATTGCGCCGGATGGCGCACATATGGTAGTTAACAGTATGGGGTTAATTGCTCTGATGGATGCACCACCTCTGCGTAGCCTTCGTCCGGCTGCCGATTATCTATTTCATTCCGTGGCCCGGATTTACGGAGCTACGGCGATTGGAATCGTTTTGACCGGTATGGGGAGCGATGGGGCCGAAGGGCTACAGGCGATGCGTCGGGCCGGAGCGCATACCCTGGCCCAGGATAAAGAGACATGTATTGTTTTTGGTATGCCGGCCGTAGCCATTGAATTGGGCGCGGCTGAACAGGTTTTACCGGCCAAAAGGATTGCTGCGGCCATTATGGAATTGATTTAGCGAGGATTGTATGACGATATTACCACAGTCCCAGGCCAATCCCAAGTTATCGAATACCGGCCAGCAAGTCACTCCAACTGACCATGATCCCCTGGTTCTTATGGAGTTGGTGATCAACAGCTTGGGCCAAAAGTCGGACAGAATAAAAATATTAAGCAAGATGTTGCCCCGAGTTCTCTCCCTCGGCGGAGTTGAACAAGGCGCCTTGTTGGTCGTAGGCAATGAGGCTCGCCGTTTGACAGCGGTGATCAAACAAAGACTACCCGACGAGGTGATTCGCCAGTTCACCGGCGGGGAGCTAGGCCAGCAATTATTGGCTGGGAAACAGGTTTATTTGACTTCTCAGCGTGTCCAACCTGGCCCCGAACAGGCGCTGTTGAGCCAACATAAACTAAAATATCTGTTGGGGTTACCGCTTCAGTTTGAAGAGGAAGTTTTGGGCGGCCTGATTATTGCATCCTCTAAGGATTTTCTTCGTCCAGAGGCCCAGCGCCGGTTGGAAACATTAACCAACCTTATGGCTCTATTTCTGGATCATATTCGTTTGCGCACCCAGGCTCAGCGCCAGGTTAAAGCTCAACCAGCCCCGCCGCCAAGCGTTTCAACGGCGAAGGAGTTGGAAGAGTTACTGGCGGCCGTTATGTCGGCTGAAGAAGAAGTTGTCCACCAGAATAAGGATTTGGGTATACTCAACACCCTTTCCCACGAGTTGAGCAGCGCACTCCAATTGAATGTAATCATCGAGGCTGCGGTCAAGCGGACCCGGTTGGCGCTTAATACGGAATTGGGCTGGTTTTATGCCTTTGAAGATGGTATACTCGTTTTACGAGAGCATCAAGGCCTGTCTGAGCAATATGTGCAGGAGTTAAAGCATCTTAGGCCGGGAGATGGAGCCGAAGGTATGGCCTTTAATCGCCGGCAGCCAATTTTTCGCGATGCGCTCCTGTTCCATAGCGGCCGGGCGCGGGCCATGGTTGATGCTGAAGGTTTGCGGGCTGTAGCGGCTATTCCCTTGCTGAATCCTAGTGGAGAAGGTGCTTTAGGGGTTTTAGCGGTGGGTGATCGTTCGGCCCGCCAGTGGTCAAGCAGAGATGAGCGGATGCTCATATCGATTGGCCGGCAAGTCGCCCTGGCGGTGGCTAATGCTCAAACCTTTAACGAAACGCAAAAGAAAGCAGCCACCTGGGAAGCTAAATTTAGCACGATCCAGGAAAGTAACGCCCAACTGGCCCAACGAGCCGAGATTTTGGAGCAACAACTTCATTCCTTGCGCCGGGTAGAACAGCAAATCTGGATTGCTCTGGCTGCCTCTCAACAAGCCCGCCATCATCGTGGACCTGTCTCAGGCCATGAGACGGACGACCAACTGGTGACGGTTCTTAAGAAGGCATTGGAAACACTAAGTAAACAAGAAGAGATAGAGTCGCCATCCCAGGCCAACCAGGATCGAGGATGACAGCCGGCCACTCGAAGTTGCAGGGAGAGTCGAATATATGAACGCAGAGCGAAGAGTTTATATCAACAATGATCTAGATATTGTGACCGCCCGCATGCAAGCCCGGGAAATAGCCAGGCAAATAGGCTTTGGCACGGCTGACCAGGCTCGTATCTCGCTGGCGGCCTCGGAACTGGCTCGAATTTTAGCCTGGACCCCCGGCCAACAGTCCCGGGAAATCGTCATGTCCTCGGCTACCAGAAATGGGCACCCTGGAATACAGGTAGCCTGCCTGATCTGTTTTGACCAAACTTCCGGGGATAGCGAGGGCAATGAGACAGAGGAGTTGTTGAAACAAAATCAGGGTCTAGAAGGAGCGCGCCAGTTGGTTGATGAAAGTTTTATTGAACCGCAGGATAATAAGTATGCCCGGATTACCCTGGTAAAATGGTTAACCCAGAGTAAATGAAAGGATTGTGTCTATGGCGTCGAATAGTAACAGCGGATATGCTTCGTCTCGCCCCAAGATTTTATATGTAGAAGATAGTCCACCTCAGGCTCTTAAAGTGAAGCTGGCTTTGGAAAGTAATGGTTGTCACGTCATGTGGGTTGATACCGGTTGGGCTGGGGTGGAGATGGCCAAGAACAGGCACTTTGATTTGATTGTGCTGGATGTTGAACTGCCTGATATTGATGGTTTCACCGTTTGTCAAAAAATTAAAGCCGAACCGAACCTGGCCGATGTGCCTGTGGTTATGCTGACCACCCGTGACCACGCCAATGATGTGTTAAATGGCCTGGAAATGGGGGCGGTTGATTATATTCCTAAAGATGCCTTTGCTGAGGCGGTATTACTGGAAACGATAAAACAAATTACTCGATCAGGTTAGGATTAGGTGATGGATATCCCTGAACCTGCTAAAGTTGAAGATGGACTACCGCTGGCGGTTGATAACTGGCCGATAAGTTTAGAGGCCATGCGCGACCGGCTGAAGAAAGCCGAGCAGCGACTGGAGCAGTATCGAATTGCCTTACGCCTGGCCGGCGGTGAAATCGAACGACGCAACCGGGGTATTATCGCCCTGACCACCTTTGCCTATCAGGCCAGTCGCCTGGCCAGCACCAACGCCTTGCTAAAACTGACCCTCAGCAAGGCTCTGGAGACAACCGGCGCTCCAGTTGGAGCTATTGTAACTATTGAGGCTCAAACCAAAGCCCTGAATTTGAATGTCCACAAAGGTTTGACCACCGAATTGGCCGATATTCTAACCGGGCGACAATTGGGGCAGGGAGCTACCGCGCTTATGCCCCATCTGGTAGCCGGTTCTGGCGCTCTATTGGAACTCAAAACGACCGATGATGAAGCAGAACGCCTCTTGCTTGCAGCGGGCCGCTTAACCGGACTGGTCAGTCTGCCCATCCAGACCAGCCACCGGCTGATGGGAACTTTAGTTGTAGGCCAGCAGGATGACCGCAGTTTCGGCTCCTCTGATCTCTGCTTCCTGATGGCTATCAGTCACGAAGCGGCCCTGGTTCTGGATGGTTTACACCTGCGCGAGCGATTGTGGGATACAGCCGAAGTTTTGCTGGGCAACGAGATTACCCGGATTGAGCCGCAAGACGAAGAGCAAGTTGTCAAAGTTCCTCCGACCCCGTTTGAACTGCCCGCTGTGCCGCCTTTACCCCCTCAACCGGCCCACGACGATCTGGAACAGTTGCTGGCTGCTATGATGGCCGCCGAGGATGAGGTCCAGCAGCAAAATTCCGACCTGCAAACTCTAAATGCGATTGCCGAGTCGATGAATCGTATCCTGGACTCAAAAGAGACTTTACAATATGCCGTCAGTCAAACCCAAGCCCTCCTGGAAGCAGATGCTGCTTGGCTTTATCTGATTAACGAGCGAGATCAACTCGTTCTATCGGCCCATATCGGCCTCTCGAACACTTATGTGCGGGGGATGAATCAACTGGCCCTGGGCCAGGGTTTAGAAGGCCAAGTGGCCGCGAGGAATGTGGCCCAGTTTATCGAAGTCAACCCGGCTGATACCCGGGGCCACAAAATTTGGGTAGACAAAGAGCAGTTGCGGGCCTTGGCTGCCGTACCTATCACCCGCCCCCGGTCTCAAGACGGGCATATGGATGCGCATGTTATTGGGGTTTTGGCTGTTGGCAAACGGTCCACCCCGGCAAAATTTTTGTGGAGTCCGCGTGAGGTTCGCTTACTATCCTCGATTGCCAACCAACTGGCCTTGACGATTGATAATGCCCGGCTGTATGCCCAGATACAGGAAGATCACGTCTCCCTGAGCGCCGGGAATCAAGTTTTGCGTGAGGTCAATGAGTTGCTGCTTCAACGCAACGCCCTGTTGGAAGGACTTTTCCGTGATGATCTA
Organism: uncultured Caldilineaceae bacterium; assembly: GCA_964622215.1. Classification (GTDB taxonomy): domain Bacteria; phylum Chloroflexota; class Anaerolineae; order 4572-78; family J111; genus DSQQ01. Next base: position 18,638 of record CAZUNT010000067.1, read on the forward strand.
ACCACCGCCTTGATTACGGTTAGCCAGGTTGCCGACCGCCTATCAGTTGACCAGACCCCGCTCACTGCTGAAGCGCAAAAACAGGCTGCCCTTGATCTGAAAGAAATCATTAATAAGTTGGGTGATATGCTGCAACGTGTGCTGGCCTCGTCTTAGGGGTAATGCCAGCATTCGGTCCACTGGCTCAGGTATTCTTTCCCCACCAACAGATATAAACAAGGAATCACATTATGATAAGAGTACAGACCAGGTTACTTCTGCTCCTGATCACCTTGAGCGGGCTGTTCTTAGGCGGCCTGTTAATAATTCGCCACATGTAAAATCAAAAAATCAACACCACCCCCAACACCATCAATAACACCCCCATCAATCCATCCCGCAGCACTGCTTTCCAAACATCATTGCGCTTGGGGACGGGCTGCCATCTGGAGCGGAGGCCCTGGCGCACCAGGATCTTGCCGGTTATAGCCGCTTGTATCGCCGTCAAAACCAGGCGTAAGCCGATGAGCAGAACGAGAAGAGCGATTGAGATAGCGAGAATTCTCACGAAATTTTTCCTTGATGCAGGCAGGGGCAGGGAAGAGAAAATTACTTACTCCTTACTCCCTACTCCTTACTCCCTACTCCCTACTCCCTACTCCCTACTCCCTGATTTTCTCCCAGGCCGGCCGGGTATCTTCCACATCACGGATGGCCTGTAACTGGCCGCGCAATTCGGCGATTTGGTCGCGCAACAGGGCTGCTTTTTCAAACTCAAGCTCGGCGGCGGCGGCCTTCATTTGCTTCTCCAACTGTTCCATCAGATACTCGATTTCGTGGGCAGGCATTGTGGTGGTGATATGGTAAACAGCTTGGCGCTCGGCCACCATCTTCTCCTTGCCGGCCTCCTCGTGGGCAGTGGCTACCTCTTGGGTCAAATCCTTGATCTGCTTGACAATCGAGCGCGGCTCAATGCCGTTTTCCCGGTTATACTTCTCCTGCTTGGCTCGGCGGCGATTGGTCTCCTCGATGGCTTCACGCATAGAGTCGGTCATGACGTCGGCATACATGATCGCCTTGCCGTTGATGTGCCGGGCGGCCCGGCCAACCGTCTGGATGAGTGCCTGCCGCGAGCGCAGAAAGCCTTCTTTGTCCGCGTCCAAGATGGCTACAAGTGAAACTTCCGGCAAATCCAGTCCCTCTCGCAGCAGGTTGATCCCCACCACCACATCATACACGCCCAGGCGCAGGTCGCGCAGAATTTCGACTCGTTCCAGAGTTTGGATGTCGCTGTGCAGGTAGTGGACTTTTAGGCCCAATTCCATCATGTAATCGGCCAGGTCTTCGGCCATACGTTTGGTCAGGGTAGTGATGAGCACCCGCTCGCCGCGCTTGACCCGCCGGTTGACCTCGCCGATCAAGTCATCAATCTGCCCCTGGGTGGGCCGGACCTCCACTTCGGGATCAAGCAGGCCGGTGGGCCGGATGATCTGTTCGACTATCTGCTGGCTGTGTTCCATTTCATAGGGGCCGGGTGTGGCGGTGGTGTAGATGATTTGATTAATGTGCTGTTCCCACTCCTGAAAATTGAGCGGGCGGTTGTCCAGAGCGCTGGGCAGGCGGAAACCATATTCGACCAACACCTCCTTACGGCTGCGGTCACCGGCATACATCCCCCGAATCTGGGGGATTGACATATGGCTCTCGTCGACGACCATCAGGAAATCGTCGGGGAAGTAGTCGAGCAGCGTCCAGGGAGTGCTGCCCGGCTCACGGCGGCTCAGGGGGCGGCTGTAGTTCTCGATCCCGGCGCAGTAACCGACCTCACGCAGCATCTCCAGATCGAAGCGGGTGCGTTGTTCCAGGCGCTGAGCTTCCAGCAGCTTTTCCTGCTCGCGTAACTCGGCCAGCCGCGCTTCCAGTTCAGCCTCGATGTCAACCAGGGCTGCTTCCAGTTTTTCTTGCTGGGTGATAAAGTGTTTGGCCGGGTAGATGTCGAGGCTGACATGGCGGGTTAATACCTCGCCGGTCATGGCGTCTACCTCGGTGATTCGCTCGATCTCATCGCCAAAGAATTCGATGCGGTAAACCTGTTGGCCGTAGGCCGGCATCACTTCTAGTGTATCACCCCGCACCCGGAACGTGCCCGGCTTGAGTTGGTAGTCGTTACGCTCGTAGCGAATGTCAATCAGGTGGCGCAGCACCTTGTCGCGCTTGCGTATATCGCCCTTTTTAAGGTTGATGACCACCTGGCCGTAATCTTCCGGGCTGCCCAGGCCATAAATGGCGCTGACGCTGGCGACAATAACCACATCGCGCCGGGAGAAAAGCGATTGGGTTGCCGCCAGGCGCAGCCGGTCTAACTCCTCATTGATCGAGGCATCTTTTTCGATAAAAGTGTCGGTGCGAGGAATATAGGCTTCGGGCTGGTAGTAATCGTAGTAGCTGACAAAGTAGGCCACGGCGTTGTTGGGGAAGAATTCCTTGAACTCGCTGTAAAGTTGGGCGGCCAGGGTTTTATTGTGGGCCATAACTAATGTCGGCTTCTGGACCGCCTCGATAACTTTGGCGATGCTGTAAGTTTTCCCCGTGCCGGTCGCGCCCAGCAGTGTTTGATGCACCAAACCCTCTGTGACGCCTTGCACGAGCTGTTTAATCGCCTCCGGCTGATCGCCGGTAGGTTGAAAATCAGAAACCACCTGAAACGCGGGCATCGGTCCTCCTCAAGAGATGTCAATAGTCAGATGTTCAGTAATCAGATGTCAGTAGTCAGAAAAATATCCTGATTCTGACTACTGAACTCTGACTACTGGCTACTGGCATCTGGCTCAGAACAAAAGTTCAACGGGGAAGTATACTCTAGGGTGGAACGATTTGCAAAGTTATCTTTTTAGTTGGGATATTACGGTGTCACCACCACCGGCACACTACCCAGCGGGAAAGCGGTGACCGGGTCGCGTTTGGGAGAGATGGAGGCGGTGACCTGGTAGGTTCCCGGCGCGGCGGGAGTGGTCCAGCGGTAGGCTGGCGTGGTCAAATCTACCACCTGTTCGGCGATAAGGCCGCCCTCTTGATTTTTTACCTGCCAGATGACGGCGTGCTGCCCCTCCACTGGCGATAAAGCTAAATTCAGAAATTGGCGGGTAACTTCGCGGATTTGGGGATCGCTATTTTCATCAAACAGGTTTTGGATAGCCACCCCGCGCAGATTGTACTGGGCCACTAATTGCAGCTTGCGAGCTACGCTGGCCGCATTTTCCAGGTAAACCAGGCGAGGACCACTGCTCTCAGCCGGATAACTGAACCAGTACAGGCCGCTGTTGGCGTCGAATTGAAGGCTGCCGGAATTTTGCAGCCCACTCAGGGTAAAATCGAGAGGTTGATTGGGCTTGGCTGTGGTTGCGCCGTTGACGCTGGCAGCAGTGCCAAGCGAAAGCAGCGCTTCCTGATAGCTGATTTCCCGAGTTTGCCCCTGAACCTGCTCGACGCTGTGAGTTGTGATCAGCAGTTGCAGCTTATACCGGCTTACCTGTCCTACGGCCCAATTGAGAAGCATCATCATCTGGCCGCCCGGTTCATAGGCTTTCGGGTCGGGAGAGGTGGGCAAACGTACAAAATCCGCAATCCGTCCAATGGCCTGCCAGTCATAAGCGCCGGTGTCCCAAACCTCGGCGGAGACGGGTTGGGGTAACTCGACCCGTACCGCCAGCCGTTTGTCTTTGGGTAGAGCCGTGCGTAGCTCTGCCAGAAATGACGTGTATTCATCACGCAGATCAGGCGCGATACCCCGGTAATCCAGTTCGACTCCCTGGTAGGTGTTGCTCTGAATAAGGCCAACAATCGTGGCGATATGTTGCTGGCGGGCCGCATCGTCAATCAACAGGTTGTCAATCAGGTCTGACCGAACGGAGCCGTCATCGCCCCAATTGCGGATGGTCGGGACGATGGAGAAGGCGCCATTGATGATTTCAGCCGGTAATTGGCCCAGATTACCCGCAATCAACCCTTCGGCCTCCAGGTAGAGTCCCTGGGGGTTGATTTCAGAAGATGTATCTGAGGTAAAGTTTCCTGGTAAGGCTGAACTTGAGGCATAGGTAGCCGACACGTGGGGATTAAGCGGGTGGGTTTGCATCACCACCACCGAGTCGGGCAGGTGGTCCAATTTGGCCTCAATCACCTCCTCGCCGGCGATGACCCGGCTAGGTAGCCAGACCCAGCCTCCGCCGTTCCAGGTATATAAATCCAGGGTATTATAAGGCTCCGACTCGTTGGGAATAGGGATAGAAATCGTGACCAACTCCGGCGATGTTCCTCGCAGGCCAATCCGATAGAAGGGACTTTTCATCACTAAGTTGGGGGGAATGCTGCTGGCCGCCGTTAGTAAGCTTTCATCGGTCGCGCCTTCCAGAAAGAGATTGCGCGGTACAACGGTGAGTTTAACCCGGAATGGTTTTTTCACGCCCTCTGGCAGGAAGGTCAGTTGAGTGCCATCGGGGTCACGTAAGGTGTTTCCCTGGATTCCTACATCAATGTAGGAACGGTCAAAACGAGACAGCAGCGATAGAGGCGGCAGCAACAGCGCCGCCACCACCAGCGCCATAACCAGGGTGATCAGGAACAAGGCTCCGATAATCAGCCAGGGCCACGGCTGGCTTTGAAAATATTCAATTTTACTTTGATAGGGGTTGCTTCGATATATCATAATCCTGATTTTACTTGCGATGTGCAGCCTCGGCAAAATTGGAGACAAGAGTCACATTGACCACCTTATGTAATAGCTTTATAATGAAGCAAAGAAAGTAGGGAGTAATCTAGTGTCGCCAAAAGATATTCTCAGGGGTATTCCCCTTTTCAAGAATCTTAATAATGATGATCTGGAACTGATTGCGGCCCGGCTGCGGCGAGAGAGTCATGCCAAAGGCGCTATCGTCTTCAAAGAAGGCGATGAGGGCGATACGATGTACCTGGTCGAGTCCGGCCAGGTAGTCGTTTTGGGCGAGGAGGCCGGAGAAGCCATCGCTTTTCTGGGACCGGGCAGTTTTGTGGGGGAGATTTCGCTGCTGCTGGCGCAACCTCGCACGGCTAACCTGCAAGTGACTATTGACGCCCAGCTCTGGGCCTTGCAAAAAAAAGACTTTGACGGTCTCATTACTACTCGCCCTGCCATCGCCCTGGAGATGATGCGCGAGTTGAGCAAACGGCTGGTGAGTACCACTCGGCGCAAACGCCGCCAATTGACCCGGCGAATTACGGCCCTGGTAGGCAGCCATAAAGCTTTGGCGCTGGCCAAGGCCATTTTTACCCAACTAAAATCGCCGGTGGGAGTTTTGCCTCTGCCTACCGCGGATCTGGCCACGGTTGGCGATGTCACCATTAGCGGTGGCTTGATGTTTCTCGGCCACGAGAACTTAACCGAAGCGGCCCTGGCCGAAAATTTGAGCTACCAGATTGAAGTCTTCAAGCATATTCTGGTTGTCCTGCCGAACCAGCCTGATCCTCTGGCCCAAAAAGCGATTGATCTGGCCCACACCGTCGTCAGCATTGGCCAGCCGCCTGCCTGGCTCGCCCCCCTTAAAGACAAAAAGGATATCTGGGTCAGCACCGGCTCAAATGAGGATTTGCCGCGGATAGCCCGCCGGCTCACCAACCGCACCGTAGGGCTGGCCCTATCCAGCGGCGGTTCGCGAGGACTGGCTCACATTGGGGTGATGAAGGTCTTGCTGGAGGAAAATATTCCGGTGGACCTGGTGGCCGGCACCAGCGCCGGGGCCTGGTTTGGGGCTTTCTGGGCCTGTGGTTGGACCTGGGACCGTTTTTTACGCTTTACCGAAGAAATCAAAACCTTTAACCGTTTCCCCAACTGGGATTTTAATCTTCCACCCCGCAGCGCCTTATTAAAGGGACGGCTCGCCCGCGACCGGGTTCTTGATAAGTCGGTGGAGGGACGCCGGTTTGAGGATTTGGCGACGCCGCTTTATATCGTGGCTGCCGATATTTTGACCGGCGAAGAGGTGGTGTTTGACTCCGGCCCCTTGGCCGACGCCATTCGGGCCAGCCTCAGCTTGCCGGTACTGGTGGACCCCTGGCATCACCAGGGCCGCTTCCTGGTGGATGGCGGCATCCTCAATCCCCTGCCGGCCAGCGTGCTCCGCCAGCGAGGCGCAGACATTGTTATCGCCTCCAGTGTCGTCCAACCGCTGCGCGACACCTACGATGGGCGCAGGGATCAGATGCCCAACTTTTTGGAAATTATCTTTAATATTTATAGCGCGATGGAAGCGGAAGTGGTGAACAAGCAACTGCCCTTGATTGACGTGTTGATCCACCACAAAGCTTCGGCCAAACACAGCCTGGATTTTGAGCACGTCAACGATCTGGTGCGCCTGGGCGAGGAGTCGGCCCGGCAAATGCTCCCGGAGATTAAAAGGGTTATCGAAACGCCGCCGGAGGGGTAAAGCGGGTGAAAGGTGGGAAGACTGACTTCATTTCTCCACTCTTCCCTAATTTACCCTTATGTTAATTGTTTCTCGGCCAGTTCAAAAAGCCGCTCAGCGAACGATTCGATTAATTCCAAATACGCCAGTTGGGCCCGCCAGGATACAGGAATGTCCCAAACCCCATAAAAAGCACCGGCCAACTGGCCGTAGACGGCGGCGGTCGTATCGGCATCGTCGCCCAAGTTGGCTGCCAATAAGCAACCCTCCCGGAATGATCTGCTGCGATAAAAGGCCCACAACGCCGCCTCCAGCGACTTAACCACGTAACCGGTCCCCTGAATGAGTGGCGGCTGGCGCTGTTTGAATGAACCTGCGGCGACCGCATCAATTTCTGCGACGAGCGGATACCCCTGCCAGTAGCCGGGGATAGGACTATACCGCGCAGAGAGAAGTTCTTCCTTGCCGGCCCCATTGATTGCGCCTACTATCAATGCTCCCAAATAACGGCACGCATCAACTGCGGCCACAGCACCGTGAGTGGTACGAGAACTCTCCCCTGACAATTCAATCGCCTTGGCCATATTTTTGGCATAGAAGAGAGGGATGGGGGCCAGGCGCATTATCGAACCATTGCCAGCAGACATCGGGTCAGTTGAGCCGCAATAAGACTCTCTGGTGCGTTCAAATCGTCCAAGTGCGGCGCACACGGTATTGCCAATGTCAAAGCACCGACCGGTACTGCTCAAGTGGCCCTGACGATACCAGCGGACATACCGCTGCAATTGGTCAACCGGGTCGAAACCCTGCCGTTCGATCAAGCTCTCGGCCAAACACAATGCCATCGACGTATCATCCGTCCATTGACCGGCTCTTAAGTGAAAGGGGCCATCTCCAATCATATCCGTGATCGGGGCGAAAGAGCCAGGCTGTTTGAACTCCAAAGCTGTGCCAACTGCATCGGCGGCGGCCAATCCCAGGAGTGAGCCACGATAGCGTTGAAGTTTATTAGGGGATAGTAATGGTTGGTCCATAGTTATTAAAAGTGATACTGCTCGGCTTTACTCGGATAAATTGTCTGTAACTTGTGCTTCCTGCCAGAGTTGGTTATACATATCACGCACACTGGCATCCAATTTTGCCCCAAAACCCTCTCCCAGATGAAGGACTCGGATTAAATCCTGCACGTCGGCTAGATCGCGACGGCGGTGAGGGGCGGTCATGCCAGAGGCCAGTTTTAGCTCGATCAGTTTTTCCAGGCTGATCACCCGGAAATTGGCTAACTCAACTGCGGTTGAGGCTGGATCAGGGAAGGAGACAGGTTTGGGTAAACCATCACCCGGATACTCGCCGCTGGTAATCACTTCAATCCGTACCCCGGTATCTGGGTCACGGAAGGTTTTTTTGGCCCCGGCAAAAGCCAGAACATAACCCCGTCCGACTAGCTTCTCTTTAAAGGCAGCCAAACCTGTTGGAGTAAGCAGAATATCAATATCCTCGGTCATCCGCACGAACCCATGCTGCCCCAAGGCCAGGCCACCGATAAGCGCATAAGGAATACCCAGTTCATCCAGACGTTGGGCTAAATCTTGTAGAGTTTTATACAGGTTGCCCTGCCGATTGAAATAAAGACTGGCCTCCCTCAACACCAGGTCGGGGTTGCTGCGCAGGCGTTGTTCGTAGGAAATTATCTTCGAGGTTTTCAACTTACAACCCCTGAGCCGTCTCCAACACCTGCACCACGCCGGTGCTGCCATCCACCAGCACGCTGTCGCCGGTATGGAAGATTTGGGTGGCGTTGACGATGTTGGCTACGGCAGGCAGGCCGTACTCGCGGGCAATGACCGAGCCGTGGGAGAGGAGGCCGCCCATTTCGACAATCAGGCCGGAGGATAAATGAAGCAGAGGCAGCCAGGTGGGGTCGGTGGAGGGTGTGACCAGGATAATGTCGTCGGCGATTTTTTCAAATTCGTCGGGGTGGCGCAGAACCAGGATGGTGCCGCGCACCTGTCCGGGGCTGACGGGCAGGCCAACCAATACATCAGAGGGAGCCTCTGCCGACAAGCCGATGCCCAACTGGATGAGGGGGATTTCGGAGTCGTGCAAGCGGAAGGGCATTTTGGTCGCCCCATAAGTTTGGTAGGTTTCCTTACGGGCCTGGACCGTTGAGGATAGGATGGCGGCGTCGGCCTCAACCATCAGAGCCCGCTCGATTTCCTCAATCGTTAGCCAGAAAATATCGTCCGGTTGAGCCAACCAACCCCGTTCAACCCACTTTTGCCCCAGGGCTAAATCCCAGCGGCGACAAGCGGCTATGGCCCTGGCCTTGTCGCTATTCAATTCGTCGCGCCTCAACAACAACCGGCGCATCAACCGAACCAGGAAAGCCGCCACAGCACAACGCCAGGGCAGCCAGCGATTAAGGCCGGTAGATTGGCCGATCAGTTGGCCCCAGGTTAGGTCAGTTTTGCCCGTTCGAACTCCCAGGTCAGGCAGGGGGCCGGTTTGAGTATACCGCCGAATGGTATTCAGTAAGGGGCGGGGATCATCCTGGTAACGGGGCCAACCGAGATCAAGCTCGTAAGTCGCCCGGTGCCCATATTGGCTCATCAGGTGGTCAAAAGCGGCCTTAAATTCGGTTGGGTCGGTTGGAAGTGAGAGGTCATCGCCGGCAGCCCGTAAGTATTCTTGCAACTGGGGATAGCGTTGGGCAACCTGGCTGAGGCTAAATAAGGCTTGATTTAAACGGCTGTCAATCGTGGTCAGGCCCTTGGAGGCTAGAACGCCGACAAGGGTGGCGGGTGTCTGGCTTAGGGGTGCGATGAGACTGGTTCCAATCGCCGTCACCCCCGATAAACCCACGGAGATACCGAGGTTAGCCGCAAAAAAATCGCTATAAATATGTTCATGGTAGCGTAGCTGGGCCAGCAGAGTTGCCAGAGGGGCCTCAAGGTTAAGGTCATTTAGATGGGTGACAGCCTCTTCCACAGAGGTTTTGTAAGCTTTGAGGTAGCGCCTATTACTGAGTAAGCGTTGTAGGAGCCGCCAGTAGGTTCGGCGGTTGTGCCAGGCCGTTGCCCAATCAATCGACAGGGTTCCACCCAGCCCGCTCGACTCGGTATAACCAATCGAGTGCAGCAAGTGACCGGAGTTCAGCCCCACCTGGGAAATAACTCTTTTGAGCAGGGTTAAATTGAGGTAAGGCCGGCCTAAAATAAGCTTGATATAAGGGCCTAGTCCATCAACCTGGAAACCAAGCTCCTTAAAGGAGGAAACGATTCGAGTTTGAGTTCGTTCCATAATCGAATTAGAGAGCGGCGAGGGTAGTTCCGGCAAAAATTCGGGATGACTGCCGCGAGTCCACTCCACGTCAAGGGAGGGGGGCGCTTCTGGGAGGGCGGTGATGGGACGCGTTTGCAATAAATAAAAATTGTTATCTTGCCAGGCCCATTCTACATCTTGCGGTTCGCCCATCAACGCCCGAACCTGTTCAAGCTGGAGGGCCAACACGGCCAGTTGGCCAGCCGACAAAGGGCCTTGATCGGCCGGCTCGCCGGACTCGGCGGGGGGAAGTACATTGCCGGCGTGCTGTTCAATAATGGGGTAATCCGGCGGTTGGTTGGCCAGCTTATAGAGATATGGCTGTACCTCACCGCTAACCAGCGTATTGCCCAGGCCCCAGGTAGCCTCGACAATAAATTCATCACGCGCGCCGGTGAGCGGGTTGACGGTAAAACCGACCCCGGCGCTGTGCGGGGACAGCATAGGTTGAATCAGTACGGCAATACGAATCCCCTGGATAGACATCCCATGAACCTGCCGGTATTCGATAGCCGGACGATCCAGGGCCGAAGCCCAACACCGGGTAATGGCAATGGGTAAAACGCTGCGGGGCACGCCCAGTTCGGTCAGGTGAACGCCGGCAAAGGTGTGATCGCGCTGATCTTCGTCAATTGCGGAAGAGCGGACCGCAAATTGCTCGGTATCTGAGCCAAACAGGCCGTCCAGTGCCTGGTTGAGGGCAACGGAAAGCTCTTTAGCCAGGGGTTTGGTTTTGAGCATCTCGGCCAGCCACAATAAGGCTTCGGTGGTCACGGCGATATCAGGCGAACCGGCCCATAAAGGCACAAGTTGGGCGTGTTGTAGTTGGGCCTCAAAAAAAGCCGTAGTTAACACCAGGCCGGGCGGAACACACAGGCCATGTTGTTTTAGGAGCGCCAGGCGAAAGGCTTTACCGCCGACCAGGGGTAAATCCATCCCCTCAATTTCATCCAGGGTGCGCAGCCAGGAGGGGACGGCTGGCCCGTTTGGGACTGGGGATAATGGTTTAGCCGGATGGTGCGTCATCTTCTTGTTGAAAATCCTTTAATCCAGGTTGGCTGGCCAGGGTTAAAAGCACAATCATGCCAGACATGCCGCCCGTGCAAATCATCGCCACGTAGTTGGGTGGATGAGTAACTAAACTGACGGTTGGACCGACCAACAGAATACCCAGGGCCAAAAACAAGCTACCATAGAGTCCGAGCGGCGAGCGAAAAAATAGAGCCACCGCTACGTTCAGGCCAACCAACCCGGCTACTACAAAGCCAATCGCCACAAAGAGTTCAAGAGCCTGGATGCCGGTGATGTAATGAGGAAAGTTCCGGCTCTGGATGGTTGAAGACAACCACTCTCCTGAAGCAATTATACCACTGCCCAGGAAGATAAGAGAAATGCCCGCCCAAAAGGCGGTAATAATTTTTAAAACCGGGGAACGCGGCGAATGGCGAGCTTTTCCCTTCCGGCGGCTTTTGCCTTTGGCAGCATAGACGGCCGGAGCAGCACCGTCGGCGGGAATAGCCGGGAGAGTGAAGGGGGGCGGGGCCGGGTAGCTGGCATAAGTGCTCAATTCTTGCCTGGCCCATTCGTTATAGGGATTGATGGTGATCAGGTTTTCCAGGCAAACACGTTTATCGTCTTGGCGCTCAAAAGTTTGATAAAGCCAAAACCAGGCCGTCTCATTGGTTTGATCCTGCTCCACCACGTCGAGCAGGCGATAACGGGCCTGATTATATTGTCCGGCTTTAGCCGCCAGAATGCCTTCTTGGAGCCATTCTTCCAACAGTTGATAGTCTGTCACCCGCAACGATTCCATCAAGTCAAGCCTACCATTTAAAAAACGGTAATCTTTTGACCCAAATCTGGGAGAATTTATTTTCTCTCGTTAAGGATACCATTTTGTTTCTCTTTTGACAACGTTTTGGAACGAGGTGGCGAGATCCCGCGTCCAGCCCATAATAGTGAAATGCTCCACTTTTGGATGTCATTCGCTTGAATGTGGTATAATCACTCCTAAATTATACCGGGAAAGGTTATGTCGCAAACTGCTCACTCATTACAAGTTATCCTGTTGATGAGATCATCCACCTACCGGGCGCAAGCTTTCCTGGATGCGGCTGCCCGATTAGGAATCGAAGTCATCAAAGGAGTTGATCTGCCTTCTGAATTGGCTGAGTATTGGCAAGCCCCCCTGGCCTTGCAGTTTGATCGGCCGGAAAAGGCGGCCCAAACCCTGGTCGAGTTTGCCCGGCAGAACCCGGTGCAGGCTATCCTGGCGGTGGACGACAGTGCTACTGTTATTGCGGCTATGGCTAGCGAAGCGCTCGGCCTGGCTTACAACTCTAGCGAAGCTGCTCTGGCCGCTCGCAACAAACATTACATGCGGCAGCTTTTTAGCGCCGCCGGGGTACCCTCGCCCAAATTTAGATTGTATGAACTGAGCGACGACCCTACTCAAATCGCTGCCGAAGTGGAGTATCCCTGTGTGCTTAAGCCGCTGCTGTTATCGGGCAGCCGAGGCGTCATTCGGGCCGATAACCCGGACGAGTTTGCGTCTGCTTTTCGCCGCCTGGGACGGCTGCTGGCTTCGCTCCAACGTGTGCCCGGCTCAACTCAAATCCTGGTGGAGAATTTTATTCCGGGCTTTGAGGTGGCTCTGGAGGGATTGTTAGACCGGGGACAATTGCGTGTCCTGGCTTTGTTCGATAAGCCGGACCCACTGGACGGCCCGTTTTTTGAAGAGACCATCTACATTACTCCATCTCGACTCCCTGAGGTGACGCAAGCGGCTATTGCCGATTGCACCGCTCGTGCCGCCGCTGCCCTGGGGTTAAAGCAGGGACCCATTCACGCCGAGTTACGGGTGAATGACAAAGGGCCGTGGCTGGTCGAGGTGGCGGGCCGTTCGATTGGTGGGTTATGTTCGCAAACACTACGTTTTGGGCCGGATGTATCGCTGGAGGAATTAATTTTGCGCCAGGCCGTGGGGCTGGAACTTGGATCGGTGAGTCTGGGGGCAGGAGCGCGGGGAGTGATGATGATTCCTATTCCCGCTGCCGGACTGCTCAAAGGAATCACGGGCATTGAGGCGGCCATGTCTGTGCCGGGGATCGAGTCGGTGGAAATTACTGCCCGGTTAAATTACCCCCTCGTGCCGCTGCCGGAAGGGGAAAGTTATCTCGGTTTTATTTTTGCCCTGGGGGAACGCCCGGCCGAGGTCGAGGTGGCTCTACGTGAGGCTCATCAACGGCTTCATTTTGAGATTATACCTATGCTACCGGTGATAAGTTAGTAGCCAATAGCCAGTAATCAGTAGCCAGTAATCAGTAGTCAGAGAGGATTCTGACTACTGAACTCTGACTACTAATTACTGAATTTACTTCTTTCTTGCCGGCCCGCCGCCTTTAGCTCCTGGGGTGTCTTCAGGAGTCCAGCCTTCCGGCATCTGCGCTCCCACGCCAAAAAAGAACTGTTCCATTTGCTTCATTAAGAACAGGCGGGCCTGGGGGTCGGCCAGCACCAGGCCGTAGTGATTGATGATGAGAACCTGCTGCTGAAGCCACATCTCCCAGGCCTGCTGGGAGACGTTATCAAAGATACGCTGGCCCATCTCACCGGGAAAAGGTAGCTTTTCCAGGCCGGGCAACTCGCGGCCTAACTTGACGCATTTGACCATTCGGGTCATTGGATTGCTCCATTTTTTAATTATCTTGGTGGATTTTACCTTACTACTATAGTTCAATCAAATATTCATCTGGCAGTCGGCTCATGCCCACAAATAAAGATGATGCTTTTAAATTTTGGCTTATTGAACTGGGTAAGAGACAATGATATAATTGTAAAAAAATTCCCTAATTATGTTGTGTTCGCAAAGATGTTAAATTTCTCCACCGGGCCTTAATGCCCGGCTAAAGCCACTGGGCTGAGAGAGCGAAGCACAGTAGACTAATTTAGCTTGTAGAGCTTTGCCCTCTGAGCGCGGTGGCTTCAGCCCCGCGCCTCGGCTGGCTGAACGTACAAGATGTTAGTGAACACGACA
>CAZUNT010000068.1:0-32070 GCA_964622215.1 uncultured Caldilineaceae bacterium
GAAAATAGATTTGTAGGGCAAGTTACTAACTTGTCCCCAACACTTGCCGAAGGTGCATTTTCATCAAAGGCACTTTCGGGATTTATTCCCCATCTACTGACCACTGTCTACTGACTACTGTTTACTGTCTACTACGTTTCTGCCAGCGTTCTTGAAACGTCTGAGGGGCAAAGGTGGGGAAATCACGCTGCCCGGTCCAGGCGTTGAGGGGCGGCGGGAGGCGGCGGACCCAGCCATCCTGGCCGATCAAACGCAGGCTCAAGCCGGCCATTTTGCCACCCAGGCGATACAGCCAGGGCCGTTTGACCGTTTCGGCAAAAACTTTTAGACCCACTTTTAACCAGAGCGGAGCGTGACCCGCCCGAATCGTTTCATCACGCAGCTTAAGCAGTAACCCCGGCAGGTCAATTCGCACCGGGCATATATCGCGGCAGGCCCCACACAGCGACGAGGCGTGAGGCAGATCGCCAAATTGGTCCAGGCCGTTGAACAGCGGCGTCAGTATGCTCCCCATCGGGCCGGGATAGGTGGCTCCGTAAGCGTGGCCGCCAATGCTCCTATAAACCGGGCAGGTATTGAGACAAGCGCCGCAGCGAATGCAGGTCAAAATCTCGGCCAGTTCGCTGTGCAAAATTTGGCTGCGCCGGTTGTCTACCAGCACCAGGTGCAGTTGTTCCGGGCCATCGCTGTCGCCGGGGCGACGGGGGCCGGTTATCAGCGAGGTGTAAACCGAAAGCTTTTGGCCGGTGGCGCTGCGGGCCAGCAATTGCAGCACCAGGGTCAGATCGCCGGGAGTGGGCACGATGCGCTCAATACCCATCAAGGCCACGTGGATACGCGGCAGCGAGGTAACCATCCGGCCGTTGCCTTCATTGGTAACGATAGCCAGCGTGCCGGTGCTGGCCACCCCAACGTTGACCCCGCTGAGGCCCATGTCGGCTTGCAGAAAGATCTGGCGCATAACCTCCCGGGCGATACGGGTCAACGCCTGCGGGTTGTCGGTATAGTCAACCCCCAACTTTTCCTGGAAGAGGCGGCCAATTTCCTGCCGGGTTTTGTGCAGCACCGGCACAATAATATGGCTGGGCTTTTCGTGGGCTAACTGGGCAATGTATTCGCCCAAATCAGTTTCAACCACCTCGATCCCGGCCGCGGCCAAAGCCGCATTAAGATGAATCTCCTCGCTGACCATCGACTTGGATTTGGCGATACGCTTGACCCCGTTCTGCCGGGCAATATCCAGCACGATACGCCGGGCGGCCTCGGCGTCGGCCGCCCAATGAACCACTCCACCCACCCGCTCGACATTCTCCACCAACATGTCCAGGTAACGATCCAGGTTAGCAATGGTATGGCGGCGCATCAGCCGGGCCTGATCGCGCACCGTCTCGATGTGAGGCAGCGAGGCATAAGAAGTAGCTCGCAGCGTAATAAAGCGGTTGGTGGCCTGACCTAACGCCCCCCGCATCGCCTCATTATGGACTCCCTGCTCAACCCGCTCGTAAAAGGTTATCGGTATCGATGCCATAAAATACTCCTTATGAATTCGCAGACATTGAATTACCGAACGTTCTCAACCAAAAAATATCCGTGCGATCCGTGCAAATCCGTGTCCCATTCTTTCAGGTGGGTTAAAAGTGCAAACATGGCGATCTACTTTTGACCGGCTAAGATCTGGGCAATATGCACGGCACAGGTCGGTTTTCCCTGGCGATGCAGTCCGGCGTTGATATGCATCAGGCAGGATAAATCACAGCCTACCACCCGGTCGGCCTGGGCGGCGGCGAGGTGAGCGAGCTTGTTGGCCAGCATATCTTCCGAGATGAGGGGAAACTTGACACTAAATAGGCCCCCAAAGCCGCAGCACTCATCGGCCCGTTCCAACGGCGTCAGTTCAGCGCCTTGAACATGTTCCAGCAAGGTTTGAGGTTGGCTGCTGACGCCCAGACCGCGCAGCAGGTGGCAAGAAGCATGATAAGTCAGCTTACCGTTGAAACAAGCGCCGATGTTTGTGACCCCCAGCACATCCACCAGGAATTGGGTGAACTCGTAAGTATTGGCGGCTACGCGCTGCGCCCGGGCTTGCCACTCCGGTTCGCCGGCAAAGAGTTCGGGGTAGTGATGGATGATCATATCGCCGCAGGAACCGGAGGGGACAATAATCGGCGTATCCGCCTGCTCTAAAATTTTGATGGTAAACCGGGCCATCTCGCGGGCCTCGGCCCAGAAGCCGCCATTAAAGGCCGGCTGGCCGCAGCAGGTCTGACCGGCAGGTACGTCCACCTCCAATCCCAGCCGTTCCAATACCGTGACCACGGCTTCGCCAACTTCCGGGGAGAGGTGGTCAATCAGACAGGTGACAAATAGGCGCACTTGTTTGGGTCGTTGGCCTGTGTTCTTTAGCATTATCCGCTCCTGATCTTCCTTAACCAGTAAAATTGGCTCTATTATAGCCTTTCTTTGAGCCAAAACAAGCTTGCCTTACCCGTTGGTTAACTCACAACGTTAAGAGTAAAAACCTTTTCTTGCCTAGAATTGAGGGTTGGGAGTAAAATTGATGGGCTTAGGTCTGATGATTAAATTCCTCTAATTTCTTCGGGCTAAACCGGCTTCCGGCCGGCAGTCCTTATGCCGGCCAAAATACTACGCTGTTCAGGCCGGTACACAATAACTAACATCAAAAGGAGATGTGATTATGACAAAGACCGTCGTAATGGTGGGAGCCTTGGACACCAAGGGCCAGGAATTCGCCTTCGTCAAGGAATTGATTGAAAAAGAAGGCTTGCAAACCCTGGTAGTTGATTTTGGGGTAATGGGTGAGCCGGGCTTTAAGCCGGACGTTAGCCGGGAAGAAGTGGTCAAAGCCGGCGGCGGTGATTTAGCTCGTCTCAGCGACGGCCAGCATAAGGACGAGGCCATGAAAATAATGGCCGCCGGTCTGGCCGTAGTGGTGCGCAAGCTTTACGAGGAAGGCAGGCTGGATGGGGTGATGAGCATGGGCGGCAGCGGCAACACCTCCATCGCCACCACAGCGATGCGCACACTGCCGGTCGGTGTGCCCAAGCTGATGGTCTCCACCCTCGGCGGCGGCGACGTGAGCGCCTACGCCGGGACCAAAGATATTACCTTTATGCCCTCCATTGTGGACGTGGCCGGTATCAACAGCATCAGCCGGGCCATTTACACCAATGCGGCCGGGGCGATTGCCGGGATGGTCAAGCTGGAAAAGCCGGCGGCGGGCGAGGAAAAACCCCTTATCACCGCCTCGATGTTTGGCAATACCACCAAGGCCGTCGACCACGCCCGGGGTATCCTGGAACAAAAAGGTTATGAAGTGCTGGTTTTCCACGCCACCGGCACGGGCGGCAAGACGATGGAGGGCTTGATTGCCGATGGCTATATCAAAGCTTCCCTGGACATCACCACCACCGAATTGGCCGACCACGTTTGCGGCGGGGTCTTGAGCGCCGGGCCGGAGCGCTGCCTGGCGGCTTCACGGGCGGGCATCCCGGCGGTGTTAGTTCCCGGCTGCGTGGACATGGCTAACTTTGGCGGCGTCGAGACCATGCCCGAAAAGTTTCGCAGCCGCAACCTGTACCAGTGGAACCCCAATGTCACCCTCCTGCGCACCAACGTGGAGGAAAATGTGAAGATGGGCGAGATGCTGGCGGCCGCAGCCAACGCAGCCACCGCGCCCGTAGCCATCCTTATCCCGCTTAAGGGCGTCTCCATGCTCGACAGCCCCGGCGGCCAATTCTGGGATCCCGAGGCGAATAGGGCTTGTTTCGAAACCATTAAGAAGAATGTAAAGCCGGGTATTCCGGTGATCGAGTTGGATTACAACATCAACGACCCTGAATTTTCCGGCAAGGTGGCGGAAACGCTGCTTGATATGTTGAAATAACAAGAGGAGTTCTCCTTAACTGACGTTCAACTCAAAGGCTAGAAATATTTTTACGGCGGTCGGCGGTCTGCCGTCGGCGGTCTATTTACAAAGGAGATTATACCTATGGCTATTACACGTGAAGAAATGCTAAAACGGCTGCACGCTCAAATTGAAGCGGGCAAGCCCATCGTCGGCTGCGGCGCGGGGACCGGCATCTCGGCCAAGTTTGCCGAGGCGGGCGGGGCCGACATGATTATTATCTACAACTCCGGCCGCTATCGGATGGCCGGGCGTGGTTCGCTGGCCGGGTTGATGCCCTATGGCGATGCTAATGGGATCGTGGTGGAGATGGCGTCGGAAGTGCTGCCGGTGGTCAAGAACACACCGGTGTTGGCCGGCGTCTGCGGCACCGACCCGTTCCGCCTGATGCCGGTTTTTCTCAAGCAGTTGAAAGAGATTGGCTTCTCCGGGGTGCAGAATTTCCCGACGGTTGGGCTAATTGACGGGGATTTTCGGGCCAACCTGGAAGCAACCGGCATGGGCTACGACAAGGAAGTCGAGGCGGTTCGGCTGGCCCACGAGCTGGATATGTTTACCGCGCCCTATGTGTTTGACCCGGACCAGTCCAAAGCGATGGCTAAGGCCGGAGCGGACCAACTGGTGGCCCATGTGGGGTTAACCACCGCCGGCAGTATCGGCGCGGGGGTCGCTTTTACCCTGGACGAAGCAATTGCTAAAGTCATGGAGATTGCCGAGGCCGGTCGCAGCGTCAGGAAAGATGTGATCGTCATTTGCCACGGCGGCCCCTTTGACGAACCGGATAAGGTAGGCGTGGCTTTGGCCAAGATGCCGGGGATCAACGGCTTCTTCGGCGCGTCGAGCATCGAGCGCCTGCCCACCGAGCGGGCTATCAGGGGCCAGGTGGAAGCGTTTAAGTCGCTGAAGGTGGCTAAGTAACAAAAAATCATTTTGGGTCTTCTTCAACGGTTGGTTCTCCCCGGATGCTTGACGCATCCGGGGAGTTTTTTCTCCTATCCTGCCTCACCTACCGCAGCCATTTTTTAGCCTTGACCGTTGTGCCCAGGCCAACCTGAGAACTAATTTCAAACTCGTCCATCAATCGTTTGGAACCGGGCAAGCCAACCCCCATGCCGTGGGAGGTCGAAAAACTGGGAGTGAGAGCTTTGTTTATATCCGGGATACCCGGGCCGGTGTCTTGGGCGATAATCTCAAAATAGGGCCTTCCACTGTGACAAGCAGTCAAGATAATACGCCCCATACCGGCATAAATCTGGATATTACGGCCCAGTTCTGAGATGACCACCGCAATCCTGGTCGCCTCAGACTGGATAAAGCCCATTGCCAGGGCCATCTCCAACCCACGCCACCGCGCCGCGATCACGTCGAAACCATCCACGATGATTACTTCAACTGTTTGCGTGGCGTTGTCAGCCGTTGAAACTTTATCCACCCGTAATTTCTCCTTGACGCTTTAATCGCCTTCAGTCTTTAGCCAGCCTGATACCCAGGTTAGCCAGAGCAAATACCAAACCGGTCTGCAAGTCAGCCAGAGTTTCGACACTGCTCCAATCAATGCCCAGGTCAACAATCGTTTCAGCCACGGCGTCTGAAACCGTACATGGTTAGCACGGTTTCGTCTTTGTTCATAAAGGCCAGATAACCAATTTTGCTGGCTGTAATTTTTACTGCCTGTTCCATCGCAAAGTGGGCTATCTCGTGCAGCGTGGTCTGCCCCATCCGATTGAGTTGACGTAACGTTTCGAGTTGAATTTCTTGGAGATCTAAGGTGGCTTCGGTCTGTTTTTGTTTGATTTCCAGGTCGATCAGATGTTGTCGCGTGGTGGCTAATTCTTGTTCAAGCGCTTCTTTGGTTTGTAGATGGGCCACGGTTAACTCCTTCAGTTACTAATATTTTATTACAAAAAGGAGGTTTGTATGTTTAGGTTACGTTAGGATTGTGTTAATGTTACGTAGATGAACTAAATACACTCTAATTATTTTAGTTTTTAATGAACTCCGTATAAAATATTAGTAAAAATTCACCAGGGCATAGGCCAAAGGAGACTCTATGAGCCTTGAGTACGATTTACGTCAAGAACAAGTGATTCACCTCAATCTGACTGAGTTCACCGAAATTCAAATTGGGGCCTCGGTCAAAAGCACCATCGAAAAAATGAGGCAAGAAGGTCACAATTGTGCTTTTGTCACCGACAGTGGCAAACTGGTTGGCATTTTTACCGACCGCGATATTTTACGGCGAGTTGTTGATACTCCCGAAACGTGGAATCACCCCATCGAAGATGTGATGACACCCCACCCCTTAACGGTTAAATCAACCGACCCGGCTGATGCTGCACTCAGTCTGATGAATGAAAAACATTTTCGCAACGTGCCCGTAGTGGATGAAACAGGCGCTATCGTGGGCAATTTGACTCATTACGCCATCATCAAATACCTGGCCGACCGCTTTCAAGAGTCTGTCTATAACCTCCCCCCTGATCCTGACCGGGTTGCCCGCAAACGAGATGGCGCTTAATTGAAAAATAAAAGGTGGCCGGGTAGCAAGGTAACAGGTTGTAAGTGGCAGGGCCAAAGGCTCCCTGTGAGCAAGATTATCTGACCCCTGACTACTGATTACTGACCCTCACCACTGACCCCTGTCTCCTGTCTACCGCGCCCTTCGGCGTCCCTGAAGAGGGATACCGTCTACTATTTTTAAGGAGTATTTTAGTATGGCAGAACCTACACCCTTAACAGCGTTTGACGATATTGACTCCGTCATTATCCGTTTTGCCGGCGACTCCGGCGATGGCATGCAGTTAACTGGGACTCAATTCAGCAACACTGCCGCCGTTTTTGGTAACGACATTAGCACGATGCCGGATTTCCCGGCCGAAATTCGCGCTCCGGCCGGCACCCTGGCCGGGGTAAGCGGCTTTCAAGTGAATTTCTCCAGCGCCGACATCCTCACCCCCGGCGACGAGCCGGAGGTTCTGGTTGCCATGAATCCCGCCGCGCTTAAGGCCAACTTATCTGATTTGCAGCCCGGCGGCAAAATTATCATCAATACCGATAATTTTACCGCCGCCAATTTAAAGAAAGCCGGTTACGACACCAATCCTGTGGAAGACGGGAGCCTGAGAGGTTACGAAGTTCATAAGGTTCCTCTCACCACCTTAAACCGGAAGGCTCTGGAAGGAATCGAAGGACTTAATGTCAAAGATATTGATCGCTGCCAAAACTTTTTTGCCCTGGGGTTGACCTTTTGGATTTACGACCGCCCTCTCGATAACTCGATGAAATATGTCTCTGACAAGTTCACCCGGCGGCCGGAGCTGGCCAAGGCCAACCAAACGGCTTTGCAGGCCGGCTACAATTTCGGCCACAACACCGAGGCGTTCCAGACTCGCTATCACATCAGGCCCGCCCGCCTGGCTCCCGGTGTTTATCGCAAAATCACCGGCAACGAGGCCATAGCTATGGGTATGGTTACCGCGGCCCAGAAAGCCGGCAAGCCGCTTTTTTACGGCTCCTATCCGATTACTCCGGCCAGCAGTATTTTGGAGAGCCTGGCCGCCCTCAAACATTTCGATGTGCGCACCTTCCAGGCCGAAGATGAGATCGCGGCGATGGGGTCGGTGATTGGCGCGGCCTTTGGCGGCGCTTTTGCTGCCACCGGCACCAGCGGCCCCGGTGTGGCCTTGAAAAGTGAGGCGATCAACCTGGCCATTGTCTTAGAATTACCGATGGTTATTGTCAATGTGCAGCGCGGCGGCCCCAGCACCGGCATGCCGACCAAAACCGAGCAGTCCGACCTGTTACAAGCAATGTATGGCCGCAATGGCGAAAGCCCAATCCCCATCCTCGCTCCGGCCACCCCGTCCGATTGCTTCAACATCGCCATCGAGGCGTTTCGCCTGGCGGCGCGGGCGATGACCCCGGTTTTTATCTTGAGTGACGGCTACCTGGCCAACAGCGCCGAACCCTGGCTGATCCCCGACCCAGACACGATTGCGCCGATTGAAGTCGAGCACCCCAGCGCCCCCTCTGATGGCTCCGATGGATTTAAACCTTACCGGCGCGATCACGAAACCCTGGGGCGGCCCTGGGCCACCCCAGGCACGCCCGGCCTGGAACATCGTATTGGCGGCCTGTCTAAAGCGCCTGAAACCGGCAATGTCTCCTACGATCCGCAGGACAACGAGCGTATGATCCATGAGCGGGCGGAAAAGGTGGCCCGGCTGGGCTATGCCATCCCCAAACAGCCTATCAGCGGCCTCGTCGAAGGCGACCTGCTGGTGGTAAGTTGGGGGGGAACTTATGGCATGGTCCGGTCGGCGGTGTTACAGCTTCAAGCCAGAGGCAGGCGCGTGTCACACGTTCATCTGCGTTATCTGAACCCGTTCCCCGCCAATCTAGGCTCGATTATCAGCCGCTTTAAGCGTATCCTGGTGCCTGAATTGAACGCGGGCCAGTTGGCTGTTCTGCTTAGAGGCCGCTTTGGTCTGTCTAACGTCATCCCTTACTCAAAAGTGCAGGGACGTCCCTTTACCATTAGAGAGATTACGGCCAAGATCGAATCATTACTGAAGTAGGGAGATTATTATGAGTGAAGCCATTAAATTAACCCGCAAAGATTTTGTCTCTGACCAGACTGTCCGCTGGTGTCCTGGCTGCGGCGACTACGCCATCCTGGCCCAGATGCAAAAAGTACTGCCCGACCTGGGCATCCCCCGGGAAAAAATCGTTTTTATTTCCGGGATTGGCTGCTCCAGCCGCTTTCCATACTATATGAACACCTACGGCATCCACAGCATCCACGGCCGGGCGCCCACCCTGGCGACGGGACTTAAAATCGCCAATCCCGATTTGAGCGTGTGGGTCATTACCGGCGACGGCGACGGCCTATCTATTGGCGGCAATCACCTGCTGCATGTGCTGCGCCGGAATATCGATATCAACATCATTCTGTTCAACAATCGTATCTACGGCCTGACCAAGGGCCAATACTCGCCAACCTCGTTACCCGGGCACAAAACCAAAACTTCGCCGATGGGGTCATTGGAGCAATCCTTTAACCCGCTGTCGGTAGCCATTGGCGCGGAAGCCACCTTTGTAGCCCGCACCATCGATACCAACGTCAGGCACATGGCCGAAGTTTTGCGCCGGGCCGCCGAACACAAAGGCACGTCTTTTATTGAGATTTACCAGAACTGTGTCATCTTCAACGATGGGACCTGGAGCTATGCCACCGATACGGCGGCCAAAGATGAGAACGTTTTAGAATTGGAACACGGGCAGCCGATGATCTTTGGCAAAAATCGTGATAAGGGCATCCGGCTCAACGAACTACAGCCCGAGGTTGTCTCGCTAGAGAAAGTGGCCAAAGAAGACCTGCTGGTCCATAATGAATTTGCTCGGGAACCTAGCCTGGCTTATTTGCTCAGCCGCATGCGCCACCCGGAATTTCCTGAGCCGATTGGGGTTTTTCGCTCTATTGAAAAACCGACCTATGAACAGGGGGTGATGGCCCAAATTCAAGAGTCGATCCGGCATAAAGGTAAAGGCGACCTACGCGCCCTGTACCACTCCAGCGACACCTGGGAAACCTTATCTCAACCAGAGCCAATCGACAATAATGGCCGTAGTTGGATTTCAGTTGACGACGTCAGGGCGGGCGGCTACGTGGACGAAGAGTATGTAGGGGTGAGTTTCAACGGCGAGCGGACCTCGACCCCGGACACCGAGCCTTCCTTGATTGCCGGCACCCTGGCCGATCTCAAACCCAAGAAACCGCTCGTCGCCCCCATGGATATTTCCCTGGCCGAAGCAATCAGTGGGATGAAAGGACTTAACGTCGGCTTGATTGCGCTCGTGGACGAAGCCGGTAAGCTGGTCGGGGTGTTCACCGAGGGGGATATTTTTCGCAAGATTGCCTGCACAGATAAAGATTTAAGCCAGGCCAAAGTCAAAGACTTTATGACCTCCAATGTCACCACCCTCAAACCCAGCGCCAAGATAGCTCACGCCTTGCACCTAATGTCTATTCATCGCTTCCGCCATGTGATGATTGTGGATGACGAGGGCCGGCCCACCGGGGTGCTGTCCTTCCGGGCCGTAGTACGCTATCTTGAGCAGAATTTCCTGGCCCCGACGAAGCGTTAGGTTTAGCCTGGCGAAGCGAAAATGCCCTTATCGCAACGCATCAAAGAAAAAGCTTATAACCTCGGCTTTGATCTGATCGGCATTGCACCCGCCGGCCGCGCCCCCCATGCGGAAGCATATCGGCATTGGCTGGCCCGGGGCTACGCCGCCGAGATGAGCTGGCTGGGCCGCGAGCCGCAGCGCCGCGAAGACCCTCGCCAAGTTTTACCTGGAGCGCAAGCGGTAGTGGTGGTTGGGTTATCTTACTTTGTGCTCGATCCGCCCGCCGGCCTATGGCATGATCCCTCGCGAGGGCGAATTGCCCGTTATGCCTGGAGCCTGGATTATCACGACATCATGCTGCCGCGCCTGCGTGAATTGGGCGATTTTGTGGAGCGAGAGACAAGTCGAACCGTCAACCGGCGGGCTTATGTAGATACCGGCCCGGTGCTGGAGCGTGATTTCGCGGCCCAGGCCGGGTTAGGCTTTGTCGGCAAAAATACCCTGCTTATCAGCCCGCGCCTCGGTTCCTACCTGTTTTTGGGCGAAATTTTGGTGGATGTAGAATTGGAGTATGACGAACCCACCCCATCTTTAGGCCTGACAGGTCTTGAAGACCTGTCAGGTCTAAAAAAACATCGTGGCACGTGCGGCGACTGCACCCGCTGCCTCACGATTTGCCCCACTCAAGCCTTTCCCGCGCCCTATGTTTTGAACAGCCGACGCTGCATCTCCTACTTGACCATCGAGCTAAAGGACGTTATTCCGCCGGAACTCCGTCCGCTTATAGGCAGCTGGATTTTTGGCTGCGACGAGTGCCAGGAGATTTGTCCCTGGGTGCGGCGCTACTCGCGGCCTCCCCGCGAGCCTTTCCTGAGCTACGACCCTGATTGGATCGCGCCGAAACTGGTGGATTTGATGGGATTAGATGAAGCGGCTTTCCGCGCCCGCTTCAAGGGCACGCCGATTCTTCGGACCAAACGACGCGGCCTGCTGCGGAATGTAGCCGTCGCGTTGGGGAATTGGGGCAGCCCGGAGGCGTTGCCGGTGCTAGAACGAGCGTCGCAAGACCCGGAGCCGCTGATTCGGGAGCATGCGAGGTGGGCGGCGAGGCAAATAAAAAACAGCTTATGGTCCCCATGAGATTCGTTCGGTGGTCCAGTCATTGCGACTGCCAATGCGCCAGGGGTTAGGATTGGGAAAATCGAACAACTTTTGAGGTAGTGTACCACCGGTAGCTCGAGTTACCCAAACACCCCACCTACCTTCCCGATCAGATACAAATGCGACCCAAGCCCCATCGGGTGAAACAGTGGGCAATCCATCCCTTGAGCCTGGGCTATTCGACAGATTAATACGGTCGCTGCCATCCAGCTCAATGGAATAAACCTCCCAGTTACCCTCAATATCATCGGCAAAGAAGAAAACGCGTCCACCTGTGGCGTCAGTGGGACGAGAATTCGGAGAGGTGTTAGGTATAAAAACCGGTATCTGCTCCTCATAGGGAGGCAAATCTCTGGGAGTAGCCCAGGAGACAATTCCGTTGAGACCCGGACGGGCAACACCCCCTAATCCACGAAAGACGATCCAATCTTGATCGGTCCAAACCGGATACTCCCCAAAAACATCACCGCCACGACTGGACATCAATACGCCGTAGCTTTTAAGGTCGCAGCATTTATCGCTTTCCTCACTCTGAGGGCGTTTACTCGCCGAGCATTGCACAAACAAATGTGTACCAGCCGACATCATAATCGGGTTAGCGTACACTAATCGGTTACCGTTTGGCTCCCAAAAGGGATGTTCATCCTCAATAAAATCGCTGATCAGGTCAAGCGGTTTGAGATCAGCGTTAAGGAGAATAATATTCCAACCATAAGGGCTACTTTCTCCGTTAACCACTAATCGGCCATCACCTTTGTTAAAGTTGGGTTGCCGTGCGCCTTGAACGGCACGGAAAGGTGTTCCAGTGGGCAGAGATTTTATCCAGATATCATAGTGATCGGCCCCATCATCCATTGGGAAGGCAATTCGCCCCGAGACTTCCATTTCTGGCTGGGGAATAGACGGTGCAGGAGAGGAGGTTGGGGAAACAGGAGGAGGAAGGGTAGATAAATCATATTTCTCACTGCTCAAGTTGTCAATAAAAATTTCACTTTCACTTTCAGTATTGTCAGGAATACCGTCCAGCACCAGCGCATTAAAGCTAATTGGATAATCTATCCGACCATTGCTACTCCCACTAATATGATCATAAGGCCATTCCGTACTCACTTTTATTTCAGCCGTCATAGTTTGCCAACCGGTATGCTGAATTCTTCCAAAAGGCATCTGCCAGACTTCACCCTCGGCATCTTTAACCCAAACGTTTAGATAGTGACCGGAGCTATCACCATAAACCCAGGCCGAAATGGCATTAGGCTGTCCAGACAGTTGGCAAGTCTTTTTGAAAACCACAAAATTGTTCTCCACGGGAGGGAAATTATATTTTAACCGCCCCGCATAGCTGTCGCTATAAACTTGCTTAGTGGAGCAGTCGAATTCACCATACGGTTGATCTCCGCGTTTCCACATACAACCACTCTCAAAACCCTCAAATATACCAGAAATTTGGGACGTTGGTATTATAGATGGATTAACAGGTGGTATAGGTGTTGCCAGGGATATTTCCGATGTAGCCTCCTCAGTTAATACAGAGGTAGGTGTAGATTCTTCTACTATTACAGATGTGGTCTCTTCAGTTAATACAGGAATAGGTGTAGATTTTTCTACTATTGCAGGTGTAAATCCCATAATTGGAGTAGGTGTAGGTTCCTCAGTTGGTTCAGGAATAAATCCACCACCTAAATTGATATTTACCGGTTTAAGAGAAACAGAAGTAGGCAAAACATCTTTGAACAAATCTATGTATAAACTGTAGTTTTCATATCCTTTGGCCTTAATAATCAACCGCCCTGGTTTTCCTACGTAATCAGCAGGGATAATAATCCTGGCAATACCCTGTGAGTCGGTTTCAACAACCAAAGGTGCTTTGCCATCAGTTAATTCTATAGTCACCTCCGCCCCGTTTTCTGGAGGTTCATGTGAATCTTCCGCTTGTACTCGTACAAGATATGAAAAGCTACCTGTTGAGATTGATGTGGACATAGACCAGGGCAATGTACAGCCAGTTGCTAGAGTTAAAACAGAGATCAAAATTGCCATCAAAACTTTGATCAACCAAGATTGGGAAGAGTCTTTTATCATTGTTACATCTCGTGAAGTAGAGAGTTGAAGATAACAAAATTGGATAGTTAAAACGGTTTATCGCCAGGAAGTTTTAGTCTATGGCATTAATTCAAGTTGGATAATTTTAGGTAAAACGTCTTTAGTTAAATCTATGTTTTGAGTATACCTCTTATAGCCAATAGCTTCGACTATTAGTCTACCTGGCTGCCCCGCATGAGAGACGCTAATTGAAATCCTTGCCAAACCGTTGGAATCGGTTATACCATCTAATGGAGCTTTACCGCCAACCTCTATCGTAACAGCCGCATCTGAAACATTTTCACCGGTACCTCTTGCTTGTACACGTACTTGATATTCAAATTTTGTATTCTCGAGGGTAGATGTAGGCTCGTCGGTAGGAAATATAAAACTCTGTCCCAGAGCAATTAAGGCAATAAGGACAGAAATAACCGCTGCAATTGCGCCCACCTTGGTCCAATTTATGGAATTAGATTTTACTCGCTTCAGATTAACCGCTGGAGGTTGTTGGTAATTACTTCGGGGTTGCGCTTTAGGAGAGGTAGCCGGTTCTAATCTTATCGCCGACTCCTTCAAATCAACTTGCAACTGCTTAATTTCGGCTTCGAGATCTTCGATCTCGATGAGAATTTCCGGTTCAGTATTTATCCCTTTAAATGCTTGTTGCTCCTTCAGTTTTTGGAGACGGCGCATTTTAGTAAATATTAACTCTTCAAGGGGAGATCTGTTAGCAGTTGTCATATCGAGGCTTCCTGAAACAGTGGAGAAATAATCCATCAAAACTTGTGAGGATTCACCCAAATATAACATATTTACGCCTTACTGACAATCTCACGATTAAACGTATTAACATTTCACGCTGTTGTGAGGCTAATCAAAATAAAACCCCGCCTTACAGCGGGGTTGGCTTTGAAAGACCTAAGGGTTTTGGCGAAGTATACCTTCAGGTCTAAAGTCCCTTCTCCAAATCAAACGCCTTCGGGAAGTGCTGCGGTTTGACTTGCTTGGCGGCGGCGACATCGCCCAATTCAACCAATTCCTCCACATTTTTGGGGTTATCCATAGCCCCCAGGCCCTTAACCACCGTCTCATCCATCTCAAAGTCCAGGTTCTCCTTGATCCAGGCCGCGTCAAAGCGGGTGTTGTAGCGCAGATAAGAGAGCAGCTTGCGCCCGCTCAGCATGTCGTTGCGCAGGTCACCTATTTCGCTGTCAATCGCTACGGCGGTGGGGCTGTCCGAAAGCCACTGCAACATCGTCTGGCTCAACCGGTCGCACTCGGCCATCAACGCCAGCAGCGACTGTCCCGCCAGTTGAGCCGCCGCCATATCCATTACCTGGTCGGCGGTGTAGCGCGTTTTTACATAACCCGTCCCCACCGAAACAAGAAGCAGTTTGGTGGCCCCAACCGGCCACTGCAAACCAAACCCTTCCAGTGTGGCCAACATAAATAGCTGGAGGGAAGGATTGTTGAAGGCGCTCACCCCGCCATCCACAAAAGCGGCTTCCTCTCCCCGGCCTACGGAGAGGCGCTCCGGTTGAAAATAGTGCGGCGCGGCGGTACTGGCCCGCACAATCTGCCGCAATAAGAAATCCTTATTGGGAATAGCGGTACCAGTACCTTCGGGCGGGTTAAAATATTTGCCCTTGGGGTTGTTATGCAGCACCCAGGGGCTGCCGGTATCGAAACGTTTGGTCATCACCATCAGTCCGGTCTTCAGCTCTGCCCCGCCCAGGGTATAATCGCCAAACTGCTCCGTCAACGCTTCGATCAAAGGCTCTTCAGGAAATTTGGCCGAAAAAAGGCCCAAACTCAAGAACGGTCTTTTGAACACTTCCCCGGCCAGGGCGCGGTAAACCTCTTGCAGCTTTTCCACCGAGAAGCCTAAGGCCAGTCCGGTGGCAATAATCGAGCCGGTTGAGGTGCCACCGATAAGGTCAAAATAATCGCTCAAGCGGAAATCCGGGGCGCCGCCCTGACGCTCTCGCAGGATGTCCTCCATCCGTTTGAGATAGCCTAGGGTTAGGATACCTCGAATACCACCGCCATCCAACGCCAGGATACGCTTTGGTCCCGTTCCAAAAAGATGTTCATCACGGGTTTTATGTTGCATGGGTTGATCCTCCCTGTCAATATAGAAGATTTATTTTAAGGAGAATGTGCTGCTATTTAAGCTGGTCCAATTTAAGGTTTGTTAAGTATAACATATTTACCCAATTGCTGGCAACAGCTAGACCTCGCCGGGAGTGGGTAGAGTGACAAAGGTAGACGAATGCTGCTGCTTTTTCTGCCACTCGGCCAGGTAGTAGCTGCCGATGACAAAGCTAGCCGCTGCCACTTGTAAGCCAAGACCCTCCCAGGTGGGATACAGCCCAAACCAGAGGCCGGTCCAGTACGGCAGGTCCAGGGTAGAAACGGGGTGAATGGGCAACCAGCCGACCACCTGTAACACATGAACCGTATGGCCGACCATAACCAGCAGCACCCCTCCAATCATTATGCCGGTTACAATCAGCATCTTTTTGTAGGGTAAGCGGGCCTGTACCACAAAGGCAATTACACCAACCAGCATGGTCGCAGCCAGGCCAACGGCCACGCCGCTCAACACCACTCCCAGGCCGCCTTCCAGCACCAACGCCTGCAAGAACAGCACCGTCTCAAACCCTTCACGGTAAACACTGGTAAAGCCCAACGTGACCAGGCCGAACATCAATCCGGCCTCTCCACTGAGCAGGCGACGTTTGCGCGAATGAAAGCCAGCCAGCCAATCGGTCCAATAAATTCGATGGAAGAACCAATTGGTAATCAGCAACAACACGCCGATGGCGATCAGCGACACAATCGCCTCCAATTTTTCGCCAAAACGGGCCATGGCGGTCAAGACCCCATGCGCCAGCAGCCAGGTTAAGGCCGTAGCCAGCAGCGCCAGAATTGTACCCCACCACAACGGGCGACGATACCGGCGGCTTTCCGCCGCCTTCAAGCTGCCCAGCAGCGAAGCCAGAATCAACACTGCCTCCAGACCTTCACGGAAAACAATGACCGCCGCATTGGTCACAATCGCTGCCGGCGCGCTGCCCGCCGAGAGTAATTCCTGGGCAGTCGCCAATTCAGTATCCAGCGCGGCCCGGGTTGCTTTAATTTCACTTAAAGGGGCGTGCCGGCCAATCAAGTAAGCCAGACCCCTGTGCTCACCCTGCCCGTTCCAAAACAACTCTTCCAGGCGCAGCTTAAGCTGCGGAGCAAAAACAATCAACCGCGCCTCCGGCCCAATTTCCATAATAGCGTAAGCTTCTAACCGAGCCGACTCGGCCAGATCGTACTGACCGGCCCTGGCTGCCGCCTCCATCTGATCCAACATCGAAGTAATCACATCAAAATCGCCGCTGCTGCTGCCCTGCTGCCATTCGGGTGGTGATACTTCCTGCAACAGCCCCAGCAGTTGATTGGTCTGGGTCCGAATTATCGCCGGCTCAGATACAGCAGTTTGGCTGCTGGCCGCTGCTAACTGCATTTGCAGGATCTCAAACAGACCGGCCATTTGAGCCGTCTTAGCGGCATCGCGAGTATCGAGTAAATTCTGTAAATCGGCAAAGGCGGCGGCAGCTCCGGCATGGAAGGTGACCGCTTCTTGAATTTCCAACTCTTTAGTCACCCGGCCTCCGCTCACCCCCCGTTCATACTCAACGGC
The DNA here is from genome assembly GCA_964622215.1 of uncultured Caldilineaceae bacterium. Lineage (GTDB taxonomy): Bacteria > Chloroflexota > Anaerolineae > 4572-78 > J111 > DSQQ01. Next base: position 16,989 of record CAZUNT010000068.1, read on the forward strand.
TACCAGGGTTAAAAAACGTTGCAGTTGCCCCGACCGCCGGGCCTGTTCGGTGGGACTCAGGGGCGCAGCCCGAAAGTTACGCAGGGCAATTTCGGCCGACTCTAAAGCAGAGGCTAAATTCTGTCCGCTAGAGGCAGCTTTCTGCAACTCGTCAAGGGCTTCTTGCGTCGCCGTCAACGCCGCCGGGCCGCGCTGCTCGCGATAAGCCGGAGCCAGAATGGTAAAGTAGCCATTGGCCAGGGCCGCATACTCAACCCGCCGGGCCGGAAAACCGTTGGCCGCCGCAATTTTCAGGTTTCGCAGAGCCTCGGTTAAACGCGCCTGATAGGTGTCCAGCAAATCAGCCTGGATGGATAAAAGCGCCTCAGCCGGGCTGACCGTACCATTGAGCACTCCTTTAACGGCCAGGGTGGCATCGGCATTAGGGCGGGAAAAGCGAGTGGCCTGGCGAAATTCGCGCAGCGGCAGCCACCTTGCCGCAGTTGGTCCATTATTAGTGGTCAGGGCATGCTCAACCACCTGATAACTTCCGGCCAGCAGGGCTGTCCAAATCTGGGCGCGGCCGGCGGCAAAGGCCGCTGCGTCGCCGTTAGAGAGAGCCTGGGCCGCAACAACAAACCCGGCTTCGATCCGTGCGGCAGTTTCGGGGGCTTCACCGGTCAGGGTGCGAGCTACAGTCGTGTTGTAAAGTTGATACGCCTCAGCCAGCAATTGTTCAGCCTCGGCCGGGTTACTCCCCAACGCCAATTGCGCCTGGAGCAATTGGGTGCGAATAATTTCAGCCGCTTGGGCCGGGGTATTTTCTTCGGCCAGAACATAAGCCGGCCAGAGTAACGCGGCCAGCAGCACAGCCAGGGCCAAGTTCAAACGATGAACCATGTCATTGTCTCCTCATTAGTTTTGCAGGTCGACGTCAAGCTGCGCCGCAACCTGAGTAATTTGACCGGTGATGGCGGTGGCCCGATTCTGCGCCTCTGCTCCCAGCAAATCGGCGTCCTCGGCGGTGTAGCGTTGGCCGGATTGCTCCTGGGCATACACAGCGGCCACAAAGGCTTTTAAATCGGCCAAACCCTGCTCAATTTGTTCATCCTGGCCGGCGTCAACCGTTTCAACCAGGGGGCTGACCCCTTCGTAGGTAACCTGCAGGCTGTCCAAAATATCCTGAATGTCGGCCAGGCGAGAAATAGCCACGAAGTCGCGCTGGCCGGAAGCCTCACCGGCGACGAAGCGCGAGTTTTTCCATGAGTCGAAATACTCACTCATCGTCGGCACCATCGTAACCAGAGCCGTAAAAGCATCCGATTCGGTCGGCTGCCAGGACTGGGCGGCCGCCAACATTTCGCCGGTATAGCGGTCTAATTCATCCACACTCGCCTTGAGGACATTGGCCTCAGGCAGCGACTCGGCAAATTCCTGTTGGCCGTTGCCGTTATAATCCGCGTGAACGTGGGGGACGGTAAATTCAGGGTAAGTCCCCCACAGCGTACTCTCTGTCACACCAAACAAGTTGCCGGGCCGGGGCAGCACCCGGCCGTCAGGCAAAGTCAAATCAAAGGGGGCCGCACCTTCCGGGTCTTCACTACCGGCGGCGCCCGCGTCAAGAATGACATCATATTCAGCCAGGGACGGCACGCCGGCTACAATACCTTCAATCTGTTCATAACCGGGGCTGGCGGCCATCCAGGTTAGCCGGGCTTCGGCAACGATAGCTTTTACTTCATCCGGTTTCTCGGCCCACAGGGCCGCGTAATCAAAGTTGGCTGCCTTGACCAGGTTATAGTAACGGTGACCGATCTCTTTCAACCTGGTCGTGTGACTTTTGAGAACATTAGCTTGATCCAACAAATAAATTTTGATACCACTCAAATCAGCCGGTGATTTTGAAACCGCCTCAGCTTGCGCTTGATCTTGAGCCTGTGGGGCAACAGCGCTACCGCAAGCAGTCAGCATCAGTATCAGCAGCAAAATAAAAACCTCTTTTCTAAACATCCTTAAATCTTCCCCCTCTTTTGATTTTAGTAATTTTTACAAAATTTACTTTACAAATCCCTGCTTCAATGCTATAGTCAATGTCATTAAGTTAAGGAGTCCAGACTTCAGTCTGGCAGGCAGAATAAATTCTGCACTCCGGCTTATCTTAATGACATTGATGCTATAGTAGCTTTCAATATGGGCTTGATTGTAAAGGGAATTTTGTTGACAATCAATAGCCCGGTGTTAAGTAGAATTCTTTACGTAAACAACTTTATTTTTAATCTCAGTTAAAAATTCTGCGGCTTAGAGGCATTCCTTTAGCAATGGACTTCGACACTTTGCCCATTCCCGATGAAGGCATCAGCGCCACGATGCGTGACTACCTGGCCGAAATCTACCGTTTAGGGCAAGGTGGGGTATGGGTTAGCACGACGGCGTTGGCCGAGCGGCTGAATGTTTCGGGGCCGGCGGCGGTACGGATGGTGCGCCGGCTGCACCAGGGCGGCCTGGTAGACCATTTACCTTACCGGGGAGTACGTTTGACCCCGGCCGGCAGTAAAGCGGCGTTATTAGGTATCCGCCGCCACCGGCTGGTGGAGCGTTTTTTGGTTGATGTGCTTAAGTTTGGCTGGCACGAGATCCACGAGGAAGCAGACGAGTTGCAAAAAGGTATTACTCAGCGCCTGGAAGATCGGATCGACGAGTTGATGGATCACCCGGCTACCTGTCCTCATGGCGATCCCATTCCCACCCGCGAAGGCTTTATGCCAGATTTGAATGATAAGCCCTTGACGGTCGTGCCTCCGGGGGCCACAGGTCGGATTACCCGGGTTAAAAGCCATGAGCCGGAAAAACTGCGCTACCTGGCTGAAATTGGCCTGGTGCCGGGCACTTCGTTCGAGTTGGTCAATCGTGCTCCATTTAATGGCCCTCTGCGAGTCAAAATTGAGTCAACCGGGCGCGAGCAGGTCATCGGCGTTGAATTGGCGGCGGCCCTGTGGGTGACAAGTCAAATTCCGGCCCGACCACCCACAACAGGGGTCAAAAAAGTGACTGCCAAAGTGGGGTAGTTTCCCTCGAAAATAGACCATAGATCCAGGCTTTACGCTTGAGCCATTTTGGGGTAAAATGGGGCATCAGGAAGGAGAGACCTCATGACCCGCGCACAGGCGTTTACCCTTAGCGTGTTAGCCGGATTTGTTATCCTTGTTTTTATGGCCATGGTTTTTCTACTGGTGGTTAACCCAACCTGGCCAACTCTTTCACCCACGCCGACGCCGGTTTTGCCTACCCCCTTGCCTATGGCCACGCCGACCTTGCCCAATTTTATGCCCACTCCCGGCCCAACGCCTACCCCGGCTGAACCAACGCCTCCCAATACTCGTGTCCCAACGGTTACGCCCCGACCAACTAACACGCCGGGACCTACCATTGTGATCAATCTACCCACGCGTCGTCCGACCGCCACGCCCACCGTGCCGACCGCTACACCCGCTCCGCCCACAAACACGCCTATCCCCGCCAGGCCCACTTTGGTTCCACGGCGTTTTAAGGTTTCCTTTGAAGCCGACGAAACCGAATTGGTCAAGGGCGACTGTACCCATCTGCGCTGGGAAGTGGTGGGGGCCGAGAACATCCTCCTGGACGACCGCAGCGTTGAGCCGGAAGGAAAAAAAGAGGTTTGCCCCAAAAAGGATACGGAGTACAGGCTGGAAGTGAAGTTCCCAGATCAGGCCAGGCTAGAGCGTAAAACCGTCGAAATTACCGTTACAGACGACGATTCTAGCGAGGATGATAATGACAACGAGGATTGAATAAGAATCATCTACGCTTGACATCCTCTTACAGTTGTGATAGTCTTTTCTAAGAATATTTAACTTTTTCATGGGAGCGAGCGCGTGGCAAAGGTACTCTATATAGAAGATCACCCTGCTCAACGAGATATTCTGGCCCAAATGCTAGAACTGAATGGATTTGAAGTCGCCACCGCCAGTGATGGTCAGGAAGGGGTGGAAAAAACACGGGACTGGCTGCCGGACTTAATTTTGATGGACTTGCGTATGCCCCGGATGGATGGTTTTGAAGCCATCAAGATTATTCGCTCGGAGGATCAAATCGCCACTATTCCGATTATTGCCATTTCAGCCTGGGCCAGCGCCAAGCACAAAGAACGTGCTTTGGCCGCCGGAGCGAATGAGCATTTCACCAAGCCGGTTGATTTGAACAGGTTATTGACTACAATTAACCGATATCTTAAGGGCTGATGAGAAGTTTGCCGTTAATCTGGTTCGGTAAAACAAAAAGCGATCCTCGTTAAGGGTCGCTTTTTTATTTCTCGACAATTATATCTGGTAACGTCGCTTAACTCACCGGTCTGACAGCGACGAGGGTGACCGCAAGTAGCTAATTAAACCCCAAATTAGCAGCAGCAGGACTCCCAAGCCGGCCCAGAGCAGCAAACCATCACTCGCCGGCAACACACCACCGCCTTGGGGTATTTGCGCCAGGGGTGGGGTCGCCGCCGGGGCTAGAGCCATAGCCGTAGGCGTTTGGATAACCCGCGTATTCGTCGGCGTGATGGCCAGATCAGTGGTCGGTGCGGCTTGGGTCTCAGGCTCGGTTGCCGGCGTTACCTCCGTCTCAGGTTCAGTTGTCGGCGCCTGGGCCATTTCAGTTCCAATTTCAGGGGTCGGGGTACCGATTGGCTGGGTAAAGGGGTTGGCCGTCAACACCACCTCGGTTGGTCTTTGCTCGTTCGCGGCTTGTTGGGCGTTGGGGTTGACTACCAGGGTCGGCGTAGAGGTAGGCAACGGGGTATCGGTCGGCGTCGGCGGGATAGGGGTCAGGGTAGGAGTGGGCGTAACCGTAGGGATGACGACCGGCGCGGCCGGCGCCTGGGCTATTTGTTCCTGCTGCAAGCTGGCTTGCAGTCTGAACAGGGCCAAACTCATACCGACCAGACCAATACAGATCAGGCCGATAATGGCCACGGCAATCAGAATAAAAAGCCTATTGGTTCCGCTGCTGGTTGGGGCGCTAATGGTTTTAACCCTCGTTCAGTCCCACAAAATTTACTCAAGGGAGCAGATAACTATATAATAACTCTTTTTTCCATTATGGTCAAGTACAAATATAACATTACGATTACAAAGGATCGGCGTTGCCCGCTTTAAATTGTTGGCCGGCTTCCGGGGTGGCATACCTGACCCGACCGGCGATCAGGGTTGCCTGGACATGCCCGGAATGATCCAGCACGATCAGATGGGCCGGGTAACCGGGCCGGAGATGTCCCAGTTGATCGTCCAAGCCTAACACCTCGGCCGGGGTGGTGCTGGCCATCCGGATGGCCGCGGCGATAGAGCAGCCGGTAAAAGTTATCATATTCCGCACCGCCTGGTCCATCCGGAGAATACTGCCGGCCAGCCGCCCATCGGCCAGGCGGGCGCCGGTTTGATCGACCCGTACCTCCTGGCCGCCGATGGAATATTGGCCCGGCGGCATACCCAGGGCGGCCATGGCGTCGGTCACCAGGGTTAACCCGGCCGCGCCCCGGCATTGCCAGGCCAGTTGAACCATCCGGGGATGGACATGGATGCCGTCGACGATGAGGCCACACCGGACAGTGGTTGAGGTCAATAAAACCCCGGCCAAGCCCGGTTCGCGGTGGTCAAGGGGGCGCATGGCGTTAAACAGGTGGGTACCATAGCCAACACCTGCCTCGATAGCGGCCAGGGCCTCGGCGGCGGTAGCGGTGCTGTGCCCCATCGAAACCACTATACCTTGCTCGCGCAGCCAGCGGGTTGCCGCCAGCCCGGCCGGTTGTTCCGGGGCCAGGGTGATAAGCCGGACCACCGCCAGCGGCGACAGAGCGGCCAGGGCAGCCGGCTCCGGGGAGACGAACAGATCGGCCCGATGTGCGCCGCACTTGGCCGGATTGAGGAAAGGGCCTTCCAGGTGCGCCCCCAAAACCAAGGCACCGGTTGTTTCCCGGCAAACGGCTACTGTTAAGGCTAATTTGGCCGGATACTCGGCCAGCGGGCTGGTGATAAACGTGGGCAAAAAGGCCACCACGCCGGTTTCGGGTAAACGGGCAGCCACCGCCGGGATCGTGTCCGGCTGTTGGGTAAAGTCAAAGCCGTAGCCGCCGTTTAACTGCAAGTCAATAAAACCCGACGCTACCAACCAGCCTTTACCCGGCAGCAACGGTTCGACGGGGGGGAGGGGCATCTCGGCCAATGGGCCGGCGTAAACAATCCGGCCGGCTTTGACGCTAATAGCCGCGTTTTGGATCAGATGACCGTCTTCGGCCAGGGTTACATCGGTTAAGGTAAAATCAAACATAGATACCCCATAAAAGTCTATTGGTAACGGCTCAGCCATCAGCCTCAATGAGCCACATGACCGCTGACGGCAGACCGCCGGCCGCCGTAATTTACCCTGTAGCCCGTCTTTTCGGCGGTCAGCGGTCGACGGTCGGCGGTCAGGGTTACTGAGACATGGGGGCGGCTGAATAGTTACGTCTATTAGAGATAAGCCAGCCGGTTTTGGTAATGGGCCAGCCAGCGGGCGTTGCTTTCTTCGCTGTTATCCACGTTGGCGCTGCGAAAGACCGGCGGCTCCAGGCCCTTAGCCAGCAGCCGGACCACTGTTTCTACAACCAGGGCATTCACCAGGGCCGCCCCCACAACGGTAGAAGTTGGTCCAACCCGCTGGGGCAGCTCTGCAAACTGAACGACGGCATCCCCAATAAGGCCACAGTTGTCAATAACATAATCGGCTACGTCGATCAGGCGGATCCCCTTGGGGTGGCGGGAAGCCATAGCCTGGCCGGTGGCGACGTTGGTGAGCGCCACTACGGTCACTCCTTGCGCCTGGGCCGCTTCGGCCAATTCGATGGCGACGGTGTTGCGCCCGGAGACCGAGTGGATGAGCAGCAGGTCGTCCGGGGTCAGGCCGGAAGCTGTCAGCAGCAGCCCGGCGTACCCGCTCAGCCGTTCCATCTGGGTGGTTAAGGTAGCCGGGCGAACCTGGGGGGTGAGGCCGGGGCCAAAAATCGGCACAACCGGCACCAAACCGCCGGCGCGATAAAACATCTCCTCGGCCAGGATACCGGCATGGGTGGCCCCAAAGACGTAAATCAGGTGGCCGCCGGCAATAACCTCGGCCATCCGGTCGGCTACCCGGCCAATCACTTCGGCCTGGGAATCCATCGCCTGCTCCAGAATGGGCAGCAGGGCTGCAAAATATTTTAAGCGGGGCATAAATTCTCCTAACACCTTCCCGGAAGCTGTTAGCTTCCGGGAAGGTCACGGATAAAGTCTTAAAGAATCTTCCGCCGGAATTGGCGGTAGGCGTCGTAAACGGCGGCGTTATGTTCCGGGCCAGTAGCCACGTTAGGCGAAACAAAGGTGGGCAGGTGAATCCCCTGGGCGGCCAGGAGGGAGGCCGTTTCGGCCACCAGGGCCATTGAAATTACAATCGCCGTAACGGTCGAGGAGGCGGCCACCGGCTCCTCCCAGCCGGGTATCTGGATGAGCGAATCTTGCGGCGCTGCGCCGTTGTCAATAACCACGTCGGCAGCATCGGCCAGGTCTTTGCCTGAAGAGTGGGTCGGTTTGGCCTGGCGGTGGTTGGCCATAGAGGTGATAGCAATAACGCCGAGGCCATGTTTTTTGGCTTCGAGCGCAGCTTCAACCGGCGCTGCATTAAGGCCGCCGTGTGAGATCACCACCAGGGTGTCCCGCTTATCAAAATTGTAAGATTGAAAAACGTTCTTGATATAGCCTTCCTGCCGCTCGATCCACAGCAGTTCCGGGGTGCCGCCCGGCCCGATCACGTTAAACCACATCAGGCGGGAATCGTGGATAGGTTGTAAACCGACAAAAGAGCCGTAGCGGGGGAAAACATCCAGGGCCGGCAGGACCGAGTGCCCGGAACCAAAGTAGTACACGGCTCGGCCGGCCGCCAGCGAAGCCGCCATCCGTTTGGCTCCTTCCTGGATTGCGGCCAGGCTGTCATTTTCCAGGTTTTTGATGATACTGCCCATTTTGTTTAAATATTCTAATGCGGACATGATAGTACAATCTCCTTAAAAATTTAGGTTAATGTAGATGTAGGGAAAGATAGGATTTATCCTTTTAACGCGCCGGCGGTAAGCCCGGCGACGATATAACGCTGGAGTAAAAAGGCCAGAAGCAGGGGCGGAATACTGCCGATAACCCCGCCGGTCATCATTAAGCCGTAATCTATACCAAATTGGGTGCTAAATTCGGTCACCACGACGGTGATTGTTTTTGCGTGGGTGGCCGAAAAGATGAGGGCCATAAAAAATTCATTCCAGGAAGATAAAAACGTAAAGGCCGCTACCGCCACCAATCCCGGCCCTGACAGCGGGATAACAACTTTCACCAGGGCGCCCAGGGGCGAGCAGCCGTCGATCAGCGCTGCTTCCTCCAACTCCCTGGGGATGGTCAGGAAGTAGCTGTGCATAATCCAGATAACCGTCGGCAGCATAAAACCGGAATAAAGAATGATCAGACCGCGCCAGGTATCCATCATTTGGAGGGTCTGCATCAGCAGGTACAACGGAATAATAATCACAATAACCGGCAGCATCTGCGCGCCCAGGATACCCAGTAAAAAATGTTGTTTGCCGGGAATAGAAAAACGGGCAAAAGCATAGGCGGCCATCGTCCCGGCGACAATACAGACCAGGGTCGTCGAAAGGCTGACGACCAGGCTGCTAACCAGGGCAGCCACAAACCTTTCGGCCCCAACCGGCAGGGTTTGGCCCGCCGCCGGGCCAAAAAACAGGGCCGTGTAACGGCTCAAACTCGGTTCGGCCGGCAGCCAGTGAGGCGGTTTTTGGGTTAACTCATTCTGGGGGGAGATGCTGGAGATGACCATCCAGCCAAAAGGGGCCAGCATGGCGAAAACCACCATGGCGGCAAAGGCGTAATAGAGCAATTGGTCCGGCCGCAGGTCCTTCCACCCCAACCGGCCGGAATGGGAGCCGGCCGCAGGCTCCGCCGCTAACCGGAGCGTTTCGGATTTGCCCTCGATATCCATGTTAATACTCAACCTCCCGGTACAAAGCGCGTTGGTAGATCAGCACCAGCACAACTACCGCCAGGGTCATCAGGTAAGCGACGGCCGCGCCCCGGCCTAATTGCAAAGACACGAATGATTTAAGATAGGTGTAGTAGCCCAGCACGGCCGTACCGTTGGAGGGGCCGCCGGCAGTCAGGGTATAGATCAGATCAAAACTTTTTAAAGCCCAAATTGTTCTAAGCGCCACGGCCACAAACAGAGTCGGGCGGATCAAGGGCAGGGTAATTTTGAATAAAGATTGTAAAGCGGTCGCTCCATCCACCCGCGCCGCTTCATATAAATCCCTGGGGATAGTCTGCAGGGCGGCCAGGAATAACAGCATAATAAATGGGGTCTCTTTCCAGACGTCGGCCAGGACGACCATAATCAAAGCGATCAAGGGGCTACCCAACCAGATGATATAGGTATCAATCACTCCTAACGAAAATAAAAAGCCGTTGAGGGCGCCGTAGCTGGGATTCAGGATCCACTTCCACATAATCCCGTTGACCACCGCCGGTACGGCCCAGGGCAGTAACGCCATCAGGCGAACAAATCCCTGCCCCTTGAGACCCCGGTTGAGCAGCAGGGCAATGGCCAGGCCCAGGCAAATTTCGATGGCAACGGCCAGGGCTACAAACAACAGGGTAACCCAGACGCTGGACCAGAAAATCGGATCGGCGAGAATATCCGCATAATTATCCAGGCCGACAAAGGGATGGCCTTCCTGGGGACGCATCAGGTCCCATTTATGCATGCTCACCCACAATGACCGTAACAACGGAAAGATGGTCACCACTGCCATAATCAGCAGAGCCGGGGTGATTAAAAAAGCAGCCAATCCCAACTCTTGACGCTGCCGGCGACTTAAACGTTTGCCTGCTAACATACTTTACCCTCGCTGGCGCCTACTAAAGACCCTAAGGGTTTTTGAAACCCTTAGGGTCAAAAACGGACAATTACTTATTGGCTGCGCAGCCGTTCGGTTTCGGTCACCAGCCACTTAATCGCTTCTTCGGGTGCTTTGCGGCCGCCCATCACGTCCTGCACGGCGGTAGCAGCAGACCGCCGCCACTCTTCAAACCAGGGGAATTGGGGCGGGAATTTACCGTAAGAAAGCTGCTCGGCCAGGGTTTCGAAACCGGGCCAGGCAGTGGCAATATCAGCGTCCTTGTACAGGGCGACCCGGGTGGGTGCATTGGCGCCTTCAATAGCGTGGTGTTTTTGCGCGGCTTCACTGGTCAGATAGGCCAGGAACTTTTTGGCCTCTTCCTTGTGAGCTGAGGTGCGGAGCAGGCCCAGCCCACCGGCATACATATAACCGGCGCTGCGAAGATCACCCGAACCGGGGATAAGCATCAAGCTGGCTTTGCCGGTTACGGTGGACAGTTCGGCATTTTTGTTAGCCTGGGTAGCCGACCAAGTTGAGTCGAGCAGAAAGGCGGTTTTACCGGAGCCAAACGCGATGAGGGTTTCGTAATCGTCAAGGGCGATGCCGGCCGGGTCAAACAACCCTTCGTCCACCCCGGTTTTAATCAGATTCATCGCATTCAGCGCCGCTTCACTATCCTGGAAAATAGGCTTGCCCTCTGGGTCAAAAAAGTCGCTGCCGTAGCTTAAGACCATGGTGCCCCAGTTGTAGTAGAAGTTGCCCGGATATTTGGCGCTGGGGGCAAAGCAGAACTCGGCTGCCTTGGCCTCTTTAATTTTACGGCAGGCCGCCAGGAAGTCGTCCCAGGTTTTGATGCCGGCTGCATCAACCCCGGCCTTGTCCAGCATTTCGCTGTTGTAGACCATGTGAGCGCCGCCGGCGTACCAGGGCATGGCGATCAAGTGGTCTTTGTAGGTATACAGGTCCACCACCGACGGCAGCCACTGCTCCTTTTCCCCGGCGGCGATAAGGTCGTCAATCGGTTCAAACCAATCGCCCGAGGCAAACTCGACCACGTTGGCTGAAGGAATAAAGATAATATCATACCCACCGCCGCCGCTGGCCAGGGTGGTGACGGTTTTATCATGGATCTCAGCCCAGCCCACAAAATCAGCCTGGACCTTGATGCCGGTCTCCTGTTCAAATTGAGCCGCAAACTTGGCCACGTTACCACCTTCGTCGGGCCGGATCATTGCCCGAACGGTAACCGGCTCGCCGGCCGGGGCCGCTTCGGTGGCTGGAGCGGCTGCCTCGGTAGCCGGGGCCGCTGCTTCGGTAGCCGGGGCCGCTTCCTGAGTAGGGGTTGCTCCACCGCAGGCAGCCGCCAGCAGGGAGACAGCCACGATCAGCAATAAGGTATAGATTGTACGCTTCATGAGTCTTTCCTCCTTGAAAAATAGCGAACAGTAAATAGTAAGCAGTAAACAGTGAACAGTGAACAGTGAACAACAAATCAGCACATGGACAAATCAGCACATAGACAAGTCAATAAATAGCCTCATCTCCTTTCAGAAAAATTTAGGCTTTGGCCCGAAGAATGGCCGCGTAAGCAGCGCCTAACAGGCCCGCGTCGACGCCCAATTGGGATGAGGTGATAAGGGTTGAGCCGGCCGAAATGGGCTGGGCCCACTGCTGCACCACCTCTCGCACCCCGGGGAGTAAAAGATCCCCCTGAGCACCGATGCCGCCGCCCAAGATAACAACTTCGGGGTTAACCAGGCTGACAATGTTGGCTACCCCCAGCCCAATCAGGCCGGCGACCCGGTCAACGACCTGCCGGGCCAGGGGGTCTCCGACTCGAGCAGCCTCAAAAACAGCTTTGGCGGTCAGCTCCTCGGCCGGCAGTCCGGACCGGACCTCACCGGCCAGCAGGCGGCGGGCCAATTGGGCAATGCCCGGTCCGGCTGCCAGCGACTCCCAGTGGCCCAATGCCTGTCCCCGGTCGTCGGTTTGGCCGGCCTCGGTGGTGAGGGCAAACCAGCCGGCCGCCCCGGCCAGGCGGTCGTGTCCCCGGAATAACCGGCCGTCCAGGATCATACCGCCGCCAATCCCGGTTCCGATAATGACATCGACGACGGATTGATAACCCCGGCCGGCCCCCACCCACCATTCGCCCAGTACCGCCGTGTGGCCATCATATTCCACGTAAACCGGCAGGCCAAGCCGGCTTTCCAGGGCCGGCCGCAGGGCCACATTCCGCCAGCCGGCCAGGTTAGGCGCCCAGATAACATGATCGGTCTCCCGTTCTAATACGGCCGGGATACCCAGGCCAACCCCTTGTACTGCGGCGGGGTCTATACCCCCTTCGGCCAGCAACGTTTGTAACATGTGCACAATCTGGGTGATGCCGGCCTCCGGCCCTGCCTGCAATGTCGGTTCTTGCCGGCGTTGGGCCACTGTCCCGCTGGTAGTAACCAGGGCAGCCGCAACCTTGGTTCCGCCCAGATCAACCGCCAGCACGTAATTTTTGGGGGTTTGGTTGGTCGTCGTCATAGCTGTCAGGCTTGCCCCCCGACCTATGTGGGGGTAGTGATTTAATCTTTGTAACTACTCAACCCTGCCCACGACCGCTGACGGCAGAGAGCGCTTCGCCTCCCCTTGGGGGACCGCAGACCGCCATAATTCGTCCTGTAACCCGTCTTTTCGGCGGTCAGCGGTCGACAGTCGGCGGTCAGGGTTGCTGAGATATAGGGTCGACTGAGTAGTTATTAATCTTTAACGGTTGTGGAGTGACAGGCGCTGGCGGCCGAGATACAACACCAGGCCCTTACCCCGGTAGATCGTCTCCACACTTTCAACCACTTCAAACGACTCGGTAAAGGTGACGCCGCGCACGACCATCACCGGCTCCCCCGCTTTTATTTCCAGCAGGCGGGCTGCTTCGGCGGTGGCCGGTAAAGCTTCCATCTCGACTTCGGTCCAGGCCGGGTGGACGTAATATTTTGTGCGCAGCACGGTAAATAAAGACTGGCGCTCAAAATCCTCATGCTCAATCCCCGGGCATAAGCGGTGATTAAGATGAGTGGATTGGATCGCCACCGGCTGTTCGTCGGCCAGCCGTACCCGCACCAGGTGAAACACCGGCTCATCCGGGCCTATTTTTAGGATTTGCTGCCACTTTTCGCCGGCCGGTACCAATTCCTGGGTCACCACCCGGGAACTGGGGGTATGGCCCCGGGCGACCAGGTCTTCGCTAAAGCTGGTGAACCCTTGCAGGCCCCGCTTTTTGGGTTCGGCCACAAAGGTGCCGCGCCCCTGCTCCCGGTAGACCAACCCGGTTTCGACCAGGGCATCGATCGCCTGGCGGGCCGTAATCCGGCTGACATTAAGTTGTTCGGCCAGCTCTCGTTCCGAAGGTACCCGGTCTCCCACCTTTAATTCAGCCGCCTCAATCTGGGCGATAAGTTTGGCGTAAAGCTGGCGGTACAACGGCACGTGACTACTTTTATCAAGACCCCGGACTGTCATCGCATAAAATCCTATTTGGATATAACGATACGTTGTTATGTGGTTAGGTGGATATAACCAGTATAATCCGGTTTTAAGGAGATGTCAAGTACTCCAGGGCCAAGCTGGTAATAGATTTTGGGCAAAAATTGTGCTATAATTGCAGGCAATCCCTTGACGATAGGTAAGCCTCTTTGGTCCGATATATTGCCGAAAGCGAAGAAGATTTTAAGACGCTCCAGGAGCCGCCGCCAACGGCCTATCTGGTGCTCTTGGTCGGCGGGCAACCCAGCCACACCCTGCCCCTGCGCGGCGAGATCCAACTGGGCCGGGATAAAGAGAACGCCATCGTCGTGGCCGATCAAAAAGTTTCGCGCCGCCACGCCATCCTGACCCCCATTGACGATACCTATATCCTGACCGACCAGGGCAGCGCCAACGGCACTTATCTTAACGGGGTGCAGATTGCCCAACCCACCCGTCTGAAAAACAACGACCGCCTCACCCTGGGCGATACCACCTTTCTTTTTAGCCAGGGCCAGCCCGACCTGGCCGCCTTTGACCGGCCTGTTCCCCCGGCCCCAGTCCTGCCGCCCCGGCCGGTAGCCTCCTCGCCGGCCTTAGCCCTGCCGCAAAACAACACTCCTATTTGGGTTGTGCTGGGCTGCATGGCCCTGCTCATTTTGGTTTTATTGCTGGCTCTGGTCCTGCTGCTGGGGGTTTATGTGGGCAGCATGGGGTTGGTGTTGGGGGGAGTGGTTTGAAGGTAGCTGTGGGTGAATAGAAAAGGCCGGGGTGTCCCGGCCTTTTTGATTAAAAACCGTGATAACTCCGATGCCAGGCTAAAGCATCGGGATGCGGCCAGATGAGTTTATTCTCCGGCAAAACTATGGGTTGATTGTTCTTTTCTATCAAAGGAAAGTTATTTACTTCAGCTCGAAAAACCTTTTCAGACAGGATAATGTATCCTCTATCTGTTAGCGAAAAGATTCCATTATCAAAAGCCCAGTGATGAGTGCGACACATAACTAAGCCGTTTCTAGGGTCATCTGTACCACTTTCTTTCTTGGGTACGATATGGACAGCCTGGGCTTCAACTAAGCTCTCAAGCCTGAATTTGAGGCTACAAATAGCACAAGCGTAATCATACTCTCGCATCAACACTTTACGAAAAGTAGCTTCTCTTTTGGGGGCGGCTACAGAGTATCGAACCATTTCCTCATTTACAAATGGTTTAAACTCATTCGTCAATCTGGCGTATAGTTGGATCTGATACCGTTCCTCCTCGTCTGTAATAATGCTTGTCACATTTTCCAGGGTATCCCAATCCAAACTCTGAATTTCAAAGACATCTTGGGCAGGGTTGTAATCTGTGACGACACCCAAACCGAGTATTTGATAAGTTGATCCACTTTGTTTGTTGGATTTTGTCGTCACTTGAGCAATAACGCCCACTGGAACTTTATCATGCATGCATTGTGCCAGGGACACATTATCTGAAACATCCAATCCACCTTTTCTGGGAGCATAAGTCATTAACCAACGGCCATCCTCAAGAAAAATAAACTCATCTTTATGTTGATAAATGCTGCCATGCCTCATCGAGATGCATAAAGCATATTTCGACCAAGCTGGTTTGTA
>CAZUNT010000069.1:0-12611 GCA_964622215.1 uncultured Caldilineaceae bacterium
ACATAAAAAAGGATTTTGTTTCGCACCCCTTGTTGGGAATTTAAATACTTAGCATATTCTCGTAACTGATAATTGTGCTCTTCTGAGACAATTTTTGACTCGATGAAAATCACATCACGATACGCGCCACTACTTAACTCAATCTGGATATCAGGACGTCGACGATCTTCAAGAGGTTTTTGTGCTTTGATCGTGGGTGTCCGGCTATACTCAGCCTCATTATCGATCAAGTTAATACGCTTAAGCCATGCATAAAGGATTTCAGGTGAAGTCAAAAATAAGCGAACGACAATTTCGGTAAAATAATTTTCCAGAGGTGGCTTATTACCCCCATAAAGTTTTAGTAATTTGCTAAAGAGTGATGTTGTCTCAGCCACATTACCCTCCTATGCATTGAGTTAGGCTTTTTATGGATTACAAGGAGTTGACTTATTGCCACTCGTAGCCCGATTAGGAACACAGAGTTTCGCAGAGGAGGCGCAGAGAACCACAGAGAAATCTCAGCGAATCTCTGTATATTCTCTGTGTATTCTCTGCGTAACTTTTTTACCAAACTACTCGCCACTGATTGAAGCCTCAAAGGGATTCTTCGGCTTCACCTCAATGACATGATAGATAACGGCGGTCGGCGGTCTCCGGTCTGCCGTCGCTACCGGGTACACAGCCTCGCTATCAACGTATCCAGGGCCAGACGGCTGTCCATCCGGCCTGTTTTGATGGCCAAGTCCATTTCCAGCAGGGTTTCCAGGGTTTGTTCCAGGCGAGGCATTGAAAAGTTATTGGCTTCTTTGAGGCGGGCGGTGGCGGCGTAGTCACTTTTCCAGCCTTTGGCGGCGGCAATTTCGGCGGGGGACAGACCCCGCTCGGCCATATCCTTGACCTCGATCAGGGCGCGGATTTGGGCGGCGATGCTGCCCAGGATGGCCATGGGGTTGCTGCCGTCGTCCAACTCTTTGCGCAGTTGGTCGTAAGCCCGGCGGGCGTTACGCTGGCCGATGGCATTGGCCAAGCCAAACTGGTCGGCCTCTTCGGTGTAAGGCACCAGCAGGTCAATATCGGCCCGTTGAATGGGGCGCTGGCCGGCCACGTACAGAGCCAGCTTTTCCAACTCGCTGTCGAGGGTGCGCAAGTCGGGGCCAACCAGCCGGGCCAGCAAATCGGCGGCGGCGGGTTCGATGACCGCACCGTGTTCTTTGGCTCTTTTGATGATCCAAGTCGGCAAATTAGCGGAGATGGCGAACAGGATGACCTCAGCCCCCAGTTCTTTAGCCGCCTTGAGTACCACATGCGACCTATCCAGCGCGGTCGACTCGACCAACACCAGGTCGGTGGTGGGGGGCAGCCGGCCCAGGTAGCCGATCAGGGCTTGCAGTTGTTCCATTTTATCGGGGCTGACCGGGTTGGAGATCATTTTAGCCGGGTCGCCGTCCGCGCCCTCAGTTTTGCCACCTAGATAAGCCAGATAGCCATTAACAATGATCAATCGTTTGGCCGCCAGGAAGGGCATGGCGTCGGTGTGCTGGCGGAGATCACTCAGGGTCAGGAAACGACCATCCAGCACGGCGGAATTAAGGTCGGCCGTGGTCGGGTCGCCCAACGCCGCTTGTAGTTCGGCAATCTTCTCGGAACGGGTAAAATCGTCGGGACCGTGAAAAATGTACAACATAGCGAATGGCGAATAAGCGAATGGCGAATAAGCGAATAGGCGAGAATTGAGTCGCCATTCACCCCTTCGCCATTCTATTGGATAGTTTCGACGCGATGAATAATCAGGCCGGAGTTGGGGTTGACGCTGATATTCTTGATTTCCAGGCTGCCGGGGTCGCCGCAGGTAGTATAACGTTCTTGCAGCATCAAGCCCAGCGGTTGGGCCACAATTGCAGCCAGGGTGGCGGCCAGAATCGCCGCCGGGATACTGGTCCAGCGAAAGCGGCCCCGCGAATTGTCCAGGCTGAAGGCCATAAAAGCGGCCAGGCCGGTCAACAGGCCGGTTGTGGCGACCACCGTACCACAGCGCGGGTGTACGGCCAGTTCAGCCTCACCCTGGCGCAGACGGCGCAGGGCTTCTTGCGCGGCATGTTTCACTTCAGCCGTATCCACCGGCCCGTAGAGGGTGAAGCCGTTCCAATCACTGCGTCCTACCAGGGACAGGTTGCCGTTGCGCCGGTTGAGAATGTGGATAGTGGCATGTTCCAGGCCATGATTGCGCTGGATACGGGCAATTAAAGGGAGGTTAGATAGTCCCATAAAATACTCCTTAAAGGATTTACGATTTACGATTTACGATTTTTTATCTTAAATCGTAAATCCAAAATCGTAAATCGTAAATTTTAGAGGGGTTTGGCCACTACAATGACCCGGTGGGTGTTATTGGTGTAAGGCCAGCAAGTCACCAGGGTGATCCGTTCGTCGGTGGTCGGCGCAATCCACTGGGCATTTTGCTGGCGCACTTCAATCGGCTCACCCTTTTCTGGGACAATCGTCTTAAGTTCAACCTGGTACTCAAACACCTGGTCACCGGCGTACAGGGTGACTTTATCACCCACTTCGACGTTGACCAGATCACGAAAAACTTCGCCGTTGACATTGTGGTGGCCGGCCATGACCGTATTACCCGGCTGGCCCAGGTGGGCGCTCGTCTCATGCCAGCCGACCGCATAATCGGCGACCTGCCAGATACTATACTGGTGTCCGTTTTGTTCCACCATCTGCCAGCCGACGGGAATAATCTTTGAGTCAATCCCAACCGAGGGGATAACCAGCCGGGTGGGGACACCGTCGCCAGTGGCGGGTGGATTCGGGGCCGGGGCAGGCGGGGGCGGTTCAGGCGTAGCTGTGGCCGTTGGAGTTGGCAGAGGGTATTGCGGCTGAGGTTGCGAAGTCGATTGGGGAACGGGGGTAGGCGGCGCGGGTGTTGGAGGCGGCGGCTCTACCTGGGGTACCTGGTCGCCGGGCTGGACTGTCACCGGGATGGGGGTGGGTTCATCGGCATTAAGCGTTTCCGGTAAGAAGTTAGGCGGCGGGATAACCCAGGTAGCGGTTGGGGTTGGCGGCTTTGTCGGCGAGGGGGTCAGGGTAGGGGGAGGCGCCCAGACCGTTGCCGTAGGGGTGGGCGTAGGTGTGGACGGGTCGGCCTGGGCCAACGCCTCCGGGGGCGCACTTAAAACGTAGTCCCAGCGAGCTTGCACATCCTGATAGACCCAGAACATGGCAATTCCCGCCAAAACAACCATCGTCCAAACAAAACTGGCAAACAATAGGGCAATCTGTTCGAACAGAGTCGGGGCATTAGGTAATTTCATAGCACCAAATTTTCTGAGACCTGAGATGAAACGTGAAACGTGAAGGTGAAATGCCTTGCGCGCTTCGCGTGCGTGTTCCGTTAGAATTTACGCATCACGTATCATATCTCGTTTTATACTAAAATTATAAGTCATAACGGTCAGGGTGACAACTAGAGTCGCCAAAGCCACGATTTGTACGGTCAAGTAGCCCGGTCCAATCTGGTCAGGGCGCTCTTGAAAAATTTCCAACAGCAAGCGGGTCAGGCTATAAAGCCCTACCACGAGCCAAAAGTGAAAGCTCGGCCAGGGACGCCAAGCTCGGCCCCAAAGTAAAATCCCCAGCATGATGAGACAAGCCAGAGCTTTATACAAGTGGGCTGGATGCCGGGTCACACCGGCGATTTTGATAGCCCAGGGCATGGTCGAGGGCGCGCCCAGCCCTTCACCTCCCAAAAAAGCTCCTACGTGACCGATGATCAAGGCCAAGGCCAATCCCGGCGCGAGCGCGTCCAGAAACACCTCTAACGATACGCGCTGTCGCTGCACGTAGATGATCATTGTCAATCCGGCAATAATCACCCCTTCAAGCGGGGCCAGGGCGCTTCTGGACAGCGAAAATGCCTGGAATAGATCACCTATATAATTTTCCCAGTGAATAAAAACATACCACAGCCGCGCCCCAATGACTCCGGCCAGCAAGCTGTATAACCCGGCATTGTAAACGTGGTCGCCGTCAAGACCCAACTGCCTGGCGCGATAAGCAGCCAGCCACATTCCCGCCCAGAAGGCTACGAGTAGAAGCAAGGGATAGGTCGGAATGGCGGCGGGGCCGATTTGCAGGGTGGGCAGCATAAAGAATTTCTCATTGCTGGCTACAGGCCGGACAGCTTGGACTCGATATAGGCTTTGCTGATTGGGCCGGTAAAGACCTCGATCACGATGCCATTACGATCAATAAAAAATGAGGTGGGCAGCCCCAAAATATTATAGGCTTTAGCCGTTTCGCCGGTTTCGTCCAGCACAATCGGGAAAGTGACCTCAAATTCTTCCAAAAAGCCGGGAATCTGGTCGCGTATATCGGTGGTAGTGTTATTGACGCCGATAATGACCAAGTTATCGGCATTATCTACCCAGGCTTTCTGAAAATCGGGAAACTCAGAGCGGCAGGGGCCGCACCAGGTGGCCCAGAAATTTACCAGCACCGGCTTACCTTTAAAATCGCTGAGGCGGACAGTTTCCCCCTCTAAAGTCTTCAACTCAAAATCCGGCGCAGGGTGTTTAGCGATAGGGGCAGGTTCCAAAGCACCGGTATTCGTATTACCACCGTTCACCAGGGCCTGGGAAAAAACTATCCAGACCACCCCTAGAATAACAACCACCCCAATCAGAGCCACCCAAAACCAGCGATTTTGCAAAAGCGGCGGCGTATACTGGCTTTGTTCGGTGGGGGTGTTGAGGCTCATTGTTCATTGCTCGCTTTTAAGGGTTTTCATAAACTATTTTATGGCGATTGTCTTAAGCAGATATTAACCCAGGAAACGAAAATAATAAATCAGCTTACACAATCACAAATTAATTATGAATATGTCAAGCTATTTGTCAAGCCAAACCCTATCCAACTTATAAGACCTGACAGGTAACCCCGTCAGGTCTTAAGCAAGTTTCGGACAAAACTGAGCCGAGAGGGTTATCCACGACGCTGTGGAAATCCGGCTAATTTCGCCCCGGGTACGGGTTAAACTTAATTAGCGCCAACTTAACACCTGCTCGGCCACAAAATCATAGGTGAAGTGTAACTGGTTGTTGACCTCAGCGGTAAACATCGGGTGAGGGTCGCCGCCATCGACATTCATCACCCAAATTTCCCAGCGGCCGGCGCGATCGGTCAGGAAAGCGATTTGCGAACCGTCGGGCGACCAGGTGGGCGAAACGTTGTGCCAGGGTTTGGCTTTATCAGGCATAGCCGTAACCCACACCGGCGTCTTGGTCAGGCGGACGCGGCCGCTGCCGTCGGCGTTCAACCGGTAGATGTCGGTCCCACCGCCACTATCCAGAGTGACGGCCAAGTAGCGGCCATCCGGCGAGAACACCGGCGAACTATCGCCGATTTCGTCGGTCAAACGGCGGCTGGTCTTTTGGTCGACATCGGCTTCAACCAGACCCATCCCGCCGGCCGAGATAATCCGCCAGGGCTGGGTTGGGTCCCAGGTGGGACGGAAGGCATAGGTTCCGCCATCCACATCTTCAAACTTGCCATCGGCTAAATTAACGACCCGCAGGCTCCAGTGAGGGTCGGGCGGCAACTTCCAGCAAAGCATAGCCTCAACGTTATGATCGGCATCCACCCTGATTTTGACTCTAGGGTCGCCATTTTTGTCTGTCGGCACATCCGCATTCCAGGGGATAGCCGGGTCGTCATTTTTCAGCACGTCGACACAATTAGTTTTTGGATCGAGCCGGCCCGCGTGCTGAAAATTAATCACAATTCGAGACCCATCGGGCGACCAGGCCGGCCCCTTGG
This sequence comes from uncultured Caldilineaceae bacterium, assembly GCA_964622215.1. Taxonomy (GTDB): domain Bacteria; phylum Chloroflexota; class Anaerolineae; order 4572-78; family J111; genus DSQQ01. The sequence goes on from CAZUNT010000069.1 coordinate 5,806, forward strand.
CTTGCTTGGTAAAGCCCAAAACCTGGTGCTCATTCGTCCCATCCGTATTTATCAGCCACAATGAACCGCTTTCTCCCTGCCAGCGGGTGAAGGCCACCGTCTGTCCATCCGGCGACATGGCCGGGTCCATGCCGGAGGTCAGGCGGCGCAGTTCGCTGCCATCAGGGTTGGCAATCATAATGTCGCCGCCGCTGGCAAGCTGGAAGACCAATTGTGAATTGTGAATTGTGAATTGTGAATTGTGAACGTCGCTGGTTTGAATTTCATCCTTCATCCTTCCGCCTTCATCCTTCACGACGGGCAGTTCCGCCGCCGGAACGGATGGGGTGAGGAATTGCAGCGGCAGCCAGCCTTGACCATCCCCTTCGATGGGTTGCAACAAAGCCCAATTCCGGCCCTCGTTGAGACCAAGCACCAGCATCAGGCTGTTGGTTGGAATAGGGCCAATTTCGTCAAAGTAGATGCCGGGGCCACGATGCAGGATGAGGCCGTTGTTGGTAAGCCAGGTGGTGACTACCTGCGGCGTTGCCGTTAAGTCACCCTCGATCGTTAGATCAGCCAGCGACACCCAGCCGGTCCGCGAGTGTTCCGGTTTGACCAAAGCCCACTGCCGGCTTTTGTCCACGGCCAACACGGCAAAATTCTCCTGGTCATCGGTCAGGGTATCAATGGCCGCTTCAGCCATACTGGGCGCAGGCCGGACGGCGGCGCCCAGGTGAGTGAGATGGGCGGAATAGGGAGTAGGGAGTAGGGAGTAGGGAGTAGGAGAATTATTAGTTACTTTGGGTGAAGAAGAAACCAAATCTTTAGGAAGTACTGCCTCATCACCTTCAATTTTCTCATTTTTAATTTCTAAATTCTCATTTTCTACGATTGGTGTGTTATCCAGCGAACCGGCGATGGTCAAAAATTTCAGCGAAACCCAGCCTTCGCCGGGGTTGGGGGAACTTACCAAAGCCCAATCACGAGGTGGATTGACGGCCAACACGGCCACCTCATCGCCTTTTTCCAGCGTACCGATGCGGCCATAGCTCGCGCCCGGCCCCTGGCGGACATTCAAGGCCGCGCTCTGCACGACAGCCTGGATAACCGGCTCAGCGGTGGGGGTAGGGGCAGGCGGCTCAGCCGGTTTACTCTCAGCCATAGTTTCCAAGGTCGCTTCAGGCGTTGGCTCTGCCTCCGTCAAAATTGTCGACAGAGCAGGCGTGGGCGTAGCTGTACCCAGGTCGGCCAGGCTGATTTTTGGAAAAGGCGTGGACGTCGGCGCGGCGGCAGTGGGCCGGCGCGTCGGCCAGGCGGCATTGTCGAGGGGCAACAATGCCTCTTCGGAAGCGTCAGCCGAACTGCAAGCGGTTAAGATAAGATTCAAAATAAGTATGATAGATAAAAGCCAGGAATGTTTTTTCATAGTTGTCACCTTTTTTCTGAAACGACCACCGACCTATTCGACAGGCTCAAGGCAGGCCGCTGACGGCCGGCCGCTGCCAGGCAAGAGTGCTTTACTTACGGCGGTCGTCGGTCGGTGGTCTGCGGTCATTTTAGGCCGGCACTGAACTGGTTAACTCGTCTTCCTCGTCCTTTTCGAGGTTGAAGAAACTGCGAATGGCGTTCACCGCCAGCCCGCCGCCCCAATCGAGGAAGTTGTACATCACCGGAACCAGGATCAGGGTCAGCAGGGTAGACGAGATGTTACCGCCGATCACCACTGCCGCCAGGGGAGCGCGCAATTCCGCGCCCGCCCCCTGGCCCAACAGTAGGGGCAGCAGGGAGAAGATAATAGCAAAGGTTGTCATCAGGATGGGGCGCAGGCGCAGCCGGCCCGCTTCGACCAGGGCAGCTTTACGCTCAAAGCCTCGCTCCTGGCGCAGGATGTTGGTAAAGTCTACCAGCAAGATAGCGTTCTTAACCACAATTCCGGCCAGCATGATGATACCGAGCAGTGACATCACGTTGACCGTGTTGCCGGTCAGCCACAAGCCGCCAAACGCGCCGACTAAAGTGACCGGCAGGGCGAACATGATCGCCAGGGGCTGCAGCCAACTTTGATACAACGCCACCAGGAGCATGTAGATGAGCAGGATGGATAGGAGCAACGCGCCGATCAAATCCTGGAAGGCTTGTCGCTGGTAATCGGCCTGGCCGACAAACTGGAAGCCGTAGCTGGTGGGGAAATCAACTTTGGAACTCAGCGCCGTTTCAATGTCGTTGGTTACGTCGGCGTTGGCTCGCCCGGCCGAACCTACCTTGATGGTCAACGCAGACTGGCGGTTGGCCCGGCTAAGGCTGGCCGGAGCCAAGGTGTCTTTTTCCTGAGCCACCTGCCCCACTACAACCGGTTGATCATTCATATACCCCAGGGGTAAAGAAGTCAACTGGCTCAAGTCGCGGCGGGAGACTTCATTTAAGCGCAGGGTCATGTCAATTTTGTCGGTCTGGCCTTCAGGCTGGTAGTCGCCGACGTGAGTTCCGTTGATGGCCGTGCGCAGCGTCCGGGCCACCTGGCCGGGCGAGAGGGTCAGGTCTTTGGCTCGTTCCCGGTCGACCACTAATTGGGTTTCGGGCGAGCGTTCCGCCCCGGTATTGCGAATATCAACCGCGCCCGGTACGGTGCGGATGGCTGCTTCGACCTGGCCGGCCAGTTCGATCAGTTTATCTCGATCCGGGCCAAACAAGCGCACCTCAATATCCTGGCTCATACCGCTAACAGCCGCATTCAATTTAAAGGAAACCTTGGCATCAGGGACCTGGGCCAGAGCGGGACGCAGAACATTGATGATCTCAGTGGTACTGCGGCTGCGTTCAGCCTTGTCGACCAACCGGATAATCACCGTAGCGAAGTTAGGCTTGTCATTGCCGGCCATCAGGACGCTGCCCATTTCGGCCCCCACGTTAGAGATGATGACGGCTGTTTCGGGCGCTTCGGTCCGGATAATCTGTTCAACCCGGTGGATGGCTTCATCGGTGGCCGCCAGGCTGGAACCGGCGGGCATTTCCACACCGATGGTAATTTGGCCATCATCTTCGATGGGCAAAAATTCACTCCCCACCATACCGCCGATGACCAAATAAACCCCGGCGGCCAAAGCAGCGGCGGCAATTGCTATAGCTAAAAATTGGGTCAAGGCATTTTTCAGAGTCCATCTTAGAATGAGAGCATACAGGTTAGCCAGGCCGGTAAACATAGCTTCCCACAACCGGATAAAACCCTGCCATAACCAAACAATTGGCTGGGTGAGCCGGTTGACCACCTTCCACAGGCCCTGGGGCGGTTTTTCGAGCCGGGTTTCATCTCTGAGCCAGAAAGCTGCCAGCATCGGGGTCAGGGTAAAGGAGATGAGCAGTGAAAAAATAGTAGCCACGGCGATGGTGACCCCGTAAGAGCGGAAAACCTGGCCAATAATCCCGCTGATAAACGCCACCGGCAGGTAGACGACGACGATAACCAGGGTGATGGTAATAGCCGCCAACCCGATTTCGGCCCGGCCATCCAGGGCAGCCAGGCGCGGTTTTTTACCCAGTCCCAGGTGCCGCTCGGTGTTTTCCAACACCACTATCGAGTCATCCACCAGGATACCAATGGCTACGGTCAAGGCCATCAAGGTGACAGAGTTGAGGCTAAAACCAAATATCCACATCAACAGGAAGGTGGCGATAATGGAGGTAGGGACCGACAGCATCACAATCACGCTGCTGTTGATGGTGTGGAGGAAGAGCAGCATGACGATGCCGGTAATCAGCACGGCCATGAGCAGGTCTTCGCTGACGGCGTTGACCGATTCACGGGTGAACTTGGTATCGTCAATCACGATGTCCATGTTAGCCCCAGATGGCAATTCTTTTTTGAACTCATCAACAACCTGGCGCACTCCATCGGCGACACTCACGGCGTTGGCGTCACTGGTTTTGATGATGGTGACAAAAACAGCCTCCTGGCCGTTGTAACGGACCATGCTGGTGGTATCTTTAAACCCCTCTTGAACGGTGGCCACATCGCGCAGATAAACCAGGCCGCCGGTATCCATTCCGGCGGGTGTTTTGGGGATCAGGCTGGATGGGATCATCGATAACAGAGCGTTGGGAGCGCCAGCCACGATAATCCCTTCAATATCCCTGAGGTTGGTAAACTCGCCTACGGAGCGGATGGCATTTTTCTGCGGCCCCTGCTCAATTGAACCGACCGGCACGGTGACATTTTCCAGAGCCAGGGCTTGCTGCACGTTTTCCAGGGGCAGGTTGTAGGCGGCCAGTTGGCGCGGGTCGGCGTAAATCTGTATTTCGCGTTCGCGGCCCCCGGAAATCGAAACCGAGGCGACCCCAAAGACGGTTTGCAGCCGCGGCTTTACTTCCTTATCGGCCAGGTCATACAAAGCATCCTGGCCTAACGAACCGCTTAACACCAGTTGCATAATCGGCTGGGCGTTGAGGTCGGCCTTGGTGATGGTGGGATCTTCGGCGGCGTCGGGCAAGTCACTGCGCACTTTGTCCACTTCGCGGGACACGTCGATGGCGGCCTGGTCGCCGTCAACGCCTTCGTTAAACTTTAGCAACACATAACCAAAGTTCTCGTTGGCCTGCGAGGTAATTTCGTCAATGCCGGAGATACCGGCGACGGCATCTTCAATCGGTTTGAGGGTTTCGTCGGCCACATCTTCGGGGGAGGCGCCGGGGTAAACCACCACCACCGACACGTAGGGCAAATCGGTTTTGGGCATGCGGTCTACCTGGAGCATGGTCATCGCCCGATAGCCCAAAACCACAAAGCCCAAAATAATCATCAAAATGGTCAGGGGGCGTTTGATAGATAGTCGTGTGAGTTCCATAATTATTCGTCCTTTCTAATGGGGAGGAGTGCGGAATTTATTCCGCTTTTAGACTGGTAGCAGACTAAAGTCTGCACTCCTTACGCATCACATTTCACCTTTACAACTCCGGCACCACTTCTACCTTCGTCCCATCTTGCAGGTTAGATTGTCCGGCCACGACGATTTGATCGCCGGCTTTGAGACCGGATTTGATTTCGATGTCGGTCTCATTACTCAGGCCGGTACTGACTTGCACTTGTTCGACCTGGTTATCCTTGACCCGGTAGACAAACTGCTTACCATCGCGCTCGGCCACCGCTGCCCGCGGGACCAGCAGCGCTTGCGGCTTTTCCTGGGCCAAAATAGTCACATCGGCATACATACCGCTGCGGAGCAGTCCTTTTTTATCCAACGGCATTACTTTAACCACAAAGGTGTGGGTCTTTTTATCGGCGATGGGGGCCACGCTGGTCACCAGGCCCGGAAATTCCACGCCGGGGTAGGCCAACACGCGCAGCGCCACATTTTGTCCGTTTGATACCTGCCCCAGGCGACTCTCTTCGACGTTAACCGACACCTCGACCTGGTTGGAAAGTATCAGGGCCAGGGCCGACTTGGTATCTACCATACTGCCTTTGTGGGCGTAAACTTCGCCGATAACGCCATCATAAGGGGCGCGAACGGTGGTGTAATCCAGTTGCAGTTGGGCCAGTTCAACGGCGGCTTCGGCTTGTTTGATACTAGCGCGAGCCATATCAAAGTCAACCGGGCGGAAGGGCTGTTTGGCCAGGGCCAGGTCGAGGCGAGCTTTGGTCAGGGCTGCTTTGAGTGGGGCCAACTGGGCCTCCGATGGGTTGGTTTGCAGTTGGTAGGCGGCCAGGACCTGCTCATAGGCATTGGTGGCTTTCTCCAGGGTCAGCGCCTGCGGCGTCTCACCAACCTGTCCGGCCCAGGCGATCTTATCATACTCGTATTGAGCCAGTTTCAGGGCGGATTGGGCATTGGCCATATTGGCGGCGACTGAGGTGCGCTCGTTGTCGTCAATATTTTTGACATCGTTCAGGGCGGTCTGGCTGATTTCATAAGCCGACTCAGCGGCAGCTATTTCCTCCGGGCGCGCGCCCTCGTTCATTTTTTGTAGTTTGAGTTGAGCCTGAGACAACACCGCCTCGGCCTGTTTTAATTGGGCAGCGTAAACGTCACGGTCAATTGTGGCAATGGGATCGCCGGCTTTAACCTGATCACCCACTTTCACCAACACTTCTTGGATCTGGCCGGAGGCACGAGGCACGAGCGTAACCTCATCCTGGGCCTGGAGGTTGCCGGAGTAATCAAAGAGCAGGGCAATATCGCCGGTTTTGACCGGGGCAACCTCCACCGCCGAGCCGATCTCTTCCTGTGGCGGAGCCGCCGCAACAGCGGACCCGGCCACCGGGCTGCAAGCCATGGTGAGCAACGCTGCCCCCAGTAGAAAAACAAGCAGGATGAATGATATTTTTTTCATGACAACTTTCCTCCATGAATGTTGATATCGAGGCAATTGATAGCTAAAAGCGGTAACCCCAGGCCATAGAGCTTATTCAGCAAGCCATGAAGGGCAGCCTGATCTACGACCAAACCGGTCAAAGTGGTGATAGATCCTTTAGAATCAACCGCCGTGGTCAGGGTCATACCCTCAAACCAATCTGACCAATTAGGGTCAAGCCGGCCCTGAACTGTGATTTGATAGGTCGCCGGGTGGTCAAGGCTTAAGCGTGGATGCTTTTCCGGCGAGCCGATAGGGTGTTGTTTCATACTTTGGCCTCCTACCACTGTATATCGGGTAAACTTATTAGACCCCATTCTAACAAAAAGAGAGGGGTAGCTACATCTACCTAAAGTGGTAGGTAGGGGTATATTTTGGGGAGATTAATTGAGGAGAAGTCCCAGACTCCTGGCCTGGGCGACGGCTTGAGTGCGGCTGCCGACGCCCAGCTTACCGTAGATATTTCGGGTATGGACCTT
>CAZUNT010000069.1:12711-31701 GCA_964622215.1 uncultured Caldilineaceae bacterium
AGGAGTTTCGCCATCGGCGCACCTTCGTCGACAAAGAGGCGCACGTAACCCTCCGGCTCGGCCAGGATCAAGGCCTGGTTCAGGGTAGTTAGGGCGGTGGGGAGGTCATTTTGGGCCTGGTAGGCCAGGGCTTGCAGCATCAAGGCCTCGATAACCCGGCCTAGCCGGCCCGCGGCTTCAGCCGCCTGCCGGACTCGTTCCAGCAGGCCAATCGCTTCGGGCGCTCGATCTTCAGCCAGCAGCACGCGAGCCAGAATAAGATGTTCCACCTCACGCGGGTAGCTGGGTTCATCGGCAGGGTCCAAATTCTGTTCTTGCGCCCAGCGGGCCGCAGCGGCCACGTCACCTTGCTCTAGCCATAGCCAGGCCTGGTAAGCCGCCACCGGCGGCATATCCCCCGCTTTAGAAATTTGATGATGTAGTTTTGTTTGAGCAGCCGCATTAATAGCTTCAGTGGCCCCTACCGGATCGCCTGCCGCTTGTAAGATACGAGCCAGACTCACCTGGGCCTGCACCAAGACACGGAGATTGCCTTCAAGCCCGCCATGAGTGAGGCTTTCCTGCACCTGCTCTTTGGCCGCTGCTAATTGATTCCACTCGCGCAACACCTCACTCCAAACCAGGTTTCCCGCCAGATGCACCGAAGCCAGGGCCGGTTGCTGCATAGCCCGGCACGTTTCGGCGGCCCGATACAACTGCCCCTGAATAATCTGCACATCGGCCAGGCGAGTCATGCCGGCGATGACCAGGAAAGGGTTGTGACTGGCCTGGCCCAGGTCAATCGCCCCTAAGTAATGATCAATCGCCTCAACAACCCAGCCATTCAGGTAATAAGCTTCGGCCAGACCGATAGTGAGCAACCCCCGCAAGCGCAGCTCTTCGGGCGAGAGGTGGGCCTGGGCCTGGTGAATGAGTTCGATAGCCTCGTCGGTTTGAGTCGGTGATCCCTGCGTTCCGGCCACCAACGCTCGCATGGACATCACCTCGCCCCGCATATTCCTGGCCTCAACTTCGTCAGGAACGTCTGGCAGATGTAATTCAGCCGAACGTAATAATGGCTCAATAGCTCCTAATTGCCCGGTCAGGTACATTGTTTCAGCCCAATAGAGACAGAGCTTGGGCCGGGCATGGATTAATTCAAGGGGAAGTTTTTTTAACCAGCTCAAAAGGGTCGTTACTTCCCCACGCTCCCACAGGGTTGTCGCCCCAATTTGTTCCACCAGACGGGCTGCTTCGGCAAAATCCTCGGCGGCAAAAAGATGGGACAAAGCCTCGGCCGTTAAACCGTGCTGTTCGTACCAGGAGGCAGCGCGATGGTGTAGTAATGAAGGAGATTGGAGATTCGACGCTGCGCGGGGAGATTGTTCCAGGCCGGTATCACTCCTGATTAATTTTTGATGACTCATCTCTGAATTAAAGCGATGACGCAGCAAATCGAGCAGCAGAGGGTGATAGCGATACCATTCGCGCTTGTTGTCCAGGGGCACAATAAAAAGATTGGTCTGCTCCAGGTACTCCAGCATGGCCTGGCCATTTACGATTCCAGATTTTGGATTTACGATGCCGGGTTTCGCTTCTTCAATCGTAAATCGTAAATCATAAATCGTAAATTGAGTGACAGCGTCACACAGCGGGCCACAGAGACGGTCTAAAATGGACGTTTGCAGCAGAAAGTTCTGCACCGTTTCAGGCTGGCGTGAAAAAACTTCGTCGAGCAGGTAATCAAGAATATAACGGTCGTCGCCGGTAAAGGCTTTGATAAATTCGGAGCGGTTGGTTTGCTCCTGAAGTGATAGAGCCGCCAATTGCAGTCCGGCAATCCAACCCTCGGTGCGAGCTTCCAGGGCAGCCACATCGCCGGCAGACAGGCCCAACCCCATTGTGGTGTTGAGGAACTCGGCAATTTCGGCGCTGGTAAAGCGTAAATCTGCCGCCCGAAGTTCCGTTAACCGGCCCCGCGCGCGCAGCCGGGACAACGGCAAAGGGGGTACAGTCCGGCTGGCGATGACCAAATGGAATAGAGGAGGCAAATGGTCAAGCAGAAAGGTCAAGGTGTGGTGAACGGCCTCGGCCTCAATCAAATGATAATCATCCAGAACCAAGATCAGGCGGCTTTCACCCAGGTAAGTCACCACATCATTAATTAGGATCGTGACGAGAGATTCCGGAGAAAGGGGTTGTGGCCCGCCCGCCTGAAGCATCTCCTGGACGGTTGGCCCAATACGCGGGTCGATTTGCTGTAAGGCTGCCACCAGGTAGGTAAAGAATCGAGTTGGGTCATTGTCACCTTCATCTAATGAGAGCCAGGCAGCCTGGTAAGGCTGAAGCTTCTTCTTTTCATCCTTCATCCTTCTGCCTTCATCCTTTAGTTGGCGCAGCCACTCTGCCACCAGCGTTGTTTTGCCAAAACCGGCCGGAGCGGAAACCAACGTTACTCCTGCGGTGTGATGGAGAGCTTCACCCAACCGTTCGATCAAACGCGGACGGGAAACCAGTTGAGGCCGGACAGGGGGAATATATAATTTGGTACTCAGGAGTAGGGTGGACATAGAACTCGATGTTGGTGAAAGGTACAATCAAGTGGATATTATTCTAGCATAAGCTGAACGGATCGTCATTTTTTTATTTAAGATTGTCAACGGATTTAAAGGTATGTTAAAATGGAAGGAGTTGTGCTACAAACTCTTTACAGTTGGAGACCCAAAATGAAAAGGTTTAGGTTTCTCTTACTGGCGATATTAATCTTGTTTTTTCTGGTCCTCGGCTGCGGGCCAAACATTTCCGCTCTGTTCGCCACGCCAACGCCGACCAGTACCCCCACGCCTACCCCAACCCAAACTTTCACCCCCACCGCTACTCCCACGAATACTCCTACCCCACTTCCAACCGACACGCCGACACCTACAGCCTCCCCTACCGACACTCCGCCCCCCTTGGCAGACCTGTCGGAGATTACCCTGACCCTGGACGATTTGCCGGCTGGTTTTCAGGAGATGCCACCGGCCGATATGGGCTTGAGCCAGGACGGCTTAAGCCAGGGCGGCTTAAAGGTCCAGAGCCTCTTTACTTTTCTGGAGCCCAAACGTTTTGAAATCCTGATGGGCTTCACCAGCCTACTGTCCACCCAGCTAGAGCAGAGCGGGTTCGACCTGAGCCTGCGCCAACCAGACCTGCTGACAGAGTCGTTAATCAAAGGGATGGGGACGACCACGATCCTGGAGAAAAAACCACTCACCGATGTGGGCGACATCGGCGACGCCTCGACGGGCATAACCGTGGTGGCCGACATGCAGGGCATCCCAATGCGGATCGATGTAGTGGTCTTCCGGCGGGGAAATGCCGGCGCCTTCCTCATCCTGATGTATCGTGATAAAGAGACGCCGCTCATCTCGGCCGGCAACGTGGCCCGCAAACTATCGGCCAAATTACCTTCCGGTGAGGATACACCCTAAGCTGGGGCGGGTCCAGAGAAGTTAACCGATCCCAGGCAGTTTAGAAAAAGACAGGAGTGAAAAAGTGCACTTTTTCACTCCTGTCTTTATTTTCCAAATTCGGATGTAGAGTTTGGGCGCTTATGGCTCTTTCAATCAGGTCAATGAAGCAGTCCGACGCCGCAGCAACAGTCCCAGGGAAAGCAGAGCCAGCCCCAGGAGCAAAGCGGGCCAGGGGTTGGCAAGTAAACCACCGCTGACCGGTAACTCAGCCGGGGCGGCCCCCTGGGTGATCCGGCCATCCAATTGTGCGGTGACCGGGCGGTGGGCTTGCAGATAGGTGCGTACCTCCGTCCGTACATCAAGGCCAGTATCCACGTGGCCGGCCGGGGCAAAGATCTCTTTGTAACCAGCCGCAATCAAGCCTTGAAAATCGGTAGTAGCGACCTTATAGGTAGCAGCCGGGTCCAGCGGGGCATAGCCGGTGGCGGGATTCGCCGGGTCGGCTAAGATCTGGATGTTGGTCGCCTGGCCGTCTACGATATTGAAACGAGCCCCGGAAACCTGGGAGAAGAAATCGCTGCCGCTGCGCGAGACACTGTAGTTGAGCAGGTCTTGCACCTGCGCCCCGGTCATATCAAATACCAGGATACGATTGGTGTAAGGCATTGACGTCCGCATCGTCTCTTCCAGGATAGGCCCCGGCGGAATAGGTTCCCGAAAACTACTGGAAGTGGACAGGGCCAGGTGAGATTGAGCAGCGGAACGAAAAATGTCCATCACCAGGTTACCCAGCACACTCTCGCCGCTCAATTGTCCGGTAGTAGACAGCTCAGTGGCCGCCTCGCCGACGGGTTGGAAGAGGGGGGCGTATTGGGGATCGGCTTGCAGGTCGGCCTGCATCTGGGTCACCTGTTGGGCAATGTCCGGGTCTTCGGGGAGGTCGTTACTCAAGCGCACGCTTTGTCCATCGACTGCCGCCAAAGCATCACCGTTAAAGGTCAGTTCCACCCGGCTGAGGTAGGTGGCGTATTGGAAGGGAGAAATGTAGAAGGTGCTGGTATTGGGAATCTGGCTTAAGGCTTCTTTACGATGGCTGTGCGTTCCCAAAATAAGGTCAATGCCAGGCACAGCCTGAGCCAAAGCGACATCATCTTCATACAAGGCGTGGCCAATCAACACAACTGCATCAACCTGCTCTTGCTCGCGCAAAGCTTTGACCACCTGCTGCGCCACCACTACCCGATCGGCAAAGGTAACGCCAGGGACCGGCATCGTTTGGGGTTTGATCAAACGGGCAAAATCGGAGCCGGCCAGAGCAAACACCCCAATTTGGCGGCCATTCACCTCGAAGATTTGGTAAGTTTTGCCGTCGTATTGAAAGAGGGGCTGCCCGTCGGCGGTCAGGACATTGGAACTTAAAACAGGATAGTTGATCTGGGACCGGCACTGGGCAAATACATCGGCTCCATAGTCGGCGTCGTGGTTGCCAAAAGCCATTGCATCCACCACTCCGTTGAGCCAGCCCCATTCAGCGCAGTGATACTTGTCAGACCAGGCCGGCGAACCGAGGTTCATCGTATCACCGCCGTTAAAGATGAGGACATCGGGGTCATCGGCCAGTGGTTTTAAGTAGCCCATTAAGCGAGCGATACCGGCGATATCAGCCTCGCCTTCGCCATAAAAGGGTACGGCGTGAGAATGGTAATCCGAAAAGTGCAGCAGCATGACTTTCGCCTGATCCTGAGCCAAAGCCGGGGTTACACTCAACAGTAGAACGAGTAAGAGCAGGGTGATAAATAGAGCTTTTTTCATGGCAGGTCTCCTTTTTGAAAGATTTAGAATATGAACTTAAACCAAACAGCGAGGCAGGTGAGAGGAAAAGCGGGGTCCAAAGCTTACCTTGGACCCCAAATGACGAACTTACTCCACAATAATCTTCTCGTCAATCAACTTCTGCTCCACCAGGCTGCCCTTGGGGTTGAAGCAGAAGTGCTGGGGCCGCATCTGAAACTCTACATCCAACATTGCCCGGCCGGCCCGGTTCTTCTCCAGGGTGAAAACGACCCAGTCACGGTAACTGTCGCTCTTATAGGGGTTGAAGGAGACATGATCCTTGGAAAGAATGTGAAATTTGTTATTCATAATAATGGCGATGTCACACTCATAATCCAGGGCAGAACTGCCGCGCAGGTGATACAGGTGCATACGTTTACTGCGCAAGCCTTCCCGGTCGGAGGCGACGATAGCAACTACCGGAATATTCAGGGTCATGGCAATGTCTTTCAACCCTTCGACGATAATTGTCACCTTGTCGTTTTCGTCGGCGGCTCGCTCCGGATAAATGGCCACTTTTTGCAGATAATCGATGAATACCACCAACTTGCCGCCGGTTGCCTCCACGATTTGACGGGTCATATCGCGAATGGCATTTAACGTCGTTACGGCCGGGCTGGCTTTCATCAAAATCAGCCGGTCGGCATAGCGATTAATTGTTTCCATCGCTTTGGCAGTCTTGGGATGCTGTGCTAGAATCTGTTGGAGGCCGACATTTCCTTCGTTGCGAACCCATTCTCTGGCTCGTTTGCTGACCACAATGTTATGCAGGTCTTTCAGGCGAATTCCCCCACTGACATCATCTTTAGTCGGGTCGATACTCTCCTGACAGATCAAACGATTCAGGAGATGAATTTCACTATGTTCATAGGAAATGTAGAAGGTATAGTGTGCTTCATTAAGAGCGAGGTTGCGGGCCATCTGTAAAGCCGTAATCGTTTTACCGATCCCCTGAGGGCCGCCTAATAACACCAATTCGGTCTTGCGCAGGCCGCCGCCGATCAAGCGGTCAATCTGGTCAAAACCGCAGGGTACGGGCAAGTATTCATCAAGTTCGCCCTGAACGACCATACGATCGGCTTCTTTTAACACTTGGGATAAACTTCGAGGGGCAGGGCCACCCGAGCGACGGGGTGTAGCGGCCCCACGAGGCGGCTGATCTGCAGGTTGCTGCGGTGGTTGGGTAGCAGGTTGAACTTGAGCGGGCGACGGCTTTGAGCCTAAAGGCTGTAAGGGCCGTTGCGAAGTCGACGATGGTTGTGGCGGCAAGACAGTCTTTGGATCAGGTGAGGCTGGCATAGTTTCCCTTTAACGATGGTCTTAAAATACCTGACGGTGAGTGAAAGAAGGGCATACCCCTAAACTCCCAAGTATGCTCCCAGAGACACTGGCTGTAATTGTCACATTTGCTATCTAAACGATTATACCAGATAGCTCGAATCAAAACAACTAAAAATTTTAGGTGATAAGTCCTAACCTTAAAAAAGCAATGGTGGGGTCATTATCCCCCGGTGGAACAACATGCATCCTTTTGTAACCTTAGCCCATCAAGCAATAGAAACATATCTCACCATAGGCCGCATTATTTCGCCGCCAGCGCCGCTGCCCGATGACATGGCTGAGCCAGCGGCGGTCTTTGTGTCGCTGCACACGGCCGATGGTCAATTACGCGGTTGTCGAGGTACGATTGCGCCCATCCATCCCAATTTGGCCGAAGCTATTATCCAAACCGCCATTGCCTCCGCCATCGATGATCCGCGCTTTCCCCCGATGACGGCCGCCGAATTACCAGGGTTAGACGTGAAGGTTGACGTGCTCAGCCCCATGGAACCGGTTACCGACCTGAGCGAGTTAAATGAAAAAATCTACGGGGTTTTTATTCAGTCGGGCTACCGCCGCGCCTTACTATTACCTGACATCCCGATGGTGGATAGTGTGCCTCGCCAGTTAGAGTTGGTCCGGCGTAAAGCCGGTCTCAGCCCCGATGAACCGGTCGAACTCTACCGTTTCACCGTTGCCCGGTATCAGCAGGAAAAATAAGTTGGGTTATCGTAATTATTCCAAACGACCTTACGAAAAAAAGATTTTCAAAAAAAGCAGCGCCATCATTTTCGGTGTGGGCTTCGGCGCTCTGCTGGCTACAGTCGCTCTCGTCCTCGGTTTAGTTATGCCGATCCTCAGCCCCCGGCTTGACAGCTTGGTTTACCGCGCTCGCACCTACTATCGGAAGCTGATGCCCCACCCGGAGTATCTGCCCACGCCGGCGCCTACGGCGGTGATGGCCGTCGCTGTCACCCCGACCCCGGTTCCACTACAACCATCATCCACCCCCCAACCTGAGCTGGAGTCTTCGAGTGAGACTCAGACAGACCCCTTCGAAACACAGCTTGGGGCGCAGGCCCCCTCTGGACAGGAAGCAGCCCCTACCCCACTTCCTCCAACAGCCACGTTGCTGCCCGTCTCTACCGCTCCGGCTGTCGTTCTGGCTCCCGTTGGCCCCAGGGTGCAATTGAACGGCTTTCAACATCAGTGGCAAACCTGGAATAACTGTGGCCCGGCCACCATCACCACCAATATGAGCTATTTTGGCCGCCCGGAAACTCAAGTCGAAGGCGCGCAATTCCTCAAACCCAACCGCGATGATAAAAATGTCAGCCCTGAAGAGTTGGCCGCCTATGCGCGTACCACCGGTTTAGCGGCGATTGTACGCCGGGGCGGCACGGTTGACCTGGTCAAACATCTCCTGAGCAACAATTTGCCTGTCCTGGCCGAAACCTGGCTCGTCCACGACGGCGACGGCCTGGGCCACTATCGTCTCATCACCGGCTACGATGACGCTGCCGGACAACTCTACACGACGGATTCGCTCAACGGCCCAGAGGTCAAGGTGGGTTATGAGCAGTTTGACGCCGATTGGCGAGTTTTCAATCGCCTCTATATCGTCATCTATCCGCCGGAACAGGCGGAAACTGTGGCGGCGATTATCGGCCCCAATCTGGATGATCGGGTAATGGATGAGCAAGTTTTGAACAAGGCTACGGCTGAAGTGAGGGCCAACCCCAATGACGCCATCGCCTTCTTCAATCAAGGCGATGCCCTGACCCGCCTGGAACGCCCCCAAGAAGCCGTCGCTGCCTTCGATCGGGCCAGGCAAATTGGTCTGCACTGGCGGCGGCTGTGGTATCAGTTTACGCCGTTCGAAGCCTATTATGCGGCCGGCCGTTACCAAGATGTCCTTGATTTAGCTTATGCTACCATCAAAGGGGCAGGCGGACTGGAAGAAGCCTACTACTATCATGGCCTGGCCCTGCAAGCCACCGGCCAACCCGGCGCGGAAAAAGATTTTCAGGCAGCCTTAGATTATAACCCTAATTTTACCCCTGCCCATGAAATTCTACAGGCGATATCAACCAAGAGCCAATAAATGAACAACGGCAAAAAGTTAATCTCAAAAAATAAACTGGCAACCGCTCCCATTGAGAATTTTATCATGTGAACGACTACAAATTTGCGGAGTCATAACACCATATGTGGTACTTTCGCAGTCCCGAAATAGTTTTTGGTCCAGATTCACTAGAGCATCTGACTTATCTGACCGGCCGGCGAGCCTTTATTGTTACCGATGCCACGCTGGTCAAGTTGGGCTTTGCCCAACAGGTTGAGGCCAAGCTCAAGCAAGCCGGTATTGACAGCCAAATTTACAGCCAGGTTGAAGCCGAACCGGCCATCGCCACCATCCAGGCCGGCGCAGCAGCGATGACGGCCTATCAGCCCGATTGGATCGTGGGTCTGGGTGGAGGCTCGCCCATCGATGCGGCCAAAGCCATGTGGATTTTGTATGAAAACCCCGGCATCAATCTTCTGGCGGTTACCCCCTTTGAGCCTTTCAACCTTCGCCAAAAAGCACGCATGGTGGCTATCAGCGCCACCAGCGGCACCGGAGCCGAAGTCACCTGGGGTATTGTCTTGACCGACCCGGCTGACCAGCGCAAGGTCGCCATTGGCTCGCCGCAAAACATTCCCGACATCGCCATTGTGGACCCCTCCTTGACCATCACCATGCCCCCTCGCCTGACCGCCGACACCGGCATGGATGCTCTGACTCACGCCATCGAGGGCTACACCTCCAACTGGAACAACGACTTTTCGGATGGCCTGTGCCTGAAAGCCATCCAGCTTATTTTTCAGTACCTACCTCGTGCTGTCGCCAACAGCGCCGACATAGAAGCCAGGGAGAAGATGCACAACGCCGCTGCCATTGCCGGGCTGGGTTTTATCAATTCTATGTGTTCGCTGGCGCACGCGTTGGGCCATAGTTTGGGGGCTGTTTATAACCTACCTCACGGGCGCACGGTGGGCTTGTTTCTGCCCTACACCATCCAGTATAATACCTGGAATCAGAGTGGGCAGTCTCGCTATTGTGACCTCGCCGCTTTTTTGGACCTACCGGCGGCGACACCTCAACAAGGAGCGGTCAGTTTGGTCCAGGCGATCCGGCAATTAGCGGCAGGGATAGGCCAACCCCTCACCATCCAGCAAGCCATGTCGATTTCCTTGGCTGAATTTGAGGGGAGCATAGACAAGCTGGTAGAAAACGCCGCAAGCGACACCCAAATTATTACCTCACCACGGTCACCCGATGCTGAGGATATCCGCCAATTATTTATCTATGCCTATCACGGGCAGAATATTGACTGGTAAATCAAGTAGACAGTAGACGGTAGCAGTAGACAGGGGTTATTACTCCCGTCTACTGCCTACTGTTTACCGTCTACTTACTCACCGCCTACAGGATTATGACACTTGATTTTAATTACCGGGGCTACGGGCTTTCTAGGGCGAAATCTGTGCGAGTATTTAGTGGGTCAAGGTTATGCTGTGCGGGCGCTGGTTCGTCCAACCAGTGAGGCCTCTTTTCTGGAAACCCTGGGGGTGGAAATTGCCCGGGGCGATGTTTGGGATGCCGACTCGGTTAACCGGGCGATGGTGGGGTGTGATTATGTGGTTCACGCCGCCGCGCATTTCCGGTTATGGGGCCCTGCCCGCCCCTTCACCAAAACCAATGTCGAGGGTACCCACCACGTCTTGGAGGCGGCGCTGCAGGCGCAGGTCAAAAAATTTATCCACATCAGCACAATTATCGTCGTCGGGCCGCAAGAGACGGGCGTTGTCATCACCGAAACGACCCCATGCCGCCCCTATCCCACCGATAATTACGCCAAAACCAAACTCATCGGCGAACAGTTGGTTCGCACTTATACCGGCAAGGGCCTGCCGGCCGTCATTCTACGCCTGGGTGCGCTTTACGGCCCGTATGGCCATTATGCTTTCAACCGGCTGTTTTTTGAAGAGTTTCTGAAGAACTGGCGGGTGCAGGTTCACCAGGGGCGGCACATCATCTTTCCCTGCTATGTAGGTGACGCGGCCTGGGCCATCGAAGCCGCTTTAAAACGAGGTCAAGTCGGCCACACTTACAACATTTCTAACCAAAGTATCTCCCACAAGGAAGCCAATCATATTGTGAGTTGCCTGGCCCAACGCAGCAGTTGGCGGATTAATTTTCCGGGCTGGTTGATGATCGAGGTTTCCCGGCTGATGGAATTTATCGCCCTGTTTACGCAACGCGAGCCATTCTATCCCAAAAACCTGGAGCCTTACGTTTTTAATGATTGGATGGTTGACTTCAGCAAAGCCAGCCGCGAGTTGGATTTTGTCCCCTCCACCTTCGC
Source organism: uncultured Caldilineaceae bacterium (assembly GCA_964622215.1). Classification (GTDB taxonomy): domain Bacteria; phylum Chloroflexota; class Anaerolineae; order 4572-78; family J111; genus DSQQ01. Next base: position 23,708 of record CAZUNT010000069.1, read on the forward strand.
CGAAGGTGCGCAACGCACTCTGGACTGGTATCGCTCGATTGGCTACGTGTAAAACGACCGCCGACCGCCGACGGCTGCAAAAGAATAACGTTGAAATACCTAAACTCTCATAGTAACTGCGTTAGTGGTTTTTAGACGACTAAAACCGTTACTACCGGTCACTTTCAGCGGTCGGCGGTTGGTCGTCAGCGGTCGCCTTTGGCCAGCCACCACAGCAGGGTTAAGGTTAGACTCCCCAATACTACCAACGCAATCAACTTGAAGAACCGGTCGGCGATAATCAGAGCCAACAGGCCAAAAGCGGCGCAAAAAATGTAATAAAGGCTCACAATTTGGCGCTGGCTTAAACCGGTATCTAACAAGCGGTAGTGCAGATGGTCGCGCCCGGCCACGGTGGGATTACCCTGCCGCCGCCAGCGTTGAATGATGAGCCAAATCACATCGACAATGGGGATGCCCAAGACCAGCAGCGCTGTGGCGACTTTGGCCGGGGCCAAAATCGAGAGGGAGGCCAGGGCAAAGCCCAGCACCATGCTGCCGCTGCTGCCCATAAAAACGCGGGCCGGGTGGAAGTTGAAGGGTAAAAAACCCAGGCAGGCCGCGGCCAGTGCTAAAGGAAACATGGCAACGATATTTTGCCCCAGACTGTAAGCGTGTACGGCAAAGAGTAGACTGGCAATCGCCGCCACCCCGGCCGCCAAGCCATCCAGGCCATCCAGCCAATTGACCGTGTTAATCATCCCCATGACCCAAAAAACAGTCAGAGGATAAGTAATCCAGGGTGGAAAAACGGTATAGCCAAAGATAGGCAACGTCACCCGCTGGACGATAATATCAAAGCCGATAGCAATCAGGGCCACTCCAAACTGCACCAAAAATTGAGGCCAGGCCGGTAACTCACGCCGGTCATCCCACAAGCCAAACAAAAATACAAAACCGCTGCCTATCAACACCCCGGTTAATAATTTTCGATCTTCCACGCCAATGGGGGGCCAGATGCCCAGGGCGCTCAAGGCAAAAACCAGCAGCCCTGCTCCCATAAAACCGGCAAATAAAGCGACCCCGCCCAGGCGCGACACCTCACCCTGATGCGTACGCCGCCCACCGGGGTGATCTACTAAGTTGAAAAGGTAGCCCAATCTGGCGCTCAGGGGAGTGGTAAGTAGGGTTAATACAAAGGCGGTGATAAAAACAATCAGGTAGTTCATCGGCTTGAGCATAAAAGCATCAGCCTAGATAAGCAAATTTAGCCACCCAAATAAGAGAAGTTATAATAGAAGTGGGAGGAGTAAGTGATGAAAACCGTCCTGATTTTGCGACACGCCAAATCTGATTGGGGCAATCCCGACCTAGCCGATATTGACCGCCCACTGGCTAAACGGGGCCTGGAGGAAGCGCCACGTATGGGCGAGGTGCTGGCTCTATTTAAATCTGCGCCGGACAAAATTCTTTCTTCTCCGGCCAAACGAGCCAAACAAACCGCCGAGATAGTGGCTAAAGCCTGCAACTATCGCCAAGCCATTCAATGGGAAGAATCATTTTATGGAGGCAGCAGCCTTGATTTATTGAAAGCCCTTCAAAATTTATCAGCTACCGTCGAGCGAGTGCTGCTCGTCGGCCACAATCCGGTTTTGGAGGAAACCGTAGCCACCCTGAGTGGGCCGGCTTTTTCAAGGGGGACGGATGAAGAAAACGACGGTTGGGCAATTAAATTACCCACAGCAGGGCTGGTATGTTTGAGTTTTGATATTGACTCCTGGGATGACCTGAAACCTGGCCAGGGGGTGCTGCAATGGTTTATTATTCCCAAGCTGGTGAAAGCGATCCAGAAAAAAGACGAGGAAAAGTGAGGCGAACGAGACGAGGAGGCAAGGAGGCGAGGAGACGAAGATTACATTTCAGCGTTCTTCGCCTCACTCCCTCCCCGCCTCTGCGCCCGTTCCGTCATCCCCACCGCGCTAGAGAAAGGTATTATCAAAGTGTGATGACCCTCCCATTATAATCATTTATGTCAATCTGTGCAACGTTGCTTTTGATTTCTGGGAGTTATCCAAAATTTGACTCCTTGATTACTAAACCATTCTCAGCTAAAATGTAGGTACTGTTTCCCCTGTTTCAAAAAGAAGAGGGAGGTGGTCATGTCCGATGTGCTGCAGCAGGCGATTGTGGCTATAAAAACCGGCGATAAAATCCGCGCCGGTCAGTTGTTGCTCCAGGTTTTGCAGGCTGATCCTCGCAATGCCAGTGCCTGGGTTTGGTTGGCGTCGATTACCCAGACCGAGGAGCGGCGCCGCGCTTGCCTGGATCAGGCCCTGGCGATTGACCCTACCTACCAGGAAGCACGACAAGCCTTGCTCGATTGGATTATGGCGGAGACCGGTTCAAACCCGACCACAGAGGTTGACCAGCCCTCCCAGGCAGCCCCCACACGAGCCAAATTATCTACTCTATCTCCTCAACCTACCCCGCTTACTTCCGACCTATCCCCTGGCGCCGGAATGGGTCTACAAGATTTTCTGCTTCAACTTCACAAAAATTTCCAGCTTCTCCAGGAACGCGAGGCCAAATATGGCGGCAGTGCCGCTCCGCTTGATCTCCTTAACCAAATTGACGATTATAAACACGCCATCGCTTTGACCGAAGAGGCTATTAGCCGGGCCGCGCCCCTGGAAGAATTACAGGCTGAGTTCGGCAGTTTAAACCTACAAATCAGCACCGTCGTTTTTATAGCCCAGGAGCCACCGCGCAAACCCTTCAAAGGTCTCAACCCTTACCGTGGCCTGCTCAAATTCACCGAAACCGACGCTCAATTTTTCTTTGGCCGCAACGACGCCATCCAAAGTTTGCTCAATACCGTGCAATACCTGGTCGAAACAGAAACCAGCCTGCAAGCCCCTGATCTCATCGCCGTGTTGGGGCCATCGGGCAGCGGCAAATCTTCGCTGGTGCGAGCCGGGCTGGTTCCGGCGCTGGCGGCAGGCCGCGTACCCGGCAGCCAGCGCTGGCCGGTCAAGGTAATGCAGCCCGGATCCCACCCCCTCGACGCCCTGGCCGAAGTTTTTATCGGCCAGGTAGGACAAGACCGGGCGGCCATCCGGGCCAGCCTAAACGGTGGTGAGAAAGCGCTGCATGAATTGATTGGGGAAACGCTGGCCCTGGCCCGCCAACCGGAGGACGCTGTTTTTTTCCTGATCATTGATCAGTTTGAGGAAACCTTTACTCTGGCCGAAGACGAAGCCGAGCGAAAACTTTTTCTTGACCAGATCCTCTATGCTACCCAGGCCCGGCATAATCGCTGTTTTGTGGTATTGACTATGCGCAGCGACTTCTACAGCAAGGCGGCTGCCTACAAACCCCTGGCCGAGGTTGTCACCCTTAACCAGATGCTTGTCAGTCCCATGACCGAGAAAGAGCTGCGTGAAGCCATCCTGCTGCCGGCAGAGGCGGTTGGCCTGGAACTGGAAAAAGCCCTGGTGGAGAGCCTGCTGCGAGATACGGCCAATGCCCCCGGCGTGCTGCCGTTGTTGCAGCATGCGCTGTTGGAATTATTCCACCGCCGCGACGGCAACCTGCTCTCTCTGGAAGCATATAACGAAATCGGCGGGGTCAAGGGTGCGCTGGCCCACCGGGCCGATAGCATTATTAACCAGTTAACTGCCGAGCAGCAAAAAATCGCCCGGCGTATTTTTATGCGCCTGGTCCGGCCCGGAGAAGGTACCAGCGATACCCGCCGGCGAGCCGCTATGGCCGAAGTTCTGACCCAAAATGCCAAACCGGAAGAGGTGGAAGCGGTTGTCAAAACGCTGGTCGACGCTAATTTGATTGTCACCGATCAGAATCAGGAAACCGGTGAAGTAGTCCTTGATGTTTCGCACGAGGCCCTGATTAGGGAGTGGCCGTTACTCCGTCACTGGCTGACCGAAAACCGGCAGTCGCTGCGCTTGCAGCAGGAACTCGGCGAGGCGGCGCGCAATTGGGAGGCGCACGGCCGCAGTAACGATTATGTGTACGAGGGGGCGCGACTGTTAGAGGTGGAGGAGTGGTCGGCTGCCCATCCCGGCGAGCTGAATACGCTGGAGGCAGCCTTTATCGAGGCGGGCATAGCCGTGCGTGACCGGGAAGCGCGAGAAAAGGAAGCTCAGCACCAAAAGGAATTGGCCCAGGCTCAAACTCTGGCCGAGGAGCAGCGTATGCGAGCTGAAGAACAAGCCAAAGCCGCGGCCAAATTGCGCCAACGGGCGATGTGGGTGGCCGGGATCGGCTTAGTTGCTATTGTTCTGGCTGTAGCTGCTTTCTTCCTCTTTAGTCAGGCCGAAGTTCGCCGCGCCGAAGCCGAAACGGCCCAGGCAACAGCCGTGGCTAACGAAGCCCAAGCTCACGCCGCCGAGGCCACCGCCGTTGCCGAAAAAGAACGGGCCGACGCAGGCGAAGTCAAAGCCCAGGCTGAGACTTTGCTGGCCCGTCTGGGTCGCCTGGAAGCCCAGGTAAACACTAACCTGGATAACCGGCTTGACCTGGCCCTGTTGTTGGGCCTGGAAATTGGAAACATATTGGAAGCCAACGGAATTAACAACCGAGTACAGGCAGACGGAAGTTTGCTGGCCGGGGTGGGCCACCATCGCTTTCTCCGCCAATTTTTACGGGGTCACGGCAATTGGTGGGTTAATAGTGTAATTTTCAGCCCCGATGGTCAAACACTCGCTTCCGGCGGCTCCGATAGCGCAGTGGTACTGTGGGACGTGATGACCGGCCAACGACACGGCAGGCTTACTTTCGATAGCGCCCGCATCAACAGTGTCGCCTTCACTCCCGATGGAAAGATGCTGGCCGCAGGCGATAATCAGGGCAGAGTTATTTTGTGGGATATTGTCACCGGCCAGCTCAGTGGCCAGCCGCTTACCGGTCAAGCCAGTATAGTAAATACCGTCGCCTTCAGCCCTGATGGCCGGACCTTAGCCTCAGGTGGCAACGATAACACCATCACCTTGTGGGATGTCGCTACGGGCCAGCCGCGCGGCAAATCGCTGGCAGGCCACACCGATTGGATCAGAAGCGTTGCTTTCAGCCCCGACGGGAAGACCCTGGCCTCCGGCAGCGATGATAATACCATCATCTTATGGGATGTCGCTACGGATCAGCCCCGCCATGAGCCGCTCACCGGCCATTCTAACTGGGTGTACAGTGTGGCCTTCAGCCCCGACGGCGAAACCCTGGCCTCAGGGGGCGAAGATAACACCATCATCCTGTGGGATGTCGCCACCGGCCAGCCACGTTTTGGGGGACAGCTTATCGGCCACTCGAACCCTGTATTCAGCGTGGCCTTTAGCCCAAACGGCCAACTCCTGGCCTCAACGAGTGGGGATGGCACCATCATCATGTGGAACGCCGCCACCGGCCAGCGCTACGGTTCGCCTCTCTTGGGCCATAACAGCAAGGTTAACAGCGCAGCCTTCAGTTCCAACGGCACAACCCTGGCTTCCGCCGGGAGCGATGCAAATGTCATCATGTGGAATCTATCTACTTTGTCTCTGGGGCGGTTCGCCCTCAGCAGCGATAACTGGGTTAGAAGCGTGGCCTTTAGCCCCGACGGCCAGACCCTGGTTTCGGGGGGTGACAGTGGCAACGTTCTCCTGTGGAACACAGCCACGGGACAGCCTCGCGGCGAGCCGCTTACCGGCCATAACAATGTAGTCAGCAGCGTGGCCTTTAGCCCCGATGGCCGGACTCTGGCCTCGGGCAGTTGGGATAACACGATCATCCTCCGGGATGGCGCCACGGGCCAGCCGCTTGGTGCCCCTCTCGAGAGCACCAGCCTGGTCTACAGCCTGGCCTTCAGCCCCGACAGCCGGACCCTAGCCTCGGGAAATGAGGATAGCACCATCATCCTATGGAATGTGGCCAGTCGCAAACCTCGGGGTCAGCCCCTCGAAGGTCATACCAGTTTTGTGAATACGCTGGCCTTCAGCCCTGATGGTCGAACTCTAGCCTCCGGCAGCGATGATACAAACATCATTTTGTGGGATGTAGCCTCCGGCCAGCCGCGTGGGGGGACGCTCACGGGCCATACTGACCCGGTGAGGAGCGTCGTCTTCAGTCCCGATGGGCAGACTTTGGCCGCCGGTGACGATAACAGTGTCATTATTCTGTGGGATGTCGCGACGGGTAGGCAGATTGGCCCACTTTTGACCGGCCACCGGCAGGCGGTACAGAGCTTGGCCTTCAGTCCCGACGGAAAGACCCTGGCTTCCGGCAGCTCCGACAATTCTATTATCCTGTGGGATGTTGCCACGCACCAGCAGCTTGGCGCTCCCCTCATCGGCCATGATGATACCGTTTTTAATCTAGCCTTCAGCCCTGATGGCAAAACCCTGGCTTCGGGTGGCCGTGATAACTTCATTATCCTGTGGGATATGGATATTGAGTCGTGGCGGGAGCGGGCCTGCCGCCGGGCCAACCGGGAACTGACGCAAGAGGAATGGGATCAGTTTATTGGCGTCGACATTCCCTACCACAAAATCTGCCCCAACTTGCCTGTCGATCCGTTTACTTTGATAGAGACCGGCCTGAGTCAGGCTTTATTAGGAGATATTGCCGGCGGCAAGGCTAATTTCGAACAGGCTTTGAAGTTATCCCCCCATTTAATCATCTCGGCTGCAGACTGGAATGGACTGTGCTGGTCAGGGAGTACATGGAACCACGCTGCTCAGGTAATGGATGCCTGCCAACAGGCGGTTGAGTTAGCGCCGGATAATGGGGATTTTCGTGACAGCCGGGGTCTGGCTCGCGCCCTGACCGGCGATAAAGCTGGGGCAATTGAGGATTTTACAGCCTTTGTGGAGGCTCATAAGGACGATGAGACGCTTAGAAAAGATGTTGCCCAACGAACAGAATGGATTGGCGAGTTAAAGGCGGGGCGCAATCCCTTTGATGAAGCTACCCTGAAAGCTCTGCGGTAATAGTTTTTACAAGGAGAGATCGATGACTATGCAACACATCCACGGGGCCTGTCCCCACGACTGCCCAGATACTTGCGGCTTCATCACCGAAGTTGAAGACGGTCGGGCTATAAATTTCTATGCCGATCCAAATCATCCCATCACCGAGGGCTGGTTGTGCGCTAAAGTGCGGCCCTACCTGGAACACGTTTACCATCCCGACCGGCTGTTATACCCGCTGCGGCGAGTCGGGCCGAAGGGAGGCGGGCAGTGGACGCGAATTAGCTGGGAGGAAGCCATCGCCGAGATAACTAGCCGCTGGCAAGAAATTATTGACAGATACGGCGCGGCAGCCATTCTGCCCTACAGCTACAGCGGGACACTTGGCATGGTGCAGATGACGGTAAGCAACACCCGTTTCTGGAACCGGCTGGGAGCCAGCCAACTCCAGCGCACTATCTGCGGGGCTGCGGCCGAGTTGGCAGTCGAGGCGACGCTGGGCGCTCGCCACAGCCCACCCTACAGCGACGTGGCTCACAGCAAACTGGTCATCATCTGGGGCCATAACCCGGTCAGCACCGCACCCCACTTTATGCCTCACCTCAAAAACGCTCAGCGTCAAGGCTGCCAGGTGGTGGTGATCGATCCCCGCCGCACCCGTACCGCTCGTGGGGCTGACCTGTACCTGGCTCCCCTGCCCAACACCGACGGCGTATTGGCCCTGGGGCTGGCCCACATCATCGTGGCCGAAAATCTCCACGACGAAGCCTGGCTGGAGAATTACACCGTCGGCTGGTCGCAATTGCGCGAACGGCTAGCCGCTTACGAACCGGCCCGCGTGGCCGCCATTACCGGTCTGCCGGAACAAATCATCATCGACCTGGCCCACTTGTACACCGCCACCCGGCCTGGGCTAATTAAATTTGCCGACGGCTTGCAGCGCCATGGCCACGGCGGCCAAACGGTGCGGGCCATCCTCACTTTACCGGCTCTGACCGGGCAATATGGCGTCCGAGGCGGCGGCCTGGCCTACAGCACCAGCGGCTATTTCAAATGGTC
>CAZUNT010000070.1:0-31166 GCA_964622215.1 uncultured Caldilineaceae bacterium
ACACCACCAGGGATGAAAATCTGGAGTGCAGAATTAATTCTGCACTCCACAAAGTTATTTTCAAAGGAGGATCGCACGTATGTGTGGCCAGAGTCGAGTTACTATAACAAAGGGCTGGGGCTTTGTCAAAAGGTTTCACCTCGAAAGACCTGACAGGTTTTCAAAACCTGTCAGGTCTCTTAAATATGGACAGACCCGGTTTCTCTTGACAGATTGACCTCCTATAGATACCATGTCTGCTATTCTAAAAAGATAGGGATAATTAGAAGTTAGCCGGTGAGTGATAATTTGTTTAACCAACCCCCACGCCAGCCTGAGTTGCAACCCTTAGCCCCACCTCCAGTCAGAGGCCAGCAAATCTTCAGTTTAATCTTGATTGTAGCCGGTCTGACGCTTCTGGGTACAGGGGGTTGGATGTTTTACCAGTATCAGCTTGAGGCCAGCCAGCCGCCCCCGGCCCGCATTATTGAGGTGTCAGTTGCTGACCTGACCGAGACGCCGTCGCCTCAACCGTCCCTAACCCGGACCGTCGTTGCTTCACCCTCGCGGCAAGCGGGTGATCCAATTAATATTAAGCCTACCAATACTGCCACAACCAGACCTGCCTCAAAACCGCCGATCACCCCGACTCTGGCCTCCTCTCTCCCTGGGTCACAAGTCACGTTCACCCCAAAGCCTCCCAGCCCGACGCCGGAAGTGACACAAGCTGCTACCTCTACCCCGGAAGCAACTCCCACTTCACAACCTGCTGCCGCATCGGCCCCATCTTTGGAAGACAATCCACTGGTACTGCCGGACGACACGATCATTCAGACGAATGAGGCCCCTGCTCCTGTTCCGACTTCGGTGGAAGCCTCCCCCATCACTCGTGTCGTTGCGGAGAGCATCGACCTGGATGCTCCGGTGGTTGCCGTCGGCTGGACCACCATCACGAACGAAAGCGGCACACCGGTCAATGTTTGGACAGTAGCCGATTATGCCGCCGGTTGGCATAAAAATTCAACTTTACCCGGTCAAGGTGGTAATATTGTGCTCTCCGGCCATCATAATATCAAAGGCGAAGTTTTCCGGTATACTATTGAATTAAATGTGGGTGATATGGTGACGCTTTATGAAGGTGATCAGGCCTTCAAGTATGTTGTAGTGGACAAATTTATTGTCAAAGATAAGGGCGAACCCGACGCAGTGCGCCGCGAGAACGCCAAGTGGATTGGTCCCTTCAATGAGGAGCGGCTCACCCTGGTAACCTGCTGGCCCTATACCAATAACACCCATCGGGCCATTGTCATTGCCAAGCCGGTGCCCCACCCGGAATAAAAAATTTGGGGCGCCAAAGGCTATTTTGACACCCCGCCACAACAATTATAGAGGATATTATGCACTTCTCTCATTCTCCAAAAATCTGGCAGCAATTTCCCCAGCTTGTACCCGGCCTGTTGGTCGTAGCGGATATCCAGCCCCAGGTCGAGGTTGAGGCTCTGCTTCAGCCCTGGTATCAACGCGCTCGTGAACGCCTGGATGGCGGCCAGCAAGAGTCTGACTTGCCCGAAATTTCGGCCTGGCGGCGGACCTATGCTCAAATGGGGCTAAAACCAACTCAGTATCGCTCGGCCGGTGAAGCGCTGCTGCGCCGCTTTCGGAAGGAGGGTGATCTGCCCCGCTTGCACCCGCTGGTTGACCTGTGCAATGCCGTGTCGCTGGCTTTTGCCCTGCCGGTGGCTGTGTTTGACCTGGCTAAAGTGGCCGATTATCTGGAGGTGCGGCACGCCCGTGGCGATGAGCAATACCTGGCCTTCAGCGACGAAATCGAGATCCCCCCTCCTGACGAAGTTATCTTTGCCGACGCCGCTAATCAGGTCCATGCCCGGCGCTGGACTTTCCGCCAGAGCCGCCGCTCAACGGTTGAGCCGGAAACGAGACGAGCGCTTATTGTCAGCGAAGGCATGCACAGCACTGCCGCTGTGGATGTCCCCGCTTTGATTGATGCTTTGGCTCAAGGTATTACCACCTTATGGTCTGCGCCTCAGCAGCGAGCCGTCCTGACTGCGGCTAACCCCCGGCTCGATTTCTTTTGATATAGTTGTTACCTCACAAGCGTAACGGCCCCAGGGCCACCAGCGGATGCTCGCAGGCGCAGGGTAGTTTATGCCTGCGGACTAGGGCACGGAGGAGATAGGCGGTCACCATACCTACCCCAAAGCCCACGGCCATATTTGTCACCGCTGCCACCACCGCCGTAAGGAGGGCAACACGTAACCCCCAGCCTTTCAGCCCTTTAATCGCCTTGAGCAGCTCCAGCCCAACCAGGAACATCATGCCGCCTACCAGGGCCATTGGAAAAACCGCGAGCAGATTTCCCAGAGATTTTCCCAGGAATAAGCCCAGACTGATTTCAATCAGGCCCTCCAGGATATTAGTACCGCCGGTGCGCGCGCCAAAGTAGTATTGCCCGGCCAGGCCCCCGGCCCCGTGACACATCGGCATACCGCCAAAGAAAGCCGGAATAACATTCATAAAGCCCATATTAATCATCAACTGCCGCTCGCTGACCGGTTTATCCGGGAAATAGTCCCGAATGAGCGCGGCGGTGGCAATAACCGCGTTGGTAATCGACAGCGGAATCTGGGCAAAACCGGCCAGGAACATCGCCTGCCACACATCATCGAGGCGCGGTAGGGTCAGAGGTGGCAGGGTGATGGCTAATTCTAGGGAGCGCAGTCCGCCTTGCCAGGCTGTAATGGCCAGCCCCAACGCCATCAAAACCAGGGCCGCCGGGGCGTAGCGATTCTGGCGGAGGGTGACGACGATGAGCACGGCCAGCAGCCCCAACAGCGGCTCCGGGCGCATCATTTTGAGACCTTCCCAGGTTAACAGCACTCCCAGGGCGACTTGAATCCCGCGTACTACAAATCGAGGAGTCCAGGCGACGATTTGATGCAGCAAGCCGGTACTGGCCAGGAAAAACCAGGTCAGTCCCAGGCCCAAGCCGGAAGCATAGACCAGCGAGGCCGGCCACTGCTGGGCGATCGCCGCTACGGAAACGACTTTTTTGGGTTCGACCGGCATAGGCAGCCGGTAAATTAGCCCGGTGGCAAGATTGACCAGGCCCATCATAATGAAAAGACCGGCCGGGTTGAGGCCGTTGACCACGATTAGCCCGACGGCCAGCGGGAACAGCGTCCCAAAATCACCCATTGAGCCGGCCAATTCTCGTAGATTAAACTCAAAATCCCGATATGGCTTCACTGCAACACCGTCTCAAGGTACGCCCGCAGCATCTGCTTCATTTCGGCAATAACCTGAATGTGGAATCATAGCAAACCCCTCATGATCTGTCAAGGAATCTCAAAACCGTTTATTTAATGAAGAGTGTCATTATCTGAAAGCAATCCGCCGGTCCTATCGGGCGAAAATAAGGTGAGAAGTTAAATTGACATTCAATTATGTTCGAATAGACTTAAGACCAGCGTTAAATATCTCCAATACGCAACCTTTAGCTCTATTTTGTAAGAAAGGAAGATATTGATGACCACAAACGGAAAGCACATTGATAATTGGCCCGACGAAGCACACCGGGTGGCCCAAAATATCAGGAAACGAGTCCTGCACTACACGGTCAGTAGCAATGGGGGCTATCTCAGCCAGGCCTGCTCGGCGGGTGAAATATTTGCCACCTTATATACTAAAATCATGAAATTAGGGCCAAGCGCCGCGCCGCTGATCCCGCCGCCGTTTCCTGGTGTACCCGGCCTTCATAACACCGGCTATCTCACCGGAGCCGCTTACAATGGCCCCCAACAGCCAGACCTGGACCGTTTTATCCTCTCTCCGTCCCATTATGCCCTGGTGTTGTACACCACTTTGGTCGAAGTGGGCCGGATGGCCGCTGAAGGGTTAGCGATGTTTAACCAGGATGGCAGCTCGGTGGAAATGATTGCCGCCGAACACTCGCCCGGTAATGAGGTGATGGGTGGTTCGTTGGGCCAAGCTATCAGCCAGGGAGCAGGTATAGCCTATGCGCGTAAGAGGAGAGGCGACACCGGCCGAGTTTGGATATTTTTGTCTGATGGAGAATTTCAAGAAGGACAGACCTGGGAAGCCATTCAATCGATGTCCTTCTTTAAGCTGGACAATGCAGGTATTTATGTAGATGTCAACGGCCAACAATGCGACGGGAAAACTGAGGAGGTGATGTCCATTGAGCCGCTGGCCAGCCGGTTAGAAGCGTTTGGGGCCCGTGTTTTTAGCGTAGACGGGCATGATGTGGAAGCGTTGGCTCAACCGGCCGCCTTGCCCCCCGATGGTCGTCCCCTGGTGGTATTGGCTTACACCAACCCCTGCCATGGTATGTCGATTCTGGAAGAGCGCCGGCCGTTCCTCCATTATGTTCGCTTTAAAAGTGAAACGGAACGCCAACGTTATGGTGATCTTTTGGCCACCATGGAACAAGCAGAAGGAGTGAAAGACTAATGAAAATGCTGTCTCGTGTACACGAACGACATTTTGTCGAATGGGCCAAAGACAAACCGGAGGTGCTGGTATTATCGGCCGATTTGACCAGTTCGGTAGAAGTGAAACTGTTCAAAGACACCTACCCGGATCGTTTTTTGTCAATGGGGGTGGCCGAGCAGAACATGATGAGCTTTGCCGGCGGTTTGGCCCGTGAAGGTTTCTTCCCGTTTCTCCACACCTTTGCGGTTTTTCTGTATCGCCGCACCCTTGACCAGCTTTCGATGTCCATTGCCTACCCTAACCTACCGGTGCGGTTGATCGGTTTTTTGCCCGGCATCACCACCCCCGGCGGCGCGACTCACCAGGCTATTGACGATATCGGTATCATCCGGGTGATTCCCAATATGACGATTCTTGAAGTGGGCGATGCAACCGAAGTGCGGCAAGTGATTGAGGTTGCCCATCAAGTGAATGGACCGGTTTACGTCCGCCAACTGCGTGGTGAGGTGCCCGTTTTGTTTGACCCGGCCGATAAAATGAAACTGGGGCAGGCTCGTGTTCTGAGCACCGGCAGCGATATCACCCTCTTCTCTGCCGGCATCTGCACCGAAGAAGCCATGCGCGCTACCCGCGTCTTGGCCGAGCGGGGCGTCTCCATTCAGCATATGCACATCTCTACCCACAAACCGTTTAACGATCCGTCGGTAGTGAAAGCTGCCGCCCAAGCCAAATATGGTATTGTGACCATGGAAAACCATACCATCATCGGCGGTTTAGGTACAGCCGTGTCGGAAGTGGTGGCCGAAGCAGGCATTGGCAAAAAAGTAACGCGCATCGGCCTGTATGATACCTATGCTCACGGGGCCAGCCGCCCCTACCTGATGAAGCATTACGGCTTGGATGCCATTGCCCTGGTGCAGCGGATAGAGCAACTCCTGGATGAGAAATTGCATATCACCGAAGAGGACTTGGCTGCTGTACGTTTTGATGAAGTTCACAGCGCGGCCAAAGCCGAAGCGTTGTAAGATACCTCTACGAGGTGAATAGGAACATTACCATAAAAAGGGCTGATTGAGGTAAAGCAAATTACTAATGTCACTCATTATTGTGACATTTCTCACTTGATTTGCCTGTATTTATCCCTTATACTGACATATACTGGGTCTGACCTGCAAATTGGTTCAGGTCCAGTTCCTCTTTCTTGTCTAAGCTTTACCTAATTGAATTTATGTTCCTACCTGTATCTGCAAGGGCTTGGCAGGTCGCAGCGTCGCGACAGGAGGTAAACTCATGATGGACGTGGTAACTGATTTCATTCGTAACCGTCGGATCGATTCGTTTCAAAAGTTACGATTTTTGCTTTTTCTCCAGCGAAAACCTCAGTTGACAGCAACGACCCAGGAGTTTGCCGTATATTTGCACTTGGGGGATGAATCACTGCTGAAAAAGATCATCCAGGACTTGCAAATGGTAGGGCTAGTAGAGTGTTTGGGTGACCGGTGTAAGCTGCCTGATGAACCGGAGATCAGGCTACTCCTGCACCAATTAGCCAAAGCTTACGAAGACCCTCTGGCCCGTCAAAAGATTTTGGCCCACCTCAATAAAACCAATTCGGTGGGTTACGATTGGGACAATCGCGACTACTACATTTATGCCTGATGCTAACGCAAGTCATAAAAGCCTCGCCCTGGAGCGAGGCTTTTTCATTTTAACCTCATGTTCATTTTAATTTAACCCCGGTTAGAATCTCAGGTGATATTTGTCCGATTCAGATGTGACATTTGTCACTGCATTGACTCGGACTTGTATGATAGGATTGAATGGTAAGGTTGACCTTATCATTAGGAGGTGTTTTGTTATGGAATACCTTAACTCTCCTGCCAGCCCAATGAGCGAAAGTATTGAAATGTACCTGCTGCGCATTGCCCTGCTGCAACACGAAGGGCAACCCGTACCCGTACCCGCCCTGGCCCAGGAACTTTCGGTGTCGCTCGTTTCGGCTAATGAGATGAGCCGGAAGCTGGTCGATAAGCAATTGATTGAGTACGAACCTTATAAAGGAGTTAAACTTACCTCTCTCGGCGAGCAGTTGGCCCGGCATGTCTTGCGCTGTCGGCGTTTGTGGGAGGTTTTTTTTGTTGAAAAGTTAGGTATTGAACCTCACATCGCCGAAGAGTTAGCCTGTCGTTTTGAGCACGTTACCCCGGAGCCGTTGGCTGAACAATTGGCGACCTTTTTGGAATATCCTAGTGTTAGCCCGCAAAATCAGCCGATTCCGTATGAGCACGGGCCGCTCGCCGAACGTTTGGTCCAACCTTTGACCACCCTGGCCGCCGGTGAGCGCGGACAAGTGGTCGGCCTGACCGTCGACGAGGTAACTCAAGATTTTTTGCGACATCATGGCTTGTTGGCGGGAAGCGTCGTCGGAGTTTTAGCTGTAGCCGCCGATGGAGCCCTGCTGCTAGAAATTTCTACTCAGCGTCTGTCCCTGTCAGCAGTTATCGCGAGGCAAATTGGGGTAACTCTAGAAGTATCTACCAAGAAACACGCTGTTTCTTGTTGAATGAAGACCCTAAAGGTCTCAAAGACCTTTAGGGTCTGGGGCACTTCTCAATAATTCTGCAACTATGAGCGGCTTCAGTCGCTACTACAAACAAGGAGATTTTGTATGGAACTAACCACACTTCATCCCAATGGCCAACCGGCTGTAAGGCTTGATTCATTAATACCCGGCCAGGTGGGAGCCATTGTGCGGGTGGGCGGCCAGACGGCGGCTCGGCGGCGTTTGCTGGAAATGGGTTTAGTGCGAGGCGAAAGGATTGCCGTCGAGCGCATCGCACCGCTGGGCGACCCGGTGGAATTTACCGTCAAGGGGTATCACCTGTCGTTGCGCCGGCGAGATGCGGCCAATATTGAAGTTGTGTTGATCAGCTAAGGAAGTGAAAGAAGATGACAGATTTAACCATAGCTCTTGCCGGCAACCCCAACGCCGGCAAAACCAGCCTCTTTAATGCGCTGACCGGGTTGCACCAGCATGTTGGTAATTGGCCGGGCAAAACGGTGGAAAAGAAAGAAGGTACATTTCGCTATCACGGGCTGGCTTGCCAGGTCGTTGACTTGCCCGGCACCTACAGCCTCAGCGCCTACTCCCCCGAAGAATTGATTGCCCGGGATTACCTGTTGCACGAGCAGCCGGATGCAGTTATCAACGTTGTGGACGCGAGTAACCTGGAACGTAATCTTTACCTGACCGTACAACTGCTTGAATTGGGCGCGCCGCTCATCATTGCTCTTAACGTGGTAGATATTGCCCGCGCCCGTGGCCTGCACATCGACCAGGCCAAGTTGTCGGCTTTATTGGACTATGTGCCTATTATCGAAACGGTCGGTAATCGAGGGCAGGGGATTAATGAGTTGTTAGAGGCAACTATCAATCTCGTAAAACCCGAACGACCCCGGTTAAAATTGGTCGCTTGAGTAGGAGATAGTTGCGATGACCCTGAGCCATCTTCCCTTAAAATCGGTTGAATTTAAGATTAATTATGGTAAAGAAATCGAGGCCGAGATTGATTATCTCATTACCCTGATTCAGGATCAACCCACCCTGGTTCGGTTATTCAGACCTCGCTGGCTGGCGATAAAATTGCTCGAAGGTGAAGCCGACCTTGTGGCCCGGGTTGAGCGACTGGAGGGCGGTTCGGTGATTGTGGCCTGGGCCAGGCAGGGTAGTGCCCGAATCCAGGAAATTTACGGCGACAGCGTCGATATTGCGGTGGCCGACGCTCGTTACGGATTTATTCACGGCTTGACCCGCCAGGTAGTGGACAAGTCACAGACTGATCGCTACACCGTGACCGACCGTATTGATACAATCGTCACTCACCGGGTATTGGGCTTGCCGATTTTCCTGATGGTGATGTATGTTATGTTTAAACTGGTGGTAGATGTTTCCGCCCCCTACCTCGACTGGGTGGATGGCGTTATCAGCGGGCCGATGAGCCGCTGGATAGCCAGTTTGTTGACTCTGCTGACCGCGCCGGACTGGCTGCATGCCCTGGTGCTGGACGGGGTCATTGCTGGAGTGGGTGGAGTGCTCGTCTTCCTGCCCGGCCTGTTTGTGTTATATTTCTTTCTGACCTTGCTGGAAGACTCCGGCTACATGGCACGGGTGGCTTTTTTGATGGATAAGCTGATGAGTTTTACCGGGCTGCACGGCAAGAGTTTTATTCCCCTGATTTTGGGTTTTGGCTGCGCCGTGCCGGCGGTGTATGCTACCCGGACCCTGGAAAATGAGCGCGACCGGATTGCCACCGGCCTGCTGGTGCCGCTGATGTCCTGCTCGGCCCGCCTGCCGGTTTACGTCGTATTTGGACTGGCCTTCTTCCCTCGGCGGGCCGACCTGCTGATTACCGGTCTATATATCGCCGGTATTGTTTTGGCGGCGGTGGTAGGTTCAATTTTTAGCCGCACTCTCTTCAAGAATAACCCCGATACTATGTTTGCCCTGGAATTACCGCCTTATCGTTTGCCGCCGCTCAAAGGATTGCTGATTCACACCTGGGAAAAGAGTAAAGAGTTTGTCAGTAAGGCCGGTACGGTTATCCTGACCGTCTCGATTGTGCTCTGGTTTTTGATGAATTTGCCCTGGGGGGTGGAAAACCCCCGTGACAGTTTGTTTGGTCAGGTTAGCCATATTGTGTCGCCTGTGTTTGCCCCGGCAGGCTTTGACAAGTGGGAAGCCACCGGTTCACTCGTCACCGGTTTCATTGCCAAGGAAATTGTGGTCAGCACGATGGCCCAGATTTATGTTGGCGAGGCCGAAGCGGCAGAAGAAGCTCCGCTGACAACCTTTGGCGAAGATATCGGTGAAATTATTGTTGGGTTTGGTACGGCTACCCTTGATGCAGGCAAAACTCTACTCAGCCTCATTCCCGGTGTCAACCTTGTTGGAGCCGAAGAGGAAGGCCAAGAAACGGCCTTGAGCGTAGCTCTACAATCGAACTTTACGCCACTGGCCGCTTTAGCCTTCCTGGTTTTCGTGCTGGTCTATACTCCCTGCGTGGCTACCCTGGGAGCCATTAAGGCTGAGTATGGCTGGAAATGGATGTGGATATCGGCCACTTACCAATTTGGCCTGGCCTGGCTGTTGGCAGTGCTGGTGTATCAAGGCGGCCGCTTCCTGGGGTGGAGCTAGAGTGATGTTACAGCAGATATTGGCCGAGTTCCGCCAGGCCCGAACGCCGCTCTGCCTGGACGAGTTAAGCCGGAAGTTGGAGATCGAGTCCAGCGCCCTGGAGGGGATGCTGCAAATACTGGTACGAAGCGGGCGCCTGGTGGAGTTTGGCCCGGCGAGTTATGGCTGCGGGGCCTGCCCGGCCAGAGGGGGCTGTGTCATTATGACGAATGGGCTACAGAAAAGTTATTTCCTGCCCCGGCAAGCCCTATCTACCCCACAAAGCACCGTTTAAAATGGAACACAGAGAACACGGAGAAGTCACAGAGTTCACAAAGAATCTCTGAGTTCTCTGTGTTTTCTGTGTTTTCTTTGTGTTAAAATCTTAAAATCCCATTGAGCGCCCCCTTTACTATTGGCGAGGAAGGAAAATTACATGCGAACCGTCACTTGGGTCATTCCGGCCTACCATTGTCACCATTGCTTGCGCCGGATTACAGAGGCGCTGCGAGATGTTAAAGGCATCCACCTGGTCCATAGCGACCCCGCCAAGCATGTGCTGACGGTTGAAGGTAATAGCCCCGAAGTGTTAGCTTATGCCAAGCACCTTTTGGCCGAGGCCGGTTATCCGGTGCAGGGCAGCTCCTTCTATTCAGGATAGTCTAATGGCTTGAGCTTAAGGGGGGAAGTAAGGAGTAGGAGTAGGAGTAGGAAGTAAAGGGAACATTTCCAGTGTTTACTCCCTACTCCTACGGGTAGTGGGTCTATTGTAAAGGCCCGCAAAGATGTAGTTTCCAGGCTGGAACTACTCTTCCACGAATCTGAGTGGTTATCTAGGGGCCAAACCCCTTCACTCGCTTTACAACCACTACCCTCTTAACGGGTATCTCCGGCGGGTCTGACGAAGGCATATTTATCCACAAGCCCATCAGTCGTTATGGCAGCAACGAACAGTAGGCCCGCCAGAGGGGAATTAATCAAACTATAGTTGAAATATAACAAAGCTTTGTAAAAGCAGGATAAGGTTAATGTAAGGATTATGTAAGAGAAGGCGGGGCCAACGGTAGGGTAAAGGTAAATAGGCTGCCCTGCCCCAAACCGGGACTGGCGGCGGTCAGGTTGCCGCCCATGGCCCAGGCCAGGTGGCGGGCAATGGTCAGGCCGATGCCTGTACCGCCGCCTGTACGAGAGCGCGACCGGTCTACCCGGTAGAATCGCTCAAAAATGTAAGGCAGCGCCTCGGCCGGAATACCGAGGCCGTTATCCTGGATTTCTACCTGGGCTATATTGCCGGCGGCGCTGACCCGCACGATGATGAGGCCAGCCTCAGGGGTATAACGAATGGCATTGCCGATCAGGTTCAACATCACCTGGGTGGTGCGGTCGGGGTCGGCGTAAACCGGGATTTCGGGCAGGTGATGCTCAGAAATTATTTCTGAACTTTGAGCCTCCGCCTGCGGTTTGAGTTGGGCGATAACTCGCTCGACCAGCGGGATGAGATCGAACCGTTCTAGCCGGAGTGAAAATTGTCCCGCTTCCACCAGCGACAGGGCTTGCAGGTCATCTACCAGGCGATGAAGGCGGCGCACTTCATGGAACATCTGGGCGAAGGTTTCCGGGTCACCGCTGAAGAGGCCGTCCATTAATCCTTCCAGGTAACCTTCCAGGCCGGTCAGGGGGGTCCGTAATTCATGGGCTACGTTGTTGAGCAAAGCCACTCGCTGCTGCTCGACTCGTTCCAGGGCTTCGGCCATCTCGTTGAAGTGGGCGGCGACTACACTCAGTTCGGTACTGGCCGACACAGTTAACCGTTCGTTGTAGCGGCCGCTGGCGATACGCCGGCTGCTATGAGCGAACTGCTGCAGGGGCCGCAAAATCTCGCGGGCCAGAAATAGGCTGGTCAGCAGGCCGGCCACAAAGGCGCTGATGGCGGCGCTGAGGATGGATTGGAAAATTGCGTCCCGATAAAATGTGTCCAGCAGGTGAGTGACTATATGCTCGATTTCCGCAGGAGACTCGGCCTGCGCCAGAACGTCCAAGTAAGGGCGCAAAGCGCCCGGCAGGCTTTGCAGCCTGATGATCCCACTCACCAACGACAGAGTCAGCACCGCCACCAGGACCACCAGCATATGCCCGGCCATAATTTTCCAGCGAAGTTGGCGATAGAAATAAAGTTTTGGAGTCAATGATACACGCTCCGTTTTGAAGCAGAGGTAGGGGTGGCGATGCTCCCACCGACCGTAACTTAGCCCCCATAATCCTGACGGATCATTTTAACAAAAAGCAATCCACCTATGGGGGCTGCTTAGGAAGCGGCTTTTTTGCCTTGATATTTTTTTAACTCTACATCAATTCGTTCTTTTAAAAATAGCTTTATCAATGATTGATAGGGAATGTCCCGTTTGTTAGCGATTATCCGTAACTCATTTAGCATCAATTCCGGTAAACGCAAGGAGATAGTTCGAGTAGAGGGCTTTAATTTTGAAAATATGACCTCTTCCGCCTCTTCCCAATCTAAATACTCGGTCGAGTCTTCCCTGGCCCAAAACTCACGCTCTTCCTCTTCACTCTGAAACGTCGGTATCTCTTTTAATTCTTTCCCCATATTTTCTCGTTTCTCTTTCGTTCATCTCACGGGCTGAGATAACCCGAACGAGATTATTCCTAACCGTAAAAGCGATAAATAACCAGCGGTCTGCATCGGTTCGTCCCAAAGCGTAGTATCTCGATCCAGTCGTAGAATGTCGCGGGTCACGAGCTAGAATGAAGGGCAAATTGAAGAAGACTTCTTCACATTCGCCATTGGTAACTTGGTGCAGATACCAGTTCTTATCTGAATTACCTTCATCCCATTGAAACCCTTCACAGTTAGCAATGACAGCTTTCATTATGGATGGTATATTATATCAATATACATCTTTTGTAAAGTTCTGAGGAAAAAGGTTTATGTTGGGGCAATCCCTGGCCATGTACGACGCCTATACCGAACAGATTGTTCCCCTTTTTGTTTTGGGGTATTGCCAGCGAAGGGTAAACCATGATAAAATGGACACAATTAAACCGACCTTCAATGTCATTAAGTTAAGGAGTCCAGACTTCAGTCTGGCAGGCAGAATAAATTCTGCACTCCGGCTTATCTTAATGACATTGAACCGACCTTCACTTGCCAATGCGGGCAGTCGTTGGGAAGTCAGTTTGATCGGGCGTCGTTGCCTGGCCGCATAATAAACAGCATAGAGACGCCGCCTGTAAGCAGGGGGCGTTTGTTTTTTAAGTTTTACTTTATCAGCAAGAAACCAAATTACCAATGCCTCCACAGATTTGCAGGCTAACCGAGCAACTGTCTTGTCACCTAAAAGAATATTCTCTAAATTATGCTATAACCGCACCGTCCAAAGTTAGACGGTGCGGTTTTCTCTTAACCGAATTTCTTCTAAGCCGGGGAAACTTGAGGGGCGAGTGATAACATAACCCCCATATTTTTATTAAAGCAGCAGAGATTGGCCAACAGTATAAGGCCCCTCAGTCGATTGAGAGGCCACAATAATTGCACGATCAAGCTGGGGATAATAAATAGCCGCCCAGGGAGCAGAACGATAAAACAGAATCAGTCCGGTATAAAACCAATTGGGCAGTTTTCCATCCAGGATTACCCCTTGCGTCCGAGGTACGGGTGGTAGAGGCAGGGTCAGCTTTGGCTGGTAGACTAAATAATCCTCCGGTAAGGTTACCTTCAGATGTAAATTTGGTTCGCCTTGTTCAATCGTTACAGAAGCAGGAGCACTCGGGGTAGTCCCGGCAGTGAGCCTTACCGGCTCGACCCAACCACGCCGGGCATCGAATTGGTAAAAGGGGTGAGGATAGATGTAGTTAGCCACAGCCGCATAAAGCCAGGCCGGCCCTATGCCGTATAAGGCCAGAGAGGTATCTTGGGGTAAATAGTCAAACACATCTGACAAATCTTGCGGTTGCCAGGTTAAGCCAGGCCGGGCCGGATTGATTCGTTTATATAGACGGGGAAGATCGACCACTAAATCTGTAGGGGCCTGTTCTTGATGAATTGTCAACAACTCCTCATAGTCATACTTAAAAAGCGCCTGAACCCGAGCCAACAACGCCTCAAAAACCGGACCCGTGGCCCTTTGACCTCGCTGGAGATTGCCGATGACGCCGGTTAAGATGGGTTGATCGGCCAGCAGAATGGAGTCACCTTCCAGTTGGGAGGTAAGTAGGGCCAGGACAGGTACGTTGTACTTGGCGGTTAACTCCTGCCAGAAGGCTTGTGAGGCCGCATCTTTGACCAGCAGAATGGCGTGGGAGCATTGATCAAATATGATTTCTTGCCAGGGTTCAGGCCGTCCTCCAACATCAACCAGGAAGGGTAAAGGACGATAGGCAATATCACGGCACATTCGTTCGATCCAGGTGAGCGTATGTTTGCCCTTGCGCCGCAATGTCTGAGCTAAATCAGGTTCAGCCAGTTGGGACCAATCCCCTTCGCCATCAGGAGCGGCCCGGAGAAGGTAACATTGGATGCCCTGTTCTTTAAGGGCTTCTTTTAAACTGTAAGCCAGAACTGATTTACCGGCGTGGGGTGGCCCTCCAATTAGAATCGCGGGAAAGCGACTGGTCATTCTATTAGCCATAAAGTTTTACTCCAAAACAAAGATATGGCGGAATAATGGATCAACAAGAGCAAGGCAGCATCATGATTGCTACCCTGGGTGGACAGCCCCAGTTGGTTACTTTTGCCCTGGATGCGCTGTTGGCTCAGGGTGAAGTCATTCGCGAGGTGATTGTACTCTACCTGTCAGCGGAAGGAAGCCGCGTCAATCGTGCCCTGGATAAACTGACGGCAGAATTTGCAAACGACACGTACAACGGCCGCCCTTGCCGCCTGCGGCCCATGCCTATCCGCGATGGCTTAACCCGTCTACCTGACATTCGAAATGAAGCGCACGCCACGGCTACCTGGGAGATGCTGCGAGATTTAATCATGACGTTAAAGAGTGAGCGCCACCAATTGCACGTCTGTGTCAGTGGCGGCCGGCGGATGATGGCCCTGGTGATGGTTTCGGTCGCCCTGGTGCATTTTAGCTATCATGACAAACTTTGGCACATCTATACCCCAGAACCGTTCCTGACCCAAGTCCGTGAGGGCGGCATCATGCACGCCCGGGCAGAAGATGGCGTGCGCTTGATTCAAGTCCCCCTGGCGCCGCTAAGCCAACATTTCCCGGCCTTACGCGAATTGGGACAAGCCATACCCGTTAATACCTCAAAGAATCAGGCTGGCCGGTTAGGTAAAGCGGAACAAGAACGTTGCCAGGCTGTTATCGCTCAACTTACTCCCCGCGAGCTAGAAGCGCTGCAAGCCTTCGCCGCCGGTCAGTCTCCCCAGGCTGTAGCCGACCAGATGAGCATCAGTTTGAACACTGTCAACACCTACAAGAAGAAAATCTTTGAATTATGCCGGACTGTTTGGCCAGCTCAAGACCCAATCCGTTACTACCACCTGCGGGAATGGTTTGGCCCCTATTTCGACCTTTAGTGTAACACATTAAGTCTTGGCAGACATCACCAAGAATGGTGAGAAAAGATGCCAGGAAAAGGTGATGTGTTTTTGATCTGAATAGATTACACTGAGAATAATTCTCCCCCTCAATTCCCCCATCCGGTTATACAAGCCCCCGATCTCCCTTTCCGGTTTGGTCATCACTTTGTGCCTTAACACTTTGGATTTAGAACCAGCGACGTTCGTATGAGCAAGGAGGTTTTATGAAGGTAGACTAACTCCCTATCACCCCTACGTTACGTAACTTGAGATGTTTATCCCTGAAGTGAGCCTAAAAGTGGAGGAGGTTTTATGACAGATTGCCAGAAAGCACCATTACGCCGAGATATAAGAACTTACTGGCGTAAATCCGAAGATCCACATCGATACAGTAATTACATTAGAGATATTTTGCCGCGTGAAATGGCCTGCGCTCAGGCTGAAGCCGGTAGGCTACCAAAACACAAATGTGAACAACTTGTTTTCCTGGTGGGCCACTCGCTGGAACCGCTGTTTCAATCGGTCTGGGCGTATCAGCCCCAACGGGTTCTGTTAATATTGAGCAAATTCTACGGTGTAGATGGAACCGGTCAAGGCAGGGGGCAAGAAATCAAACGTCTCCTGGAAAAGGAATTACCTCCTGTGGCCGGCATTATCCCCCCAAAAGTTGTGCCCGAAGTGATTGAAGACACTTCAACCCAGGCCGTATTTCGGAAGTTACAAGAGTTTATTCGCCAAGATACTCAACCCCAACCTGACGGCACGCGCCCCGTTATCATTGATATTACCGGGGCCAAGAAAAGTATGGTGGCCGGTGCATTTTTATTTGCCGCTTATGCCGGAGTTCCGGTCTCTTACGTGGATTTTGACGACGATGCCTATGATATCAACGTGAGTAGACCTTATGGCGATGCCTGCCGTATTGGCGAGATCGCTAATCCCTACCAAGATTTTGCTTTGCGCGACTGGGAACGGGTACGGACTCTCTATGCCCGCTACAACTTCCAGGGGGCGCGGCAAATTCTGGTCGACAAGATTTTGCCGGCTATGGGGGTCTTCTTCCCTGATCACGTGGAAAAAGTCAATCGTCTAAAAGATATTCTGACCTGCTACGAGCTATGGGACAACGGCGATTTTTCCGAAGCAAAAGAAAAAGCTGATAAAATTGCTGACTTTTCTGCCCCTACTGCCGTGAAAATTTTGGGTTGTGACGGCTATTGGCCGCATGGAGAAAACCCACAGGAGCTGTTAAACCGCTTGGCCCAGATTGAATTTGGGGATAAGGAGGTCACAGAATCCATTTATCTATCACCCCAGAGGCTATTAACCTATGCTTATGATGAAATCAATCGGGCGAAACGTTTGATCAAATACCACGAGGATTATCGTTCTGCTTTGTTAAAGGCGGTCAGCCTGTGGGAAGTCCTGGCTAGGGCCAGAGTAGTTGGCCTGTGGCATAGGGGTAAACTTGAAGTGGCGATTGACTCTAAAGGAGAATATCAAACCATAGATAATTTTTCAGAGGAAATCCTGGCCTGGAAAGAGGAAATTTACTACGGCATCATTTGCAGCGCCACCGGGGGATATAATGAAGCTGCCTTAAAATATGATCCGTTAGGAAACGGTAAGACCAGGGCAAAAAAATTAAAAATCATATGCCGCCGTGATAAAAATGGGGCACCCCTTAAAAATTGTGAATCCACTGAAGATGGGAAAACTTTTTATGTGCGCCGAGCCGCATCGGCCCCACTTCTTAACGACGATGTTTCCATGGGTAGATTGGAAACCTTACGGCATAAAGCCATTCACACCTATCTCTCTGTGTCCCAAAAGATCGCTCAAAGCACTTATGAAATCGTAAAGGCCAATCTGGAAGATTATAAAAATGTTTGGCTTCCGGCCATTTGGCCCGACTTTACCCCAACTGTGATAGGGGTTGAAGCTATGCCCTGGTCTGAACTCTGGCAACTGTGTGACCTCAGTTTCTTGCCGGCTAATTTGAAAGGTAATGAAAATGAAAAGGAGATGACTCGATGCCCCAATACCTTTTAGCTGCTGAAGCAGATAAAATTCAAGACTTAATCTTTCGAGCCTCCAAATTACGGGAGGTTGTTGGCGGGAGCCAACTGTTAAGCCGTTTTGAAGATGATGAGGAAACGAGCAGCGCGTTTCAACTGTTAAGGACCAAAACTGCTCCTACGTCGAAAGTGATCACAGCAGGTGGGGGAAGTTTTCGCCTCTTATTTGCGACGGAAACCGCTGCTCAGGAGTTTGGGTATAAATTGGCCGAGGTTTATCGCCTGGCCACGGGCGGCGTAATGAGTGTAGCCAACCCAGTGCTTTATGACGGCGATTATCGTTCAGCCAGTGAAAAAGCCGACGCCGCCCTACGCCAGGCCAAGATTACCGGCGGGCAGGGTCGGGCGAGCGATCATCTGCCTCACATAGCCTTTTGTGCCTCATGCGGGGTGGCTTTAGCCAGCGAGTTCGAGAAGACCGAGGAGAAATATCTGTGCCCGGTTTGCCGGGCTAAGGGCAATGAGCGCCGGAGTGAGCAGACAGACCGCTTCCTCAAACCTTTCTATGAAGAAGTGGTCAAGCCAGATAGTCTTAAACCCCATGATTGGCCAGGTAAAACCGTTGACCAGGACCCTGCGGGCACACTCGCCGATGCCCGTCACTATGTGGCTTACCTGGTCGCCGATGGCAACAATATGGGTAAAGTATTCGGCCAGTGTAACCACGACCAGGCCCAGAAACTCTCACAACGTTTAAGTCCCTTGTTGCGAACGTGCCTGGCCCAACCGGCCCGGACGTTGTTGGAAACACAGCCGGAGTTTCAAAAGAAAAAGTTGATTCCCGTTTTGCCGCTTATCCTGGGCGGGGATGATGTGTTTGCGCTGCTGCCGGCCAAATGGGCCATCGATTTCGCCGGACGGTTTTGCCGGGCTTACGAGGAAGCTGTGGCGAAGGAATTAACAGAATTACATTTGTCTCTGGACCCAACGCCGACGATGGCCGCCGCCGTCGTTATCTGCAAAGCCAATTATCCTTACTACCTGGCTTACCAGGCTGGTCATGACCGCCTCAAAGAGGCGAAACGCCTAGCCAAGCGGGCAGCCTTAGAAACGGGTATATCCAGTTCTGTGGTTGACTTTGAAATCATTCGGGGCAGCCAACTGGTGCAGCCGGGTGGAACAGAAGGCCGGGATAGGGTTCAAGATACCCTGCGGCCTTACTGGTTGAATGGAAATGTGCCCACTCAATGGGGTGTGACTTTGGAAACTTTGTTGAGCCAGCGCAGCCGGTTAATCAACCTGCCCCGCCGCCGCCACGCCCAACTGCGCCACTATTTTGATGAGTTGCGAGGGTTAAGCGAGACTGAGGCCGACCAACGCCGGGGCAGACTGGAGCAAGTCCGGCAGCGGATTGCCCGGAAGGAAGAGGATGAGCTGAATCTTAAAGCGGTGATGCAAACCTTAGGTGAGCCTGAGAGCGGCTGGTTTCGAGAAGTCAAAACGAGTACCGACCGCTGGCTGGCTCACGGCCTGCCGGATCTGCTGGATGCCTGGGATTTCACCCATAAAGTAGATGAAATCGATCGAGGCGAGGAGTAAGACCGATCATGAGCGTAAAACTGACTTTTCAAATCAAACTCAAGAGTGATTACCACGTCAGCGCCGGGCACGGGTTAGGCGCTGTAGTCGACTCGGCTTTATTGCGCGAAGCCGATGGGGTGCCGGTGCTGCGAGGTACAACCCTGGCCGGACTGCTGCGGGATGGCTTGTGGCGATTGATGCAGCTCGATCCCATGAAAAAACAGGGGGATCATTCCTGCCAAGCTTCAGGCTCAACAGAGGAGAAGGCGTCTACCTATTGCGGTCAATTTAACCCGGCCCAAGCGCTTTGCCCGGTTTGCCGCCTGATCGGCACGCCGCGCCGGCCGCGACACTGGCAGATTTCTTCAGCGCGGCCGGTTGAAGTTGAGACAGTAGCCGCCCCAAAGTGGACTGCCGGGCAAACCGGGGCCCAGGTGGCCCAACGCGCCCGGATTAATCCCCGCTCGCGCCGGGCCGAACCCCACAAGCTCTTTTCTCAAGAAGAGGGACAGGCCAGTTTAGTCTTTACTTTCACAGTCAGTACCAGGGCCAGCGGCCCAGGGGTCCTTGACGAGGCCGCCTTGTGGGTGGCGGCAGCGCGGATGGTGCGCCAATTGGGCCGTTCCCGCCGCCGGGGGCAGGGCGAGTGTTTGTTTGAATTGGTCGAGCTGGTCAGCGACACAGATATAGATATGCCAGCGCACCAGGAGACTCAGATCTGGCTACTGGATCGCTTTGCCCAAAACTGGCTTCAGGGAACCCCGGCCGCCCCGCCAGAGCCAGAACCCTTTCCGGTGGCGGTTTTATCGCCTGATAAAACGAAAGGGAACGCTCAGCGATTCCGGCTGTTACTGCGAACCGATGAGCCGGTTATCATTGCCAAAAGAGCCGAAGCCGGCAACCAGTTTGAAACGCTGCCGATCATTACCGGCCAGGTGATCCGGGGCGTCCTGGCCTGGTTGGTGGCCGGACGATTTGACCTGGCCGATCAAAACAGTGAGGGCTACCGGCAGTTTGTGCAATTATTTCTGCGCGATGGCCTTTCTTTTCCCATGCTTTACCCGGCCCGGTTAGCCAGGTCCGGTAACGAATGTTATCCGGCTATTCCTGCCCCGCGCAACTGGCTGACCTGTAAAACGGTGGGCGGATTACCCGCTGCCGGCCACGGCATGTTTGGTGGATTAGGAGACGCCCCGGCCCGGTGCCAGCACCCTGGGTGTGAAGCGCCGCTGCAACCGTTAGGAGATTTTGTCACTTTAAACCCTCATCCAAATATCTGGCAAGACAGAAATTTTCTATTTGTTCCGGCCCAACGGAGCGAACTGCACGTGCAATTGGACCCTCGGAGCGGGCGGGCCGCGGAAGGTAATCTGTTCAGCTACACGGCCCTGGAAGCAGGACAGTATTTTGTGGGGGAGATCAAGAGCGCGGCGGAGGCTTATTGGAGCTTATTCCAGGAGCTAACCGGCTTGACTGAGCAAACCCCGCAAACCCTGCGCCTGGGCAAAGCCAGCCGGCGGGGTTATGGTAAAGTAACCATCTGGCTGGAAGCACTCCCAGATGAGACCCCGCTGACCTGGATCGCGCAGCCTCTCGCCCAGCGGGTGACCGACCCCAACCATATCACCTTGACCCTGTTAACCGATACCATTGTCACCGATGCCTGGGGACGGTATATGGACGGCTTTACCAGCAATTGGCTTTCCAAGGCTCTGGGGATGACCGTAGCCATTATCCCTCACACCGCCTCAGCGCAAGCGCGGGTAGTGGATGGCTTTAATGCCTACACCGGCCTGCCTCGCTGGCGCGATTGGGCGCTGGCCGCCGGCTCGGCCGTCCGGCTCAAATTGATCGATCCGCCGGCTGATTGGCCCTCAAGATTGGCCCAATTGGAGACAGACGGGATTGGACTGCGCCGTAGTGAAGGCTTTGGGCAGTTGGCTTTTAACCACCCGGTCTATACCCACTGCCAGAATATTGCACCTAACTTAATTTCACTTGAGCCAGAAATGAGACTGGGGACCGGCAACCATCCGGCGCTAAAGGCCGACCTATTTAAGAAAAGCTGGCTGGAAGAGCTGGATACCGGCAGGGATTGGTCTAAATGTAAAGACGCCCAATTTGTGGCCGTAGCCCGTTGGCTGCACGGACAAGCCGATCAGCCCCCGGCCCGGCTGGCCGAGCAATTGGCCGGACTGGGGACGCCTGACCAGGCTTTGCAGGCGGCTATTCGCTCAGCCGAATATGGCGGTCGAGTTAAAGAAAACAAACTGCTAAAAGACCAACAGAGAGGGATCAAACTTATCCAGGATTTGCTCATCGAGCTGGCCGAACGGGCTGAAGATAGAGTTCATTGGCCCCTGGGTATCCAACTCATGGCCGAGCGAGTGGCCGACTCTGTGGAAAAGGAAGGAGACGATCGATGAGCTACATCGTGATTACCGCTAAACTCAAGGCCCGGACCGCTATCCATATCGGCAGCGGTCAGGGTAACGGGCTAACCGATGCCCTCATCCGCCGCGATGGGGCCGGACAACCGCTGATCCCCGGTACGGCGCTGGCCGGCGCGTTGCGGTCGCTGTTGACCCGGCTGGCTCCTCGCCTGGGCGGCGGCGAATGTGTGGCTTTGCTCCACGCTCCCGATAAACAAGAAGCCAGGGCCTCTTGTGGGTGTGGTGTGTGCCGCTTGTTTGGCGATGTTAACCCCGGCGACGAGGAAAATAGCCAGTCGGCGGCCTCGCGCCTGTTAGTTTTTAATGCAACACTGGCCGGCCAGTCTGTGTCTACCCCATCCATGCCCGACGGGATACGAAGCGCTATCCCTGGCGGGATGCGAAGCGCTATCCCCGGCGGGATGCGAAGCGCTATTCGGGACGGGGTGGGGATTAACCGGGTTACAGGGGCGGCGGCCCGGGCCGGCGCGGTTAAATTCGATCTGGAAGTGTTACCGGCCGGGACCGAATTTGAGGTGCGCCTGGAACTGCGGCGAGAGGAGGAGCAGGATGAACTACTGCTGGCCGCCGCGCTGGCCGAATGGCAGGCCGGACGAGCCTGGCTGGGCGGGCGGGTCGCCCGGGGCCTGGGGGCCTTTGACCTGACCGAACTGGTTTTTGGACAGTTGGACCTCAACCAAACGGATAATTTGCTAGCTTACCTGAAGTCAGACCAACCCGAAACCCTGGCCGAACCTGTCTCAGATTGGCCGGCGGATCGGATGGGCGCACTCAAACTAACGGCGGCGGCCAGCCCCTATGCCGCCCGGAGTTGGTTCAGCGTGGAGGCGACCCTCCAGGCCACCGGCCCGCTGCTGACGAATGATACCGTTTCGGCCGACCTGACCAACTTTGACCATGCCCCGCTTTTGGTTCAATGGGGAGATTGGACCCAACCGGTTCTGGCAGGTTCCGGGTTGCGTGGGGTCATCCGCAGCCACGCCGAGCGCCTGGCCCGGACTCTGGCCACGCTGAAGGCGGCGGACCAAAAGACGTTCTTGCAGACCTGCCCGGCTTGTAGCCCGGTTGCCGGCCAAGTCGACCAGCCTTTAGCCAGTTGCGATAGTTTGCTGAGGCACAATCAGGTATCCACCGATACGGAGATCGGCGATAAGCAGCTTTGCCTGGCCTGCCGCCTGTTTGGCAGTTCATGGCGGGGCAGCCGCTTGCTGGTGGAAGATGCGGCCTACGCCGAAACTGAAGCGCCCAAACTTAAGATGCTTGATTTTTTAGCCGTCGATCGTTTTACAGGCGGCGGAGCAGAGGGGGCCAAGTTTGACGCACTGGCTTTGTGGCAGCCGGCCTTTAAGCTGCGACTCCACCTGGAAAACCCTGAGCCGTGGGAGTTAGGCTGGCTGGCGCTGGTGCTACGGGATTTGCAAAGCCAGTGGCTGACGGTAGGCATGGGCGCGGCCAAGGGTTTTGGGCGGATTAAGCTGGAAAATTTGGATATACGTTTAGGCTACCTGGCGGACCAGGACCTGGCGCCGTTCAATCTGGCAGCCAACGCCGGCGATAATAGGAACGGCCTCTACCGCCTCCGCCCGGTCTCCCTCCGCGAAGCCCAACCCTGGATCGGTGAATTTAAGCAATTAGTGGGGTCATTCAAGCGCCAGGAAAAGCTGGAGTTACAAATGGATAGCTACTTTGAGGGCGTAACCCCCCAACTCTATGAAAAAGAGGTGACCTTATGAGCGTCAATGCGCTTAACTTTAAAGACCTGGTAGACAAAGTTCAGAAACCTATGGTTGGGGCTGAGACCCTTTCAATTTGGGGAGGAGAGTGTGCCGCTGACGAAATCCTGGCGTTAGTACAGCAGTGGCCCGGCCTGGCTGAGATGCCCTATCGGCTGTGGGAATACAGCTGCGACATCAAATTTGAGGATAAAGCTGCCCCACTGCCCGGTGAGGCGCGCTGGTTAGAACGAGGGCGACTCTTTGGCCCCGGGGGTGACCTGGCTTTGCGGCGGGATGGGATGCGCTTTGGGTGGCATTTTGTCGGCCCAAAAGGGGTAACCGCTCCTGCCGTTGGCCAGGTTGAAGATTTTTGGACAACCGCTGAAGCGGCGGCGTTATTTCACCAGGATGAAACCTCGGCTTTGCTGTGGGGCGAACGAAAAAAGGATTTTGAACTCTGGTTTGATGACCGGGTGGCCGGGGCCAAACTGAAATATCCGGTGGCTCAATTGGGGCACTTGCAGGTCAAGTATCGCACCTACAGCCGCGCCGGTCGAATTGAATTTGTCTGGTGGCTGGGATTGGAGGCATATCATGGCTAAGGGAATTATTATCGAGCTGCAGGGAAATTCCGGCAAGATTAAAGGGGCAGACGGCCGGGTTTACAAATTTAATAGACGGGCGCTGGTTGAGGGCGATATCAGCCACGCCAAGAAGGGCCAACAAGTTACTTTTGAACCGGAGAGTGACCGGGCGGACTCGGTTCGGCTGCTGAATGAATTTGTAGAGCTGAAAAAACCGGTCCCGCCGCCAGTCCAGCCCAGTGCTCCTCCGGCTACAGCGGCTGCCCCCCCAGCCCCGGCTGCCCACGAGCCGCAAATCAAACCACAAGCCGGGCAAACTGCGCCCCAGCAGACCGGCCCGGCCAAATACCACTTTCTCAATCCCTATAACTTTGTCCGGCCGATCTACCAAGACCGGCCCCCCAACCATGTATTGGGCCAATGCACTCCGCCTCCGCACGACCGCTACGTGGGCCTGACCGGACGCCTGACCGCCCGGGTTAAGGCGGTGACCCCGCTGTTTGTTTCGGACAGTCACGCCATTGTCAGAATCGCCGGTGGTAAAGAACATGCCTCCTACCGTTTCTTTGAATACGAGGGCCAACCGGCCTTACCCGCCAGCAGCCTGCGGGGGATGGTGCGCTCGGTTTTTGAAACGGTGACAAATTCCTGTTTCGTGATGCTAGACGACAAGAAATTGAGCAAACATGCTTCTGAAGACGCGACTAAATTAGTCCCGGCGCGGGTGGAGGAGGTCAGTGGTAAATTAAGACTCCGCTTGCTGCCTGGTACCAATGAGGTTTATGCAGATGGTTTGCCCAGGAATACCCCCCAGTACGCCGCCTGGTTACACCGGTATTGGCCCATGCGCCCCAGCGGCACCTTACGAAATGATCCCATCAATGAACGAACCCGCTTATTTAAAGCAAGCAGGGCACGCGGGACCGAGGTCAATCTATCGGGGTTGGACCATGGCCAGGCATGTTATGCCCTGGTGGAGCAGCGTATCCACGCTATGCCCCGTATTATATTTTGGGATGTGCTGCAAGTGAGCGAAGATCAGCATAAATTAAAGAAAAGCAACCCTCAACAAAAAATCGTCCAGGGCTGGTTATGTCTTAACAATCAGAACATCGAAGCCAAACACAGCGAGCGGTTTTTCTTCCACGCGTCAGAGGGTCCAGGTAAACCGATATATGCCGAGCTACCGCAAAAGGTCATTGAGGATTATGAGGCTTTGATAAAGGATTATCAAGAACGCCATCAAAGGGATGTGGAAAAGCGAGTTAAGGCAGAACAACCTTTGGATGAACCTCAGAGTAGTAAAGATGCCGGTTTTAGTCGTTTTATTTATCTGAAGAAAGCAAGAAATCTAAAGGATGGAGACCTGGTTTATGTAAAACTGACTGGGACTAACTCCCGTTGGCGTGCGGTTTATATTGCTCCCGTTTCGGTTCCCCGGGTTGGGCATGATGACCCCATAGGCCAGCTCTTACCCCACTATCTTCACCGCTGCCCGGATTACAAGACCTTGTGCCCGGCCTGCCGCACTTTTGGCTGGACTTACCAGCCGGCCCCCGGCGAGAAGGTTGATGAAGACAAACGGGTGGCTTACGCCGGTCGAGTCCGTTTGAGCCACGCCGCGCCTGTAGCGGGGACAATCCAACAATTTGATAAGGAGATTAGCCTGGCGATCCTGGGCAGCCCCAAACCGACCAAAACGCAGTTCTATCTCCTGGACAACCAGGGCCGGCCGGGGGCAGGCGTAAGCTACAACCAGCGCCAGGCTCAACTGCGGGGCCGAAAATTTTACCGCCACCACGGCCATACCCCCAGCCGGCACGCCGAGGGTTATGAATACGAACGGGCCACCGACGCCGCTCACCCCGGTAAAGACGACCAGAATCGGACCGTTCGGGGGGTGGTCAAACCCGGAGCCGAGTTTGAATTCAGCCTTGATTTCGAAAACCTGGCCCCGCTCGAACTGGGCGCGCTGCTGTGGAGCCTGGAAATGGAAGCCGGCATGCAGCACCGCTTGGGTTACGCCAAACCGCTCGGCTTTGGCTCAGTCCGGGTGGAGGTGACCGGCCTGGAGGTGATCAATTGGGCTGAACGCCTGGCTTCACTGGAACCGGAGGCGGGCTGGCGCGAGGTGCTGAATAAAAAGCCGGAGCTGGTGGGGAACTTTAAAGCCGAGATGCAGAAGTTGTATGGCGCTCCCTTTGCCGGGCTGGTGGGAGAAATGAAAGCGATCCTGACGGAGCATCCTGATAAATTGCCGGTCCACTACCCCCGCCCGGAAACCGAGCCGGACCCGGAGGGCAAAAACTTCAAATGGTTCCAGGAACACAAGGAGGCGGTGTTGGGCCTGGCCGATAATGATGCGGGGTTGGCGAAATGATCCTGGTCAACTTCTCTCACCCCCTAACCGCCAACCAGATTGCCGCCATCGAACGCCTGGCTAACCGGCCCGTGACCCGCCTGATCGAGCAAATGGCCGAATTTGACCTGGCTCAACCTTTGGCGAAACAGGCCGTTGCTTTGGTGGATGGGCTGGGCTTGAGTCCCCGGGAATGGCAGCAAGAGCCGCCGCTGATCGTGCTGCCCAGCCTCAACTTTGGCGCAGCCGCGGTGCTGGCCGAACTGCACGGGCGCTGCGGCGACTTTCCCTCGATAGTGAGAACCCGGCCCGTGCCGGACAGCCTGCTGCCTGGCTACGAGGTGGCAGAAATTGTGAACTTGAAGACCATCCGGGATGCCGCCCGGAAAAAGCGAACATAAGCGAGAGGTGTACCATGTTAACCAGCCTCGTCATTAAATTACAGGCAACTGCCGGGGCAACACTGCCGGCCACGCTGGGCCGGGCCGGACAGGCTTTGTTGTTGGACTTGATCCGGCAGCGTGATCCGGGTTTAACGGAAACGCTGCACCAGAACGAAGGCCCCAAGCCCTATACCGTCTCTAACCTGGTGCTGGGCCAGCGCCAGGACGGCTCGCTGCGCGTTCAGGCCGGGCAGGAAGGCTGGCTGCGTTTTACCGGGTTGGATAAGGCGATCAGCCGGCATCTTTATGTGCTGGCGGCCAATCCGCCGGACTCGATCGAATTGACCGGGCGGCGGCTGCGTGTGACCGGGGCCACCCTGGACCCGGCCGAGCACGCCTGGGCCGGCCAGATCAGCTACCAGGAGTTAGTGACTCAATTCTGGGCCAATGGCCGGGCTAACTCTGCCGCCACGATTGGGCTGGAGTTTGCCTCGCCCACCACCTTTAAGAGTAAGGGCCGCTATGTGCCCCTGCCCCTGCCGGAGCTGGTTTTTGGCAGCCTGCTCAGCCGCTGGGAAACTTTTGCGCCCATCGATCTCAATCTGCCGGTCCGTGATTTGGCGGAAGAGGCCGTAGTTCTGAGTCGCTATGAACTGAGCACCTGCGGCCTGCCCTACAAGCAGGGCGGTATACAAATCGGCTTTACCGGCCAGGTGACTTTTTCGATCCTGGATCACGACCCCCATTGGCTGAAGATGCTCCATTTGCTGGCCGCTTTTGCTTTTTACAGCGGCGTGGGCTACCAGACAACCGCCGGTTTGGGCCAGGTACGGCCGGGCGGTTAAGGAGGTCTGTCCAGATTTTAGGAGACCCTAAAGGTTTTCAAAACCTTTAGGGTCTGTTACCCAAAGTTAGGGAGGTAAGATAATGCTTTCACCCCGAATCCGGCAGTTCTTGCGCTTGCAGCGTGTGGCGATGGCCCTGGCCGGGTTGACCTTTGGCCTGATTACATCGGTGTTTTCCAATTGGTTGAGCGCCCAGGGCCTGACCGTGCTGCCCTGGATCATCGGGGTGGCCGTTATTTCCGGCCTGGTCACGGTTCTTTTCCTGGTACGGCGCCCCGTCGGCATCGAGGTCGCCATCGAGTCTCCCCGCACCATCCGCACCCCGGAGGAAGCGTCTTATTATGCCCGGCGGGGGTTCATTGGTTTTGTGCCGCTTTACCGGCCCAACGCCGGTACTGCCGCCGCCAATTTATCGGCCCAGGCGCGAGCCGAGGCCGTTGCAGCCCGTAACTTCGAGCTGCTGCAGGTCGAAGAGTCGAATCTGCGGCCGACCATTGAAGCCATTCTGAGCCACGCCAGCCGGCTGGAATACTGCTGGCTGCTGACCACCCGGGGCCAGACCCAACCAGGTTCTTCGCCCTATGTGACCCTTTTGGCCGCCTACCTGCGTGAATGTAAAGGTTTGCAGTGTAAATTCATCTACGGCGACGCTTATACGATCTCGCTGGACGACGACGCCCTGGTTCTCAGCAAAACCTATGACCAGGTCCAGCGGATTTTTGCCCAGGCCGAACGATTGGGGCTGGCCCCGGCCGAGCTTATCGCCGACATCACCAGCGGCTTTCGGAGTATGGCCCTGGGGATGATCCTGGCCTGTTTGAACGGCGACCAGGATGTGGAGTTTGTGGGCACACGCTACAGTGATGAGGGCCAGCCCGAAGGTGAGTTGTTCCCGATCATTTTTAGCTTTGAACCCACGCTGGAGTAAGCCATGGGACGCCTGTTTGACCAGATGACCAGCCTGGATAATCTTTTTCAGGCCTGGGATGAGGTGCTGGAAAAAAAGAGCGCGCCGGGGAGCGACGGCGTTTCCCTGGAGGATTTTGCCCGCAACTGGGAGGCCAACCTGGTTGAGCTGCGGCGCGAGGTGCGCGGCAATCGCTACCGGCCCGCGCCGCTGCTCAAGTTCACCATTCCCAAGCGCGATGGCTCGCCCCGGCTGCTGGCTAACCTGACCGTACGCGATAAAGTTTTGCAGCGGGCCATGCTGCGGGTGCTGGACGACAAGTATGAGCAATATTTTCTGGAGTGCAGTTTTGCCTACCGGCCCCAACGTTCCGTGCAGCAGGCCGTGGAAAGGGTGGTGCAGGCGCGCGCGATGGGCCGGGTGTGGGTGCTGGATGCCGACATCGACGAATTTTTTCACAGCCTGGATCACCGGCTGCTGGGGCGCTTTCTGCGGGAAACCATTGACGACGAACCGCTGCTGCGCCTGATTGGGACCTGGCTGGAGATAGGCCGGCCCGACCCCGGCCGGGCCACCGGCACGCCGTTGGGCGCGGTCATCTCGCCGCTATTGTCCAACGTGTACCTGCATTACCTGGACCTGGCCATGACCCACACCTTACCCCCGCTTGGCCGGTCCGACCCCGCTGCCCTGGCCCAGGATTGGGTGTTTGTGCGTTATGCCGACGACTTCGTCGTTTTATGCCGCAGCCAGGCTCAGGCGGAGCTGGCCTTAGGCGTGGTGGAAGAAACGCTCAAGACCCTGCTGTTAAAGTTGGAGCCGGCCAAAACCGCCCTGACCACCTTTGAGCAGGGTTTTGAATACCTGGGCTGTACTTTTGTGGGCGATACCTTTTACTTTGAGCGGGAAGGTGAGCGGATCAAGGTGGCCGACGATCACGGCTGGAATTTGTTTTATAACTACGGGCCGGAAGGGTATCGGTGAGGAATTGTCAATTGTCAATTGTCAATTGTCAATTGTCAACGGTGAATGAGGGGAGGGGCGGGGATGGCGACTTTATATGTGACGGAACCGGGAGCGCGGCTGGAAAAAGAATCAAAACGGCTGCGGGTGGTGAACCAGGAAGGGCAAACGCTGTTGGTGACGCCCCTGGCGCGGGTGAGCGAGGTGGTGGTGGTGGGCTGGGCAGGCGTGACCACCCCGGCCATGCTGGCCCTGCTGGAGGCCGGGATCGACCTGACTTTTTTGACCCGGCAGGGTAAACTGCGCGGCCGGCTGGTTGCGCCCACCGGCAAAAATTTACCCCTGCGCCGGAAGCAGTACCGGCAGGCTGAAGACCCCACTTTTTGCCTGCGGCTTAGCCGGGCTATTGTGGGCGGCAAACTGCGCAACAGCCGGACCATGGCCCGACGGATGGCGCGCGGCGGGGCCGTCATTGCGCCCGGCCAGATTGAACGGCTCAAAAAATGCCTCAAGGCGCTGCCCGGCTGCCCCGATATTGCCGGCTTGATGGGCCAGGAGGGCGAGGGCGCCAAAGCCTATTTTGCCGTTTTTAGAGCTGCCCTGAATGAGGAGCTGACCTTTGCCGGGCGCAGCCGCCGCCCGCCCAAGGACCCGGTTAACGCTCTGCTCAGCCTGGGTTACAGCCTGCTGACGGCTAACCTGATGACGGCCCTGGAAATTGTGGGGCTGGACCCCTACTGCGGCTTCTTTCACGGCCCGTCGGCCTATGGCCGGCCCGCCCTGGCCCTGGATTTGATGGAGGAGTTCCGGCCGATCGTGGTCGACTCGGTCGTTTTGACCCTGGTCAACAAACGGATGCTGGCGGCCGGCGATTTTCAAAACGGCCCGGACGACGATCAGTCCGGCAGCGGCGAGGCGGGCGTCTATTTGACTCGCCGCGGGCTGCGAGTCTTTTTTGAACAGTACAGCCAGCGCCTCAATACGCCGGTGGTTCATCCGCTGGCGGGGCGCAGCTTGAGTTATCAGAAGATTTTTGAAGTTCAAGCCCGGCAGATCGCCAAGCTGGTGCAAGGAGAGGTTGACACGTATCAACCTTTCCTGGTAAAATGAAACCGGGTGAGGCGATGACCCGAGAGGCGAGGCGGCGATGAGCGGTCCAGGCGCTAAGAGTAAACAGTTTATCCTCATCGTCTACGACATCAGTCACGACAAACGGCGGACCAAGCTGCATAACACGCTGAAAGATTTCGGGACGCCGGTGCAGTACAGCGTATTTGAGTGCTTATTAGATGAGGCCGGCTATAAACGGCTAAAAAAAGCGGTGGCCAAGGTCATCAAGCCCCGGCTGGACCGGGTGCGCTACTATTTTTTGTGCCGGCAATGCCTGCAAAAAGTGGAAGTGACCAGCGGCCCGGAAGTGTTGCACGAAACGGCGGTGGTGGTGGTTTGAACCAAAAACGAGCGTCGCTCCAGCGGAGTCACCCCCCGGACATGCTCGGATTTGGCTGTACATAACGTTAAAAACAGGCTTAAAAACAGCCCGGAGGCCGGCCACAGGGTTTGCCGGAAGGCGGCCGGAGTACCGAAAAGACAGGAAATGGCGGCGTGGTCCCCTTACCGGCGCTCGTTTCCTCCCGCCGGGCCGGTTTTAAGGGCCTATCTGGGCAAAATAAGGGCAAAAACCGAGCATCAACGCTGTTTCCGGCTGCATCACGATGCTCGGAAACCAAAGTTATGGCTATGATTGGGTCAAGGAGGCGCAAAAAATGAGCTAATACAGCCAAAAAACCACAAAATTTTCGTTTTGAGCCGAGGCAGGCGGGGATTAAAAAGACAGAATGCTCTTCGGGGCACTACGACAATGGGGATTTGCTTTTTGCATGCAGAGCACTCAAGATTAAAAAGACAGAATGCTCTTCGGGGCACTACGACAATAACTAAATTACTTGACTTGTCTTGTTTGAATCATTTGATTAAAAAGACAGAATGCTCTTCGGGGCACTACGACTTCGAGCGAGCCTACGAACCGACCAGCATGCTCATACTGAAACGAGACATGCGATTAAAAAGACAGAATGCTCTTCGGGGCACTACGACGTGCCGCCGGCAGAGCGTCGGGTTGGGGGTGTGGGTTGAAATAGGGGGTATGCGGTGGGGGGCACTACGGGTTGTGGGGGGG
>CAZUNT010000070.1:31176-31612 GCA_964622215.1 uncultured Caldilineaceae bacterium
CAGAATGCTCTTCGGGGCACTACGACCTATCGGACGCAGGACACAACGTTACTGGTCTTGGATTAAAAAGACAGAATGCTCTTCGGGGCACTACGACTTCTAACTTCGTCGAGAGTTGAAGTTGGCGCACCGCCTCATCGTTAAACCTAGATTAAAAAGACAGAATGCTCTTCGGGGCACTACGACCCGACAGCCACATGATTAAGATAATAATCAGGATGAGAACGACCAGATTAAAAAGACAGAATGCTCTTCGGGGCACTACGACATACCCCCCTAACCCAATTTTCGCCGGAAAACACTGCCGATTAAAAAGACAGAATGCTCTTCGGGGCACTACGACGACGTGGCCGTCGGGGTAGCCGTGGGGGCCTGGGTCGGGATTAAAAAGACAGAATGCTCTTCGGGGCACTACGACAGATGTGAAGACCACCAG
>CAZUNT010000071.1:0-31575 GCA_964622215.1 uncultured Caldilineaceae bacterium
AGTAGGGAGTAAGGAGTAGGGAGTAGGGAGTAAGGAGTAAGGAGTAGGGAGTAGGGACGCAAAGCGGGGAGTAGGGGGTGATACGTTTGGCGTGTCGCTGGCGTGCCTTTCGTTTGGTCTAACCCATCTGAAGAGGCGTAAGACGATGGTTATAACTGAAACCAGGGCTAATAAGGGGGCGACAAAACCACTGAAAAGGGTGTTCTCTTCGGTGAAGCCGGAACGGGCGCGGAATATCTCGGTCAGGGGGCCGAAGAGCCGGTTGAACGGTGCAGCAGCCAGGAAGTCTGTAGGAGCAGCGGCCAGGGAAAGAGCCAGGGAGAGGGGCCGGGCGGCCCGCAGATTGCCGAGCAAGGAGAGATAGGGCCAGGCGAGCGGCAGGATGAGAACGAAAGCAATTAGACATGTAGAAATGAGAAGAAGCCAGGGTGATGAGTTGATCGCCGGTTTATTGAGTTGTTTGGCAACTAGCCGGGTTAACAAGTAGATACCGGTAATCACCAGGGTATAAAGAGCCAGGTACCACGAGGTGAGCAGTTGTAAGATTAGGAAGATTGCTAAAATGAGCGGTCTGCAGTCTGTGGTCTGCGGTCGAGATGAGGTCAGTTGCCTTCTATCAAGGATTTTATCAAGATACAGCAAAACAAACGGCAGCCACTGAAAGGTAAGCAATTGAAGATGAGCAATAGCGGCGAAACGATAGGGAGCAAAAGCAAAAATCAAGCCGGCCATAAACGCAGCGCAGCGCTGCCGAGTCCAGCGGAGGGTGAGAAGATACATCCCGAAGGCGGCCAGAGGAAAGGTTGCCAGTAAACTAAAATTGTAGGCGGCAATGGGTTCGGCGGAGATCAATTGAACGGGTAAAGCCAGGAGCGCAGTACTGAACAGGTGCTCCGAGTAAGCCAGGGTGTTGGGTAAGGGATAAAAAATGTTCGCATTGAACAGGTTAAGCGGATCGGTCAGCAGGGCGTGACTATCCCAGGCCAAAATCCAGGTATTGAGCAGCGGGTCGCCGATGTCGTTGGGAACGGCAGTACCCAGGTTGAAGATGAGGGGATAAGTCAGAATAAGCGTAAGTAAGGTGTAGGTTATGAGGATGAGGAAGCCAGACCGGGGGCCGGAGACGCATTCGTCACTCCCTTTAGTCGCAGGGCAGGCCAGAGGTCGGGAAACTTGACTC
This sequence comes from uncultured Caldilineaceae bacterium, assembly GCA_964622215.1. Taxonomy (GTDB): domain Bacteria; phylum Chloroflexota; class Anaerolineae; order 4572-78; family J111; genus DSQQ01. Next base: position 1,181 of record CAZUNT010000071.1, read on the forward strand.
CTGGGCGTATAGGATGGATTCACGGTTTCACCCGCAGGATAAAACTATTATCAGGTAAAGGTTGGCCGCCGGCAGCAGTGGCAGGTAAACGCTCACCTGTCGCGGGATCGTAGATACCGATGGCAATGGCGGCCAGGTCGGCGGGGTTTGGCACAAACGAGGCGACGGGGCGCGAGTCGACGATAACCTGACCGGGCTGCCAGTTGGTCAAGGGGTAAAGGCCGGCGTAAGGAACGCCATCCGCCTGAGCCAGCAGATTGCCCTTGACGTCAAGCAGGTGGACGAAAATGATATCATTCCGGTCAAGCGGTTGGGCGGCCTGCCAGTAAAGCGCCAACGAACTGTTATCCTCGGCGGGGTAGTCAGCTCGCCAGAGGGTGATGTGTGGGCCAAAGTGAGCCAGTGGGGTTTGAGGCAGGCGAGGCTGGGACTGGCTTAACCAAATCGAGCCAAGCTTGAAAGCGGTCGCTTCGCCGGGCAGGATGGCGAGACGTTCACCGCTCTGGGGGTCATACAAACCTACGGTCACATCGTAACGAATGGGCGGCAGGTTGGGCGGGATTTTTAAGTGGAGAGGATTGCGCAAATATAAACCCGGCGGCCAGTTGCGGGTAGGGATATTTTCCGGGTGAGCTTCGTCAACAGTAGCGAAGGTTTGGCCGTTGGGCGCATCGAGGTGGAGAAAAACCGAGTAGTTAGTTTCCAAATCCGACCATGCTCGCCAATAGACGGTGGCGGTGAGGTCGGTCCACCTGGGATTAGCCAGTTCGATAGCTGAAGGCATCTCGTCCATGCCCACTAATCGAATGAGGGGGTTTTGAGCTACCTTTTGACCAAAATCAACCTGCAAAATCTGGTCGGCGGGCCAGGGCCGGTTGGGATCGGATTGCAAAGTAAAGAAAGGGGCCAGGGGGCGGGAGAAAAGGTAAAAGGCGATGAGCAGGATGGCGGTGAAGGCAAAGAAGGGAAATGTAATGGGTGAGGGGGGGTGAGTGAAACAGCTTGGGGGGTGCCGAAGGGTGAAACGTTTTTTAAGAGTTACGCCAATTATTACAACCAGGAGACTAAAGGCCAGGGTTGTCAGCCACAGGCCGGTGGTACGGAGAGGAGTGGACTCGAGTTGTAAGGTGAGGGTATGTTGGCCGGCCGGAACGACGGTTTGGATAAGGCCGGTCTTAGGAGCGACAGTAAAAGGAACCGGCTGGTCGTCAAGGTAAACCTGCCAACCCGGCCAGTACAGAGTCCGAAGAGTAGCCGTAAATGTTTGAGAAGTTTTGATAAAAAAGCTGTCGGACTCGGAGCGGTGATAGAGGGTCTCGACCGTAGTGCCGGGAGGGAGCGAGACCGGGTCAATTTTTTGGGGAGGCCGGCCGGTCTCATAATCAGGCCAGAGGGTATCCGGCTGAGGCCGCTGTTGGGCGTAACGGGGCAAAAATTCGCCGGTGCTGGTCGTTCCAATGGCCCCAGAGGTGACTTCGTAGGCAAAAGCATCTGCCGGGGTCGGTGTATCCCAAACAATAAACTGCGAAGGGTAGAGATAGTAAAGGTTGAGGGCAATGGGGAGAAAAAGAAAAAGTAGAAATAAGAAATTAGAAAGGTGAATCGATCCTTGTCGGCCAAAAATCGCAAACCGCAAATACCCAAAGGGTATGATGTCGCAAATCGTAAATCCAAAGGCTCCCAAAAAGCTGGCGCAGAAAATCGCCGGACCGAGCATACGCCAGGGAAATTCGGCCAGTTCCAGGAGCGGCATCGCTTCCCAGATTGGCTCGGCTTGAGGTAAAGCCAGGAAGGCATAGAAACCGAAGAAAAGGGCAAAGTAGACGGTAGAGGGTGTGGTGGCTAAGATTTTCCCTGGTTGGGCGGCAGGTGGATCGATTTGAGCCGGGGAAGCGGGTCGCCGGAGTATAACCTTGATACCTAGTAGGAGTAAAACCATCAGGCCGGTCGCTGCTCCAATCACCTGGGGAAGGCCGAGACTGAGGGGTAATTCGGGATTGATAGCGGATAGGTCGAGGGGGAGGGGCGGAGCGAAAAACTCCTGGGGAGAAATAAAATTCTCGCGGAAATCGAAAAAGCCACGAGTAATACCTTCCAATTGGATTTCATGACGCTCGCCAAAAGCAGGCAGCCAAAAAATAGCTGCCAGGCCCAGGCCGAGGAGTCCGGCAGCGGCTATTTGCCAGAGACGAGGGAGGACAACGGAAAGATGAGGGATGGGGGGTGATTTAATTTTGAGTTTTTGCTTTGCCTCGTAAACAGTGAGCGTCAGTAAAAATAAGAGGTAAGTGACCAGAAGAGGGCTGAAAATCATAAAACTAATATTATGACTGAAGAGCAGTCCGGCCAATGAAAAAGCCGCCGCAACGAGATAACGAGTCTGGCCGGTGGTGATGAGGCCATAAAAAGCCCAGCAGATGAATGGATAAAAGGCCAGGCCGGTGAATTGACCGTAGTTGCCCTGGATATAGGCTTCTCGCAGGCGGTAGGGAGCATAAACATACAGCGCCGCGGCCACCAGGGCCGGGTAGGGGCCAAACACCCGGCGGGCGAACAAGAACATACCCAGGCTGTAGAGCAAGAAATCCAATACAATAACCGCCTTCATCGACTCGTCCAGAGGCAGGCCGAACAGGTGGAAGAACTGGGTCAACTGGTACAGAGCCGGTGGGGCGTAACTAAAAATAGGCATCCCGTACCCAAAAGCCAGGTCGGTTCCCCAACGCGGATAAAGATTACCCTCCTGCCAGGCCTGGTCGAGTTCAACCTGACGCATCAGGTGAGCCGGGCCGTCGGCGGTATTGGGCAAACCCACGTGAGTCAGCAACGGCAGCACGGCAAAAAGCGGCAAAAGCAAAGCCAGCAAAAGGCCATAATCAGGTGAGGGGGGATAGGGGTTGGGGTGGGGAGGGGGGGGTCTTGAATCTGAGCTTTAGGGTAAGAATTCACGGTTTACGGTTGATCCAATGTTAGTTTTGTTAATTCAACAAAATCAGTGCCGGCAGCAGTACGCAGGCGCTGCTGGGCTGTAGGATCATAGAGTCCCACGACGAGCCGATACTCACCAGCGGGCACGTTGTCCAGGGGAATAAATCGGGGGTCAATGACGACTTGACCGGGCAGCCAGGTTGAGGTTGGGTAAGCGCCGTCGAGGGGAGGCCGGTCATAACCGGCAACCAGATTATTCTCCCAATCAAGCAATTGGGCAAAAACGGTGTAATCGGTTGAAGGCGTCTTCTCGGCTTGCCAAGTCAGCCGGAAATGGAGCTGCTCCGGCATAACCGAATCCAGTTGAAAGCCGGTCAAATGAATGGAGGTGTTCCCAGCATCGAAAGAAACTGCTAACGGTTCGGCCAATTGGGGCGTCTGCCCGTAATCTGGAGCCACATTGACAACAGTTAATTGGGCCGTATCCCCGCTGCCATCGGCCAGGGGGACCAAGCGGCTTTGCCGGTCGGGGTCAATCAGGCCAATCCGCACGGCGTAGGCAAAAGGCGGCGTCTCTGGCGGCACGATCAGGTCATGCTCATCGCGCACATAACGGGCAGTATCCCAGTGAAAGGTGGGCAGAACGCTTTCGGTGGTGGTGTCGCCGGGAGTGTAATTGGCGCTACCGGCAACCGTGGCGAAGTTGTCCAGGCGGTCTATGTGGACAAAGGGCTGGAGATTGGCCTTAATCGGGGCAACAGTGGTTTGCCAATAAAGCACTGCCTGAAGCCGTTTCCCCGGCTGAACGATCTTTTTATCCAAATCGTAGCCAATAAGTTGGATACCATTGGCGAAATTGACCTCGGTTTTATACAGAGCCGGTAGGGCCTGACTCGGAGGAGAGTCGATGGTAAACACCGGCCGGAGGAGGGGTTTGAGCCAGAAAGCAGCCATGATGATAAACAACATCCCAAGCAAAAGAGCAGGGGAGCGGAGGGGCAGGGGAGCAGGGGAGCGATTAGCTTTCTCCCCAAGTGTTTCAGCCTTTAAACCTAACCGCCGCCAGATACCGGCAAAGATTAAACCTCCTATAGTTAGACCTGTCAACGCCAGAGCCAAGATGCGTCCGGGGGTTTCGCCAAAGCGGAGAGTTAAGGTATGTTGGCCGGCGGGAATATCGATCAGAATCAGGCCGGTTTCAGGTTCAGGTTTGATCGGGGTCGGTTGACCATTGAGTTGGGCCTGCCAGCCGGGATAATCGAATTGGAAAAAGCGGAGAGTAAAGCCGGTTGGACTATCAAGTTGGTAAACGTGAGTAACCGCCGTTTGTTCCACCAGCCTGACTTTGGCTTGCGCGGGCAAACTGCTACGATCCAGTCGTTCCGGGTATTGTCCGGCCAAAAATGATTTCACCAATGGCGAAGTGGTAGGGGGGCGATGGACAGTCTGGGGCAGATATTCACCCAGAGTTGTCGTGCCGATGGATTGGGAGCGGCGTTCATAATCAACCTGATTGGCGATAGTTATCTGGCCGTACCGGGTAAAAGCCGTGACGGGATAAAGATAGGGGGCTACGGCGACAATTTGTAAACACAAACAGGTTATTGCCACCGGCCAACGCAGCCGGGATGGTGACCACAACACCGCAGCTCCGGCCAGAAAAGCCAAACCCAAATTGACCAGGCCCAGCATACGCCAGGGAAACTCGGCTACCTGCAAGATGGTAATCGTTTCCCAGACGGGCCGGGACATAGGTAGGGCCAAAAAAACGGCCAGGATGGCGACGAGGGCGAAGAAAAAGATGTAGACGGCAGACAGTAGACGGTAGACAGGGGGAGAAGGGTGAGGGGTGAGGGGTGAGGGAGAATGTTGCGCTCTTTGGTCAGGAAATGATTTTGCTTTAATTACCAAGCTCCACTCTTTAATTACTAAGAGGAACCCCAGCACAGCTAAGGCTAATGTAACCACCCCCAGGGTCAATGGGACGTAGGGGTTGGCGGCGCGAGCGTCGAGGGGTAAAATCCAGGCCACCAGTTCAGTCCAATAGGGATAACGCACATAAAAGGGGCTTTTCGCCAGGTAGATGTCGGTCTGGGCGCGGGTGAAAACACGCTCGGTGAAAGCAGGAAGCCAGAAAAAAGCGGCCAGAAGGAGGCCGAGAGGAATAGGGACAAGGGGGAAGAATTGTGAATAATGAATTGTGAATAATGAATTGTGAACGGAAGATGAGATAGATGTGGATTTATCTGCCGGTTGTTGACTATCAATTCCTGGCTCCTGACTTCTGAACTCTGAACTCTGACTTCTGAACTCTGACTTCTGAACTCTGAACTCTGAACTCTGACTTCTGAACTCTGACTTCTGACTTCTGAACTCTGACTTCTGACTTCTGAACTCTGAACTCTGAACTCTGACTACCGGCAATATCAGCAAGATGAGGCCAAAGACCCCCACCACAGGGGTAAAAATGAGGGCCTGGAAAAGATGGCTGAGCAAGACGCCCGCGTAAAAGCAAGCAGCCAATACAGTCCAAATCCAAGAGTGGGCTTGAGCCGCCCGGACCATAGCCCACAGAGTCCAGGGAAAAAGGCCGATGGCTAAAAACTGGGGCACGTTGCCCCCGTATAACAACGCCTCGCGTAGAGCAAACGGGGCAAAGACATAGGCGGTCGCCGCCACCAAGCCCGCCTCAACGCTGCGGAGCAAATCGCGGGCAAGGAGATACATGCCAATTGCATAAAGTAAAATTGTGAGGATAATCAATATTTTGAACGCTGTCTCCAATGAGAAGCCAAGAGCGTAAAAAGCCAACCCTAGCCAATAGGGCAGCGGTGGCGCAAAAACAAATAAGGGATAACCGTAACCGTAAGCCAGATTGGAGGCCCAGCGCGGCACGATAACGCCAGCAGCCCAGGCATGCCCGTACTCCAGAGTCCGGTATAGATGAATGGGCAAATCGGCCAGGGTCGGCAGACCAGTTTGCAGCAGGTTTTGGATGATAAATAGAGTAAGCAGCGCAGCCAGGAGCAGGCCGGCGTCGAGGCGAGGCAAAATGTGATGCGTAAAACGTGATGCGCGTTTTGCGTGCGTAACGTGTACAATATAAGACATAAATCTAATATTCACCTATGCTGCCCAACACTTGACACTTACCCTAACCCCTGGATTTTATGTCACTGCGGCCATACGCACAAGTGAACGGCTGAGACCTGTGATTGAATGGGGGAATGTATCAATGGAAACTCCCTTCATTCCGCTCGACGAAGTCTGGGAACGGGAGTTGGGCGACCTGCTGAACGATTTGGATGAAAAGGATTAAAAAATCTGAATGTTGCCTCCCAGCCACATCAGCTACACCTTAGCTGCCTATGATGTCCTGAAGACCCATCTTCCCGCCCTCCGCCGGGCTGACTATCGCCTGCTGGCCCTGGCTGCCGTTGGGCCTGATCTGATCGACAAACCGCTGGCCACTCTTTACTTTTACCGGCGTTACAAGTCAGCAGTGTTATTTGCTCACACCTTGTTGGCGCATGCAACTCTGCTGGGGATAGTTGCCTGGAAAAAACCGCCCTGGTGGCCTTACGCACTGGCCTTTAACGGTCACGCCCTGCTGGACCGGCTCTGGTTTTTCTCCGACACCTGGTATTGGCCTTTTCGCGGCTGGCGTTTTCATGTCTGGGGTAAATCCGGCAGCGAGCAGGAAGACATCAAACTGGCTTACTGGTACGCTTTCACCCGCCGGCCTGAGCTATGGAGTTGGGAACTGGGCGGGTTGTTGGCTGCCCTCTGGTTCATCTGGCGGCATCGGTTGTATCAGCCCAAGCAACTTGGACACCTACTGCGTACTGGCGACTTGCCTGATTAGCCCATCACATTATCTTGTTAGTTTTTCTACTCCAGGCACAAAACAAATGTTCCTTGCTAAAATTGTTTTTTAGAACTATATTTATTCTGTCTCGCTCGTTAGCCCAATAACTCTCTACAAGGAACACAAAATAAATTATGGCTAAGTTAATAGCGTTTGGTTGGTACGGTGGTAAATTCAGCCATCTTGATTGGCTCCTGCCACTGTTGCCTAAAACAGAACATTTTTGTGAACCATTTGCCGGTTCAGCAGCTATCTTAATCAACCGCGAACCATCCCCCATAGAAACCTATAATGATTTAGATGGAGAAGTTGTTAATTTTTTTCGCGTTCTGCGCGAACAAAAAGAGGTATTAATTGAGGCTATCGGCTTAACCCCTTTCTCCCGTGAAGAATTTGAGAAAGCCATTTCAGAGCCAACCGAGGCGCTATCTGATTTAGAGAGAGCGAGGCGTTTTTATATCAGGGCGCGGCAAGTGCGAACCGGTCTCGCCCAGCGGGCCAGTTCGGGGCGTTGGGCGCACTGCCGCTTAACCAGTCGAGCGGGGATGGCCGGGGCTGTATCCCGTTGGCTAGGCAGTGTAGAAGATTTACCTGAGATTGCCCAAAGGCTTTTAAGGGTTCAGATAGAGCACGACACAGCTATCAACGTTATCGGAAGATATGATAGTGAAGAAACACTCTTTTATTGTGATCCCCCGTATCCACACGACTCTCGCGGCGACAGTAACGCATACAAGTATGAGATGACCGACGATGAACACCGAGAACTGGCTAGTGTTCTACACAAGGCAAAAGGAAAAGTGGCTCTATCAAGTTATCAGTGCGATTTGATGGACGAACTTTATGGCGACTGGCAAGCAATTGAGGGGCCAACCAAATTAGTCCACTCCGTTAAGCAACCACGCACCGAGGTTCTTTGGGTAAATTATGAAATCTCCAATCTTGATAAATACAGGAGTGGAAGCAAAATAGAATGGCAAGTCCTTCAGGAATCCTTGATTTAGCTTATCAAAGAACTGTAGAAAATATTAATATCTCGTTTATCGAAGATACCTCTATTGTTGAAAACGTTGAGTACGTTTGCAGAAATTTACAAAATCGAGCCGGGGTTAGATTGTTGATGGCGTGTTTACTGGCTAAAATCCATCGGCCAGAGGTAGATATCCGTAAGCCCTACACAGAAATTGGAGATGATAACGCTTTTTCGGGCAGAACCTACGATGAGTTGTACATAACAACCTTTATCGATAAATACCAATTACCGTGTAACCCTACAACAGCATTTTTAACGCCAGCTCTTAGGAATCGAAACGCAACTTTAACCCCGGACCTCAACCTAGTTGGTCGTCCACCCAAACTTTACCAAACTGTTTTACAGTTACTAACCGATGTCCATGAGGGCAAGGTGTCGGCTGAGGATATGTTAGCCGAAGCCATACGCTGCTTGATCGTTGTTAGAAACGAACAACGTTTAAGAATGCAAACCCTGCTGGCCCAACTGAAAACAGTAAAAGATGCTACTCCCCTATCCTCTGAGGCAATCGTAACCCTCATTCAGCAACATTTAAGTAGCCCTAAATCAAGCCGCTTGCCTGTTTTGATTGTCGCTGCAGCTTACAAAGCCGCTGAGAACCGTCTTGGCGAACGGGTTTTACCCTTACAAAGTCACAATGCCGCCGATAAACAAACCGGAGCATTAGGTGATTTAGAAATCACCCTCATTGATGATGATGCCGTAGTAACCAGTTACGAAATGAAAGCAAAACGGGTTACAAAAGATGATATAAACCATGCCCTCTATAAAATAAACCAAAGCGGCGCGCAGATTGATAACTATATCTTTATCACGACCGATGTTATTGATCTTGAAGTAAAAGACTATGCAGCGAGTCTGTATGATGAAATGGGGGGGGTCGAAATTGCTGTTTTGGATTGTCTTAGCTTTTTACGCCATTTTTTACATCTGTTTCACCGCTTACGATTGGAGTTTCTGGAAGCATATCAAGGACTTGTGCTTGCCGAACCGGAAAGTGCAGTCAGTCAGCCCTTGAAGGAGGCATTTTTGGCCTTACGACAGGCGGCTGAAAGCCTTGAGTAGCGGCTATGCAAGAACATCTTGAACAGATCTAAAAATCATAATGAATCAATCATCTCCCCAAATCTCAATTATCCTACCCACCTATAACGAAGCCGGCAACATCGAACTATTGATTAATCGCACCCTGGACGCGCTGGGCGACTACCCCGGCGGAGTCGAAATTGTGGTCGTAGACGACAACTCGCCGGACGGAACCTGGCAACTGGTCGCGGAGAAGGCCAAAACTGATGGCCGGGTGCGGCTCATCCACCGGACCGCTGAAAAAGGGCTGACCAGCGCCATCAGCCGGGGCATTCACGAGGCCCGAGGCCGCTGGATCGGCTGGATGGACTGCGACCTGAGCATGCCGCCCGAACAGTGGCCAGACCTGGCCAACGCCTTAGGCCAGGGCGCCGGGATGGCCGTTGGCTCGCGCTACGTGCCGGGCGGCGGCGATGTGGCTCACTCTTTCACCGGGCGGACTTTCTCCCGCCTCATCAACCTGTGGGCCGGGTTGGTGTTGGATGGGTCCATCAAGGATTACACCAGCGGCTTTATTTTGGGCCGCCGCGAAGTTTTTGATAAGATTGACCTGCGCGGCGACTACGGCGAGTACTGCATCGACCTGCTCTACCGGGCCAAAAAAGCAGGTTTTACCATCCATGAGTTGCCCTACCTGTGTATTCCCCGCGAAGCCGGCGAGAGCAAAACGGCCACAGATGTCTGGGGGTATTTGAAGCGGGGGGTTAATTATGTTAAAGCCGTTTTCCGGCTAAGATTTACCCTCCACAAACTGGGTAGGGTGGATTAATTGAAACCTGTACCTGCCTAATTTACCTCTATTGACACTCCGTTTATCCTGTGCTAGACTCTGGAAAAATTTGGAAGGCTGGAAGGTTGGAAATTTGGAAATCCGCAAAATCATTTTAATTCACCCGGGCCGGGAAGGCCGAATTTTTGGCAAAGCCACGGCTGTGCCCTACACCTTGATGCGCCTGGCTTCCCTGGCGCCCAACGATATTGAGGTGGAAATTTGGGACGAAAATTGGGAATACCTGGATAACAAAATTCGCACCCTGGGCAAGCATGACCTGGTCGGTATTACCTCTAAAACCCTGGCTATTGAAACGGCCGAACGTTATGCCCGGATTGCTCACCAGGCGGGCGTACAAACGGTCGTTGTCGGCGGCGCGCATGCCACCTTGATGCCCGAAGACGTCATGCGTTGGGCCGATGTGGTTGTGACCGGTGAAGCCTACTACACTTGGCCGCAAATCATCAAAGATTTTCAAAATGATACCCTGAAACCCCATTACAACGATACCGAGTGGGCCGACCTGACCGGCGTGGCTACCCTAACCGACCGGGTGATCAAGCAAATGGACGAACGGCGGCGCTATTGGACGCCCCTCCTGGAGATTACCCGGGGCTGCCCGCGCAACTGTTCCTTCTGTACGGCCATCCGGGTCAGCGGGCAAAAGATGCGCTTCCGCCCGGTTGAGGAGATTGTCGAAGAGATCGAGCGCCGCCAGATTGACCGTTTCTTCCTGACCGACGACAACTTTGGCCTGGCCTTTGCCATTGACCCGGGGTATAGCGAAAAACTATTCCTGGCCCTGGAAAAATTGCCCCTGCGCGGCTGGACAACCCAGGCCGAGATGATGGTGGCCAAGTATCCAGAGCTGCTCAAACTGGCTAAACGGGCGCACCTGGACAAGTTTTTTATTGGCTTCGAGTCGGTCAACCCGGAGAATCGGCGGGAGTTGGGCGGCAAAAGTAAGGGCATGATGCAGCAGTATCAAGAAGCCATTGACGCCATTCACGCCCAGGGTCTCGGCGTGGTCGGGTTGTTCGTCTTTGGTTTTGACGCCGATACGCCCCAGGTGATGTGGGATACCTGGGAATTCGCCAAGCAGTCCGGCCTGGACAGTATGAGCGCCACCATCCTGACCCCTTATCCCGGCACACCCTTCCGAGAGCAACTCATCCGAGAAAACCGGCTGATCCCCGGCAAAAACTGGCGTTATTACGACACGGCCCATGTCACTTATTATCCCCGCCAGATGACCGTTGAGGAGTTTGAGCGGGAGTATGACCGCATCTGCCGCACTATTTACCATCCCGTCCGTATTGCTCAGCGCGGTCTGCGGGCGCTCGGCCGCCACCCAATCCGCCGCATGCCGGCCAAGTTTTTTGGCAGTTTCAGCACCGATTACGGCTATCGCCGCACCTTCGCCTGGCGGCACGCTTTTTCTTCGTAGCGAAAGACCCCAGGAGTGTTACACAAAACTCCTGGGGTATAATAACCGAAGGCGCGTAAATACCCCCAAAAAGTACAATAGCGATTTTTCCCAAATTTCAGTAGAATAGAAATATACAATAAGTACCCCCTACCTGGAACCAGGAGTACAAGTAAGGTGAAGCAAAAAAGTACCGTTCTGATTGTAGACGACGATCCTGTGGCCCGCAGTATCCTCGTGGCTTTATTTGCTCGAGAAGGTTATGAGTTGGCTTTTGCCACAAATGGGTCAGAAGTGCTGGCTCGCCTGCCGGCCATAAACCCGGATGTTATCCTGCTTGACGTGCTGATGCCCGATATGGATGGGTTTGAACTGTGCCGGCGCCTTAAAACAGATGAACGCTGGCAGCATATTCCCATCATTTTGGTCACGGCCCTGGAGGGTGAAGAGGAACTCAAGCGTGGTTTTGAGGCTGGAGCGAATGACTTTTTGCACAAGCCGGTGAATGATGTGGAGCTGCGGGCGCGGGTGCGCTCAATGCTGAGCATCAAAAAACAATATGATGAACTTCAGGTAGCTTTATGTTTAAGAGAAGATTTGGCTCGGATGATTGTCCACGATATGAGAAGCCCGCTGACGGCGATTCTCGGCTTTAGTGAATTGTTGCTGCTAAAAAGCAACACCGTTCCCGATTGCCTGGAAGATGTAGAAAAAATTCATACGCATGCTCACCGTTTGAACTCATATCTAAATGACATGCTGCTTTTGGCTAAAATGGAGGAAAACCGGCTCATTCTAACCCGTTCCATAATTACGCTGAACCAGTTAATAAAACAGGTCGGTAAAAGCCACGAAACTATCGCCCAATCGAAAAGGGTCAGGCTTATCCTTGAATTACCGGCAGAATCCCGGGAAGTATTTCTTGATGCCAACCTATTTCAAAGGGCGCTCGATAATTTAATTACGAATGCCCTAAAATTCTCGCCGGCCGAGAGCAAAGTTACCGTCCAGGTCGAATACCTGGCCGAATGCTCACCATCACCCGTTCCGGCATTCCATTTTCGCCTTAAAGTGTTAGATGAAGGGCCTGGTATCCCCCCAGAGCATCGAGAGGGTATCTTTGACAAGTTTGAAATTGTAGCGATGAAACAATCAGGGATTCGCCAAGTGGGGTTGGGCCTGGCTTTTTGCAAAATGGTGGTCATGGCGCATGGGGGGCGCATTTCTGTAGAAGCTAATGAGCCAACCGGCTCTGTCTTTATTTTGGAAATATAGTCCAAAATTCTATTCCACCTTTACGTTAGCCTGCTGGATTCTCCGCCGGGTTTGCCAGACCAAACGCATAAATTCGACCGTATGCTGCCAGGGGTTAATGTGGCTGCTCTCGCCGGCATAAATGGTGCGGATAGGCGTCCATGCCAGGCGAAAGCCGCACTGCACACAAACGACGATCATCTCCACTTCAAACTGAAAACCTTGCTCAGCACTGACCAGCATTGCCTTCAGGAGGCGGCGGCTGATTAAACGGTAGCCCGATTGATTATCGCGCACCGGCCGGCCGATGGCCCAGGAAAAGAGCCAGCGCCCCAGGGTATTAGCCAGGCGGCGGATGGGCGGCATCTGGCTGAAATCCCGCGCTCCAATGATCAGGTCGGCGCGGCCGGCCTGGTAAGCCTGCAAAAACGAGGGTAATTCGGCGGGATCATGTTGGCCATCGGCGTCCAGGGTGATAACGGCCTCATAGCCCTCCTCGATGGCCCAACGAAAGCCGGCCTTCAGGGCGGCGCCTTTCCCCTGGTTAGGAAGTTGGCGCAAAACAGCCGCCCCGGCGGCTTCGGCGCGCCGGGCGGTCTCGTCCGCCGAGCCGTCATCCACCACCAACACCGGCAGGTGAGCCAGAGCGCCGGTTACTACGTCCCCGATATGGGCTTCCTCATTGTAAGCCGGGATTAAGGCGAGTATGAGCATTCTTGTGTTTACCTGCCAATTAAAATGAGTATAACTTGCCTTGCCCGCCAGCAACCGGCTGACCGCTTCTGTCCCATACCCCAGCCCTTGATAGGCGCGGGCTAAAGTGAACCCAATTTCGGCTTGCCGTGAAATTGTTTCGCCAGAAACAATTCACCAAAGGCTGCGCCCCCCAGAATCAAAACCGCCCCGACTAGCTGTAAAAAGCTGAGGGATTCTCCCAGGAATGTAGCCGAAAAGAACAACGCCGAAAGCGGTTCCAGATAACCCAGGATAGCCACCGTTTGTACCGGCAGGTCGCCAATAGAAGAAAAGTAAAAATAGCAGCCAATCCCGGTGTTGACCAGGCCCAAGAGCAGAATGGGTAGCAAATTTCCCGGCGCAAGGGAAATAGAAAATCCCTGCTTCAGGCCGAGAAAAACCGCTACGGTGATAAAACTGGTGATCAGTTGCCACATCGGGTTTTCAAGGCCCGTCAGGCTGGCGGCCTTTTTGTTAAAGATCACCATAAAAGCGTAGGCAAAGGCCGATAATATCCCAAAGGCTAAGCCCCAAGATACACGGCCCTGTAATAGGGCCTGGCCATTCACACAAAACATACCCACCACCACAGCCAGAAACCCCAGGAGTTTGGCCGCTGTAATTTTCTCTTTGAATATCATCGGCGCAAGGATCATGACTATCACCGGGCCGCAATAATAGGCCAACGTGGCTATACTGACGCCAATTTGGGCGTAGGTCTCAAATAGAAACACCCAACTGGCCCCCATGGCTGCGCCGGAAATTACTAGGTATAGGAAGTGGGGTTTATTGCTCCAAAACCGTGCTTTCTGTTGGGACGAGATAAATATCAACACCAGAAACAGGGCGCCGATCAATGTCCTGGTAAATACAATTTCGTAGCTGCTCAATGAAATATAACTGGCTACGATCCCATTTGAACCGAATAAGAGCAGGGCTGTTATATATTTGAAAACGGCTTTATTTTTCATCTGTCTATTTTATCGTCATCTGCCCTATTTGTCATTCTGAACTACTGGTCCCCGAAAGGATTGATTGTCAGCCGGCAGCGGATATGCTACAATAAAGGCTATGTCAACCCTTCTGACGACCAAAAAGGAAAAAGATTATTTACCATGAGTATTCTTCTCAAAAATCCCCGGGCCATCAAGCAAATGCGGGACTCCGGGCGTATCGTGGCCGAAGCATTTGCTTTACTGGCTGACCAAATCAAACCAGGAGTGACCCTGCGGGAGCTAGATCGAAAGGTCGAACTCTTTCTGGCTCAACAGAAAGCCCAACCCTTGTATAAGGGCTATCGGGGCAACCCTCCCAAGCATCCCCCTTTCCCTGGGGTTATCTGCGCTTCAATCAATGACGAGATTTGTCATGGCTTACCTGATGATCGAGTTTTGCACGATGGCGACATCGTCGGCATTGATATCGGCCTGAAATACCACGATTGGTGTGGCGATGCCTGCGTAACTTATGCGGTCGGGGCCATCTCGCCGGAAGTGCAGCGCCTGCTCGACGTAACCCAGGAATGTTTACGCCGGGGTATTGCCGCTGCCCAATCGCTCAATTTTCTCCACGACATCGGCGCAGCCATTCAAGATTACGCCGATTCCCAGGGCGTGTCGGTGGTACGGGAGTGGGGCGGGCACGGCCTGGGCAAAATGCTACACGAATCCCCCTCGGTATCACACGTGCGCGAGCCGCAACATGGCCCCCGGCTGCGGCCTGGGATGGTTTTCACCATCGAGCCGATGATTAATGCCGGTAGACCCGAGTGGCGGATTTTAGATGATGGCTGGACCGTGGTCACAGTTGATGGTTCCCTTTCTGCTCAATTTGAGCATAGTATCGCCATCACCGAGCATGGGCCGGAAATTTTGACCAAATTGTAGTATTTTCAGAGAAGGAAATAACTGTGCCTGAGTTGACTCGCAAACAAATTGAAGATCATCTTAAGGTAATAGGTTACATTAATCTACAGGAGTATGACCTGCACGGGATTGACCTGAGCGAAGCCGACTTGCGGGGGGCCAATTTGAGTGGCGCCAATCTCAGCCAGGCCAATCTAAACAAAGTTTCCCTGGCAGATGCTTTTCTCCTCGATGTAAACCTGAGCCAGGCTAACCTGACGGGAGCCGACCTGACCGAAGCCGATTTCAGCGGATCCGCCAACCTCAGTGAGGCCGATTTGCGGAGCGCCAGTATGGAACGGGTCAATCTGGAAGGGGCCAATCTGAGCCAGGCTAATTTAACCGGGGCTAACCTGAACCAGGCGACTCTCATTCGAGCCAATCTCAGCCGGGCTATCCTGGCTAAAACGGATTTATTGGGTGCAGCCAACCTGAACCAGGCCAAGCTGAATGAGGCCTGTTTGAACGGAGCCAACCTCAGCGGAGTTATTCTGCGGGGAGCTGATTTGAGCCGGGCCAATTTGAGTGGCGCCAACTTAAGCGGGACTGATTTACGGAGCGCCATTTTGCGCGAAGCCGACTTGAGCCAAGCTAACTTGGTAGGAGCCGATTTGGGCCGGGCCGATTTGCACGAGGCCAACCTGTGCGGGGCCAACTTAAGCCAGGTCACTTTACGCGGAGCCGGCCTGGGCGAGGCCAAGTTCGATCAACAGACCAAGTGGCCGGAGGGCCTGATGCCGACCGTGGCCGGGGCGATTGCGGTTGACTCCGCTCCTTAAGTAAGAAGATAGCAAAGAAGTGAAAAACCCGAAATTTTACGGAATTACCAGTTCTGTCCAAAAGGGCAGGTGAAGAACCTGTCCTTTTTGTTTGGCAAAATCCACCAATTGGATGAGGCGATAGGCGACAACTTGTGTTACAATGTCGCGGACGAGGGGGGAAAATACTGATATGCACTTTCCCTTGATTGACAGTTACGTTATCCTGATTCGTTCCAATCCCAATTACCGCCGTCTTTGGTTCAGCCAGATAATTAGCCAACTTGGTGATTGGTTTAATTTGATTGCTTCGGCGGCCCTGGTGGCTAATTTGTCCGGTTCCGGGCTGGCGATTGGCGGTTTATTCCTGGCCCGCCTGCTGCCGCCGTTTGTACTCAGTCCTCTGGTCGGTGTGGTCGCCGACCGCTTTGACCGGCGCAAAATCTTGATTGCCAGCGATTTGCTGCGGGCTATCGTCGTGCTCAACTTTCTCCTGGTTCGCACCGAGCAGCACGTCTGGCTGCTTTACGTTTTGACCGTGCTGCAACTGAGCATCAGCGCCTTTTTTGAACCAACGCGGGCGGCCCTGATCCCCCGCGTGGTCCCTCGTAAAGACCTGGTTACGGCTAATGCTCTGGATGGTACCACCTGGAGCACCATGCTGGCGGTAGGAGCAGCGCTGGGCGGCCTGGCGACCGCTCTTTTTGGCATTACCGCGGCTTTTCTGATCGACTCGGCCAGCTTTATACTGTCGGCCTGGTTTATCAGCCGGATGGATGCTGGCCTGGGTTCAACCGAGTTGGGTTCAGTCCGGCCAAACGACGCCGGTTGGAGTGACTTTGTGGCCGGTTTGCGCTACCTGGAGCAGCAGCCAGGGATTCTGATAGTGGCGCTGATCAAAGCGTCAATGGCCCTGGCCTTCGGTGGTATTTCTATCGTAGAGGTGGCTTTTGCCAAAGAAATCTTCCCTATTGGAACCGACGGCTCCGGGACCCTGGGCTTAATTTACTTTGCCACCGGGCTAAGTACCGGTTTAGGGCCGTTGGTCGCTCGCCATCTCACGGGGGACAATCCCAGGTCTATGTACTGGACAATTTTACTTTGTTACGTCGGCATGGCCCTGGGTTATACTATGATCGGCTTTACCGCCACCCTACCTTTCTTGCTCCTGGCTACTTTTGTCAGAACGATTGGTTCCGGCACCGGTTGGGTTTACTCCTCGGCCCTCATTCAGATGAGTGTGCCGGATAAATATCTGGGGCGCGTTTTTGCCTTCGATTTGGCGGCTATGACCCTGGCGGCCTCAGCCTCGACGTTGTGGGCCGGCTGGGCCAAAGACAGTTGGGGCCAGAGTCCCCAACAAATCGCCCTGATCCTGGCCGGCGTGCCGACGCTCATGGCCGTAGGATATATCATTTTTTTGATACGGCAGCTTAAACAGCAACAATCGTTATCTCCCCAACAAAATCCTCAACTACCCTAAATTGGAAAACCTGCGAAGTGAGCGATATTAATTCCTTTAGCGACTGCACGCCCGATTTCCTGTAACTCGAGGATGTAGTCAACGGAGTCTAATTGCTGTACACTGCGGGGATCGATGGGTAACAGACCCAGAGCGTCGAGACCTTCTCGCGTCAGGTCAGCGTTGTAGCGTAGGTAGGTAAAGAGCTTCGGGCTGACCGGCCCTTGCCCGTTGGCTCCCTTCATGTCCCCCACTTCTCTATCCAGTTTGGCGCCATGCAAACATTTGCCAAATACGCGACACAAAAAGTCTTGCTCGTTCGAGGCCGCAAACATCAAGGCCGAAGGAATAGAACGCGCGTTATAAAGAATGTTCATCTGATCAGAGGCGAGATTCACATTGGCATCGGCTGCTGTGCCTGTACC
The DNA here is from genome assembly GCA_964622215.1 of uncultured Caldilineaceae bacterium. Lineage (GTDB taxonomy): Bacteria > Chloroflexota > Anaerolineae > 4572-78 > J111 > DSQQ01. Next base: position 18,832 of record CAZUNT010000071.1, read on the forward strand.
GATTGAGACAAGCAGCATCTTATCTTCACCGGCTAGCCATTCGAGTTTGTACGGCTTAAGCGTCGCCATCAAGAAAAGTTGAAAAGCCGGATTGTTGTACATCGTCACCCCGCCATCTACAAAGGTGAATTTATGGGTTCCGATGGTGATCGTTTCGGGAGGGAAATAGGTTGGAGCAGCCGTGCTCGCCCGTACCAGTTGCCACAGCGGCAGGTTCAAGTTGCAATCGGATCGGGCGCTATCATTATACTTGGCCTCAGGATTGTTGGAGAGGGGCCACGGGGAATCGGTCGTCGCATTGCGCAAGATGAGCAATAGATAGGTTCGAAGTGCTTGACTGCCCAAGGTTGCTTGTGGCTCGCCACTCTTTTGCGCAATGACCTCCTGGAGCATCTGGGCGAGGTTTTGCGCGCGGAATTTATAGCGGGACCGATTGAGCCAATTTGTTTTGTCAAACATCACCGGCCCACTCTTGAGGTAGAAACTGCGAATCTCGTCAACCCGCATGCCCAATGACAGGCAGGTCGCAATAATGGCGCCCGTACTCGTGCCGGCGATGTAATCGAAGTAATCGGCCAGTACAAAATTGCTATCGAGTCCGAAATGTCCTTGCAACTGGCTTTGTAATTCGGCTAGCACTTCGAGGGCAATGATGCCTCGGATGCCGCCGCCGTCGAGTGCCAGGAGTTTGCGCGGTCCTTGCTTATCTTTCTTATCCATGATAGACATGCTCTTATCTCCTTTATCAGGGCAAACATTAGAGTTTTGTCGGATTAATGATGGCCAGGTGACCACCTAGCTGCTTGATGCGGGTCGCAAAGTCAGAGGTGCCACCCGGTCCATCTCCCGTCGGCTTCTCATCCCACACCAGCACAGCATATAAGTTTTTCGGATGATTGACCTCCACTCGCGCTGTGTTGATCATCCACAGGTTGTTGCGGGCAAAGACGGAGACGCCTTTTGGAGGCGACTCCAGCCGCTCATCTTGCCGGCACACCTTCACATTCTGGTGGTCTTGCAGAGCAAAAAAGCGTTGCTCCCAATTGCTATCCGGCAAGCGCACAGATTTTTCCAGGAATTCACTCGTGGGCAGGGCAAGGAATATCCATACCTCAGCGCCACGATCCACGCAGAGTTCGGCGAAGAGAATATCCGCACCTCGCGCCCCGCCGCAAATAGCCAGGTCGCCCGCGCCAATACCCCAAAGATCAAGCTGTTTAGCGATACGTTCACGTACTGCGGCCTCTTTACGCGGTGGAAAACGCTCCTCGGCCCGGCCTGGCCGATCAATCATATGGCCGCTGGCAACCACCACCTTCTTGAAACGCAGCCCGGACTTCTTCAATCCGCCAATTCTCTTTTCAAGAATACTACGCCGCTGTTCGAGAATTTGCTTCAGTCCAGCAACGGCCTCCGGGCGGAAACCCAGACTCTCGAAGAGGTAGATTTGATCCAGCATCGAGTTGAGGTTGAAGTAAGTCGTTTCGGGTGCGTTTGCCGCAGCGCGGTAGTGCTTGTGTGCTTTTGCAGCATCGCCCGCTACCAATTCCAATTCTCCAAGAGTGGCTCGCGCCCAGATATCCTGTTTGCCGTCGCGCTCGGCCCGACCGAGCGCATTCCGAACCGCGACCCGCACTATTGCGGTTAAGTCTTCCAAGTCGTCCACACCGGAATCAACCGACTCCTCGCCCATTACATTCTTCAAGTAGTCAAGCAGTTTCACTAAGGATACGACATTGATCCCGGTGTAGTAGTCAAAATGCCTGCGCGGACGCCAAATGGCATCACCACAAAAACATGAAGTTGCATGGTTGTTCCTCCCAAATAAGTTGGTTCCAGTGCAACCAGCCCGAAGTGCATATACGAGGCATAACCACTCCGGTAATGGTTAAATTTGGCCGAGTGACCTGATGTGAATTATATCACCAAAACCTATACCCGTGAAGAGGAAAAGGCTTTAAACAGTGTATACCCCCTCAATTTGACTAAATAGAATAGGTGACAAGTCGAATCACTGAGGCGCTGAAGGGGCTGATGTCACTGAAAAGGCAATTTTTTTCAGAATTTGACATCTTAACGAATATCACATTTTTCAGTGAAATCATCAAAATTCAGTGTTTCAGTGATTCAAAAAACGATACGCTCTCCTACTAACCTCCAGATTTTGATTAATAATTTGCTTTAAGCGGTGTTTATCCGTGTTCGTCCGTGAGCCAAATCCTTATCCCAAACTCAGGTCAGAAAAATCTCTGCGATCTCAGCGTACTCTACGGTTAATTATGGCCTTTGGAACCACAAGTGGTATTACTCCTCCATCACTTTCCCCTCGTTATCCACTACCACCACCCGGCCAATCTTCTCCAACTGCGGTTTGACCACCTCGGCATTGCCCACCACGACGATTATGGGTTGGGCCGAGTTGATGTATTTGGCGGCGGCGGCGTGCTCCTAGTTCACATCGCTCACCACGCGGAAGGTGCTGATATCGTTGGGCCGGCCAAAGCGGCTGGAGATGCCGTAGGTGTAGCCCTTGTCTTCGCGCAGGTTAGTGTAGAGGCGCGAGGAGGAGCCACCTCCCAGCACCGTGTTAACCATATCGAGCGCGTACCGGTCCGGGTTGCGGGCATTGATGGCCCGGTTGCCAATTTGGAGAGTCGCCTGCTCGGAGTTGGGCCGGTCGACCAGGTAAATGGCGGAGGTGTCGCCCAATTTGGCCTTGGGGTAGTCCAGGAAGTCCGGCACATCGCCCGCTTCCCAGTCGCCCCAAACCCGCTCCGCCTGGGCGCGTGCTTCCTCGGCAGTGATGTCCCCCACGATAACCAGCAGGGTGTTGTTGGGTTTCCAGAAGGTCTGATAAAACTTCTCTACGTCGTTCCGGGTCAAGCTTTTGACCGTTTCCGGGCCGGCGATATAACCATAAGGATGGTGGCCATAGGCAATCCGGCCAAACTGGCGATTGGCCATACTGGTGGGGTTGACCGCTATTTTAGGTGGGGATGGTTAAAGCTACGTTAAAGAGGCTATAAATCAACCTCGTGGTAGCCGGTGATGAGGGCCACTTTGTTGTTGTCGTTCAACTGGCGCAACTCGTTTATGAGGTTTTGGGCCTCAGACTGCTTCTTCAATTCAATACCATAGATTAGCTCGTTGAGCGTGCCGGCCTGGACCGTTTCGACGGCGATCAACTCAAAACGGGTCAGATACTTGACAAAGACCCGCTCAAATAAGGTCTCATAACGTATGTCGCCGGGCAGGCGAATTTTGAGAATTTGCTCGCGCACCTCTCTGGCAAAGAGGTTCAGGGTCGACATGCCCCACAGGATAAAGGCAATCACCAGTGTAGCAATAATGGCCAGCAGATAAAAGCGCGTGCCGCAGGCCATCCCCGTAGCCATAGCAAAAAAGATGTAGCCAACGTCACGGGTATCCTTGACGGCGTTCCGAAAACGAACGATAGATAACGCTCCCACCAAAGTGAAGGCCCGGGCAATGTTTGAGCCGATTATCAGCATGATGATGGACACAATCATGCTCATCATAATGAGGGTGTGGACATACGATTGAGTGTACGACACCCCTTTATAGGTGAGCTGGTAAACCCAGGCAATCGTCAACGACAGGAGAAAACTTAAGACGATCACAAAAACCACGTCGGCCACATTAAAGACATCGGTGGTATCTTGTTGGAAAAACGATGAGAAGAAGGTCTGAAAATCCATAATTTGTCTTCTTTCAATAAATGAGAGGTATCAGTAACTTATCCGCTGGCGGCCCAAATTCAACTTGGCTTGCTCCAGGGCCGTGCAATATTTGCTGACCCGGCGGAGCGTACAGCGATGATTACCAATCAACTGGGTTAACCAATGCGGGACGCGATTGTTGGCTTTGACCTCCAAAACATACTGATCTGGCGGGAAAAAATATTGATTTTCGGCGTAACCCAGTGACAACAAGCTCAAATCATGCACCCGGCCTTTGAGTTCACTGTCGAAGGTGACGCGCAGGCCCGGTTCATGCTCGCTGCCCTCAAAGGCTAGGCGGTGGTAGCTGACCACACAGGCCGGCTGTAACTGTAAGGTCTGGCGCAAATAAAGAATCTCGTCAATCACGGCCTGATCTGCTTCCGACTCGCCCACAACCGGCTCACCGGCCTCACACAAAGCCATAGCGGTAGCATAAGGTAAAAACGCTCGCTTTTTTTGCAGAGTCTTGTTGATGCGCTGTTTGATTTCGGCAAAGCAGAGCGTGTCGGGCGTAACCCGCTCCCGGCCATAAACCCGGACGCGCACTTTGCGTCGAAAACGGTGCCCTTCCACTTTGTCCCAGTAGGCTCTGTAGTCAACCGTATCAAAATAAAGGCTGGTAATCAGGTAACGCCCATAGGCATCACCCCGTTGGTCGAGCAGCATGTAGTTCTTCAACTCGGCCGCCATCGCCCGATACTGGTCGTGACTCAGTAAATATTTAAGTTCAAAGCGATCCGGATGCCTGATTCTAAGCGGAAACATTACAATTTAGGCTCATCTTTACCCGGCGAGCCGTACAGGTTGACGCTGGCTCGCCAATTGTGGGGGTTAACCGGGTCAGCTTCAGGCTCAACCATCACCAGCGAGTCGCCATGCCCATCGGGGCTGAGCGGCCAACCGTTCTCGTCGTCGTAGTCGATTGATATCAGCGTCTCACCGGCCGAATCACGCAGAGTAATTTTTTCACCCTGGTTAGCCAGTTTACCCAGAAAAACACCCGCAAGGGGCACGCCGGGGTACCTCTCGGCAAACACCTCGGCATTTCGAGCCAGAACCATACGCTCACCGGGAGCAAGAGGAGCAGCGCCAGGGGGGAAGGTGTAAGTAATCCCCTCGTCAAAATACATTCCGGCCAGGCTCAATTCGCTGTCGCCGAGGTTCATCAACTCGACGAATTCGTAATCATTTCCGCCTAGCGGATTATACATAATTTCGGTAACCGCCACCCTACTTTTCTGCTCCACCACTTTGAAGACAGTTTCGTTTAAGGCGCTCCAGCTCTGTCCTGAGCCTGTCGAAAAGTTAGCCCCTAACAGCCTGGCCTTGATATGAGTTGTGCCGGTCAGCGTCAGTGGGCCGGTGTAGACCGTAGCCGCCGGAGCCACCTCTCCGGTCGCCGGTTGGCGGGGGTCGGAGCCGTCGGTCGTGTAGTAAATGGTAAAATTCTCACCCTCCCCGGTAACAGGGGGTGGGGTCATTAATACCGTAAACCCTCTCTCAACTTGGCCGCCCTGCCGGTTGAAGGTTGGCGGGTCAACCTTTGGATAGTAATCCAATTCACGCATTTGGGCAATTAATCTGGCCCCATTCCCCTGCATTTGCGCCAGCACCCCATCACGGGCCTGGCGCCAATCGTCGAGCGTAATCGGATTCTCATAGCGCACATCTCCCCACCGGGCCGACTCGGCTACAATAGCTAACTCAATCTCCTCGCTCAGGTGCAGCCACCGCGCCTGGGCGTTGGCGTCGGTTAGGGCGCCGTCGTTGAACAGATGCTTGTACGATCGATCGGCCAACATCATTTTGAAATCGGAATTTTGCGCCAGCGCCTCAAAGAGAGGTTTGATGGTATTGGTTAACCCTACGGCGTTGGTCTGGCCCAAATGGACCTTAGCCCCTTCCACCCAGGTCATCTCGCCATCCCAGGCCAGATATCGGACCTGTCCCTCTGGATTCTGCACGCCGGCGTACCAGTTATTTTGGGGCCAGTCGGTGTTGCCCGCATACCATTCTAAAATCAGGTAATCGCAAAACCCGGACATATCAAGATATGATTGGGCTTGTTTGTACTGCTCCGGTTCGGCCAGATCATGAGCTTCGGCCAGCTCCAGCAGCTCTTTGAACCGGTCACTCGAACCGCTAAGGGAACCGCTGTGGTTGACCACGTACCAATCCTTTTTATCCCCTCCAAAGTAAGAGGATAAGAAAGAGTCATCGGGACGTTCGACCAAGTTGTACAATCCCCAATATAAACCGTTGACATAGAGATGCACAAATAAACCATGCACGCCCACACCCGACATAGCAATTTGCGAGGTGCGCAGCCACTCGTCGTGGATGTAGGTGGCCTGGTGTTGATCCCCACCGTCGGGATGGCCGGCAAAGCCGCGATCCGAACCTGCTCGCAAAATTAAGCTGTCAAACGTATCTACCGGCGAATCAGGAAACAAAACGTACTTAAGTTTGGGTACGCCATAAGTATCTCGAAAGAAAAGGCGAAAAGAGTGTTTGGGCATAAACTCCCAGCGACCTGCCCCGCCCTGGATACGAATCCCGGCCTTGCTTTGAAAACCTTGATTGCCGTTATTTGGATCAAAAAATTCGACAGAGACAGGCCGTTCCCAGTTTGCGCCTTTCATGCGGGGATTGGCATAGATTTGAAAACTGGGCAGGCTGGCGACAATGGATAAGGTGGGGATGGATTGAAGCCCCTCTTTCAGGAGAGGTCCATAACGCGGGTCGTCGACGATGCGGGGGTCCATTTCATAATCGGCCTGCACCGGCGAGTCTTTATTGTAACCGGCAAAATCGAGGGTGTGTTTTCCCCAGGTACCGGGGAAACCGGGCGGATCAGCAGGTTGGTGTATCACTTCATCAAGAAAAATATAGGTCTGGGCAGCGATCGGCGAAGGGCGAAAATTCGGCCTGAAAGCGGCAGCCTGCAATAAGGTCGTCCGGTTGACCGGCACCGGGCCGGTATAAACCGTGCCATAGCTGTCGGACGGCGTACTGCCGTCGGTAGTGTAGCGAATAACGGCCTGGGGCATATCGGTGGTCAATTCGACCGTAAAGGGCCGGTCGTAAAATCCTCGGGTCACACTGAAATTGACCGGAGAGACAGTCCCGCCCCAGGCCAGGGTGTCATCATTTGGCTCGCCGGGGGTGGGGTGGGCCAAATAGTTGAAAGTCAAATCCGGGCCGATGCGGCCATAAGAAATATCAGGGAATTGTTCTGGATAGTGGGGCGTCAGGGCATCCATCAGCCGGCCTTCCAACACGTTGTAAAGGCCCAGATATTCGCCATCACGGTTGAGTTTGAAGTTAGTATGCAGTTCCGCGCCGGTTTCGCTGCCCTGGCGGTCTTTGCCGGAGGCGAAAACAACTAAATATTGCCCGCTGCCCAGACTGATGTTGGGGAAAGTCCACTTTTGCGGCTGCTGAGGGTCATCCGTTAGCGACCAGCCGGACAGGTTGACGGCCTGGCTACCGCGATTGTAAATTTCAATCCAGTCGGAAAAGTCACCGTCGGCATCGGTCAAGCCCTGGGTATTGACAACCAGGAACTCATTGATGATGAGGCCGTCCACCTGCTCGCCGGTTCGTTGGGCGACAAACCGATCCAGGCCAAACAGAAAAACAGCCAGGAGGGCCAACCAAAAAAGAAAACTCCGTTTCCGTCTGAGGCTCATGAAGAGCCATTATAATGGCGAGTGCGCCGGAGAGCAAAGACAGAAGAAAATTGTGAATTGTGAATGGTCAATCGTTAATCGTTAACGAGATAGGCAAACCTTCAACCATTCACAATTCAAAGTTCACAATTCACAATTATCTTGACCAAGAGATCTGCTCGTTCAGCCAATCCCGCGTGCCATAGGGGTCACCGGCTTCGGGCAGGCTGTAGATACCGCCGTCGTAGGTAAAAAGTTGGCGGCGTTCGCTGCCGTCGGCGCGGATGAGCCAGATACCCCAACTGCCACCCGCATCGGAAACGTAGGCAATCCACTGCCCATCAGGCGACCAGGAAGGCAGTCCCTCGACAGCAGGATCGGTGGTCAGTTGCCGTTTGCCGGAGCCATCGGCATTAATCACGTACAAATCCCAACTGCCGCCGGTCGTGCTTTGGTAGACAATCTGCTCGCTCACCGGCGACCAATCGGGATGGGCAGCGGCAGGTTCCTCGATCACCGGACCTAGCAGATTGAAGCCGGTCTCCCAGGGTTTGGCCGGAATAGCTCTGGCCAACCACAGGCCGCAGCGGTTGCCGGTCAGGTCACAGCCGCGAAAGACAAAACGGTCGTTGTCGGGCGCCCAGGAGGGCTGCTGCCCGGCGATACGCAAATCTTCCTCGCCGGAGCCATCGGCATTGATGAGCATAACGCGAATGATGTCGTCGCCGTTGCGCCCGGTGTCGAACAACAGCCGCTTGCCGTCGGGCGACCAGTCGGGGTGGGAGTCTTCCCAAAAGCCGCCGGTTCCGCGCAGTTCCGTGCCGTCCAGGGTAGTATTGGCCAGGTAGCGGGCGAAGATAGGCTCGGCGCAGTCAATATAAGGGCTGTCCTCGCTGGCTGGCTCACCCCACCCCCGGAAGGCCAGCCGGGTTCCATCGGGCGACAGGGCCGGTTCGCTGACATTGTTGAATGTGAAGACCCGCCGGTTGGCCTGGCAGGAGGCTCCATCCTTCAGGCAGGCGGGCACGTCAATGAGGTTAATTTCATAAGTGCAACGATTAGGGGCGTTGTTCCAGAAGCTAAAGGCAATGTGGCCGGCCGGACCGGTTGTTGGGGCAGCTTGTGTCACCGGAGCGACGACGTTGGGGGCAGGTTGAGTCACCACAGGTAACTGGCCGGCCGCCGGGATCCACAGCTTGGCTCCTGAAACGAGAAGATTGGCGTCTTGAAGCAAAGCGAAGCTGGGGTCGGTGGTGTGTTTGGCGTTGGTAGCCGCTATAATCTGGTCGAAGCGGTTGCCGTCGCCCAGGTATTTTTCGGCGATTTTCCATAGGGTATCATTGGCCTGAACAACATAAGCTTGCCCCTGGTCTTCTTGAGCCAGGGCAACGGCTGGAATGACAGAGGTCCAGAGGAAAGCCGCCAATAACACGACGAGTGGCAGGCATAAAACGCCAAACGCGAGCCTGGTAATAAAAAGATTGGGTTTTAGCATCAGAACACCCTCCATTTTACAAATCCAATAACCAATCTTTTAATTATACGAATAATGACAAAAAACCTTTGCTGTAAAGTTATCTTTGAACCGGAGATTACCAGTTCAACTCCTCGGCTAAATCCAATAAAGAACGCTGTCCGGCCGGTTTCTTCTTCGAGGTCATTTTCTCTGCCCCCTTTTTAGCCACAATCCGCTTGGCGATCACGTCGGCCAGGACCTTATCCGGCAATTCTTTCGGCTGTGCCCTCTGCCACTCCATGGCTCGCTGTCCAACCTCGCAGATATCCAGGTAAGCGCAGTAGCCGTGGGCCCAGTGGTCGGGTGGCAGGGCGTCATCTTCCGGCAGCCGGCCCTGCTCCAGACCCTCCAGCATCCGTTTGATCCTGGCCAACAGATCCACCATCATCGCCGGGTCAGGGTAGACTTCATAAGCGAGGTGGTCGAGCGTGTCCCGGTTTTCGTAATAGATAATCGCTCCTTTCAGGGGCAGCGTGTTTTGATAATATTCAGCCAGTCCCCACAGATAAATTTGAGCCTGGCGCACGTGTTCTTCCTTGGGGATTTTGGCGGCCTTGAGCTTGTCGAACTCACCGGCGGCGGTTGTTTTATATTCCAACACCCAGAAACCAACCGTCGCTTCATCCACCTTTTTGTCCGGCGCAATGTAAAGAATACCATCACAAAAGCCGTGGAGGCGATACTCCGGCACTTCAAAAAAAACCTCCTGAGCCAGGCAGGTGCGGCTCATGCCGCGCTGCAAACGGCGGTGGCTGTCGGTCCCCACCGATAAGATACGCCCCACCCGCGCGTCGGCGGGCGGCTTGGGTTTGCCTAACAATTCAAAGGCGACATAGAGCAAACAACCCTTAGCCAGCGACGATGGCTTAATATACTCTTTTTCGCTTTTGTGCTCTTCCTGGAGCCATTCTACCGCATACTCCGCGGCTCGACGTAATTTTTTCACAGCTTATCTCTCCTGTAAATACGACCGCCGACGGCTGACGGCAGACCGCCGTACTGATTACTGACTACTGATTACTGATTACTCTCTTCATTCCTCCGTCCGAAAGAAGTAACGTGTCTCCCCGGCTGTATTAATCCCCTTGAGCGGGTCAACCCGGAAAATCAGCGGATATTGGCCGGTGACATTGCCGATCACCAGGGCGTGATGCTGGCGCAGGCGACTCACAAAGGCGCTCATGGTCTCGTAATCGGTGGCGGCTCCCCGCGAGACGTGGCGGACGTCGTCGTCAAAGGGGATACGCAGCAGGAACAGGTTATCGGCCTGGCGCAGAATAGTCTCGTCCAGGCCATGGATCATATTGGTCACAAAAAAGCTGGTGATCCCCAGGTGCCGGGCGCGGGTAACGATGTAGTCAATACTCTGGCGGGACACATAAAGGTGGGCTTCCTCGAAAAAAATGAAGGGGAAACGGTGGCGGCCGTGCTCGATCTCCCACAAGCACAGGTCTTTGACCAGTTCGATAATGGCCTGGACAAAACCCTCGCGGGCCAGGTTAGAAAGGCCGGAAATATCGATAATCATCGCGCCCCCGTGGCGGATCAGGCGGTACGTTTCGCCCAGTGAGGCCGCTTCCTGGACCGTGCGGGCAAAGATATGGGTGTTTTTGACCGCCTCCAGCCGGGAACGAATAGCCTGATTGACGACCAGGGCATTAGAACCGCCGCCAAACTCGTTGGCCTCGGCCATCTGGATAAGCTGCTGGAGCCCCACATAGGGCGCTTGGCCATGCTCCCGTTCCATATTTTCAGCCTCGGCCCACAGCCGGGTCAGTCGGTTTTCAAAGTACAACGCCGACACCTCCGGCAAGCCGAAGCGCTGCAACAGGGTCATCAACGGCGGCAGGCCAAACTGCCGTACCCCCAGGCGAAAATTGCCCCCGGCTTCAAGGTGGATGATGCCGCGTTGGGTCGTCTGCCCCGTCTCCGGGTCAACCTCAACTTTAGGCAGATGGATATATTCCCGGTTGATGTCGAAGACAATACACGGCGCGCCATGGGCGATGAGCTGCATCAAAATCACCTTGGAGAGATGGCTCTTACCGCTGCCTTTTACTCCGGTGACGACATTCACCTTTTCCATGTCCTGCCCCTCGACGAAAAAAGGCTGGCCGGTCAGCGTGTGACCTAACTGGAGTTGATGCCCCAGGTTGCGGGTGGCATTGGCAAAAACTTCTTCATCGCTGGTGCGCTCGATGGTGACATCGCGGGTTGGGATCCAGCCATCCCACTGTTCCCACTCGTTGAGGTCTAGCTCCCGGCGGCGTGCGCCACGACCATTTGTCTTGACCATTGAACGACCTTTCTGATTTTGGCAATCGCCAGTTTGAGGTTGCCCATCTCCGGTAATCCATCCGGGTCAACTACTTTTGGCTCAGGGGCCCGGCCCGGCAGCGAATCCTCAACCACCAGTTGCAGCATCTCCTGGAGGAGGGAGGGATAAGTCACGGTGCGAAACTCAATAACCTGGATAATCAAGCCCCGGTCGCTGCCGTTTTCGCGCAGGGTCAAGTTTTCCCCAACCCGTAGGTCTACTTCTCTGGGATTAAAGACCAACTCTACTATATCCCCCTTGATCTGTTTGATTTGTATTTTCATGTGACCAATATCTCCTATTAAAGTTGAAATATTTTCCCAAATCAGTATAATTACCGTAAATATAGCTTAAGATCGGTAAGTTGTCAACATTATCAGGAAATTATTATCCTAAAAAAGTAAGGGCTTTTATAGAATGAATTTGTTTGAGTATGTGGGGCATCAAATCCGCGATTTGCGCCTGAACTACGCCAGTGGGCAGGGCTTATCCCAGGAGGCGCTGGCCAAAGCTCTGGGTGTAGCCGCTAATACTATCTCTCGCTGGGAGACGGCCACCTACCGGCCCACCCTGGAAGACCTGGAAAAATTGGCCCGTTTCTTTGGGGTCTCCATCTTGACTTTCTTTCCCCCTGAGGAAACTCCGGCCAATGACCAAATCACTGCCCTCTTGCGCACGGCCCAGCAACTTGCGCCTGAAGACCTGGAGGAATTACGGCGTTATGCCGAGTTTCGCCAGGCCCGCAGCCTGTACGGCGGGCAAGCCCCGTCACGGGCCGGAAGAAAAAGGAAAGTCGCGGAGTGAGTCGTTTTGCTTATTATGAGCAGATGAAGGCCCTGGCCCGGCAGGTCCGGCAGGAGCACCACCTGGAGACGGCTCGGGTGCTCCGGTCTGATATGCGCCGCCTGTACCGGGCTTATGGCCTCCAGATTGACCTGTGGCCTTACAAGTTTAAGTCGCTGCGCGGCGCCTATTTTGACGACGAGTTGGGGCCAACTGTTGTCCTGGCCGGACAACTTCCACCGGAACCACTAATTTTCACCATGGCTCACGAACTGAAACATCACCTGGCGGATCGAGGCCGGGCGCTCTCTTACTGCGACGCTTCCAATGTCGGGGAGCCGATAGAGATTGGGGCTGAAATTTTTGCGGCGGAATTGATCTTTCCTGAAGAGGATTTTATCGCCTGGCTGAAGCAGATGAGGGTTGGCCCGCGCCAGTGCACCCCGGAAGTATTGGTGCGCCTGAAACGGGAGACCCAAACGACCTTGAGTTACGCCGGCCTGGCCAAACGGGCCGAATTCTTTAACTTCGCCCGGCCCGGTTCACTGGCCAAGGTGCAGTGGAAAAAGCTGGAGGAGCAACTTTACGGGGAGCCGAGGTATAGAAAATCAATTGTGAATTCTGAATTGTGAATTGTCGATGATTAATGAATAAGCCAGTCCATTCGTGACAACTTAAGCTAAAGGAAAATTTGTCAAATTCAGCGCCAGCAGT
>CAZUNT010000072.1:0-31024 GCA_964622215.1 uncultured Caldilineaceae bacterium
CCAAATTTTACTCTGGCTTATCCAGATCCTAAATCTTTTTCTGAAAGTCTATAGGAACTAACGATTAAATCTCATCCCCACAAGCCTTTTAGGTTTACTGTCTATGTAAAATCCTCTGACAGGACTGTTATCCCCTTCCAACGGAAAAACTTCAAAGTGAGGTTGTTCTTTCTTCCACTTTTTCAAAACTTGGGTAGTATGTGTAGGCAAGTAGCCATTCAATAATCCAAAGATGTAGATGTCTTCATTAGTTCGATATTTGCCCTTACAAATAAAATCCATTAGTTTCTGCGGATAATTTGATCCCTCAATACCAGCGAACAAAGGTAGAGTTTTTTCCAAAGTGAAGCCTCGACCCTGAGCCGTATCCATTTTCCACTTGGTTTCCAACATCTTTTCAAAGCCCTTTATATGGCTTGTAAAGAAAAACAAGCAGTACACATTTTGCTTGTCTCTTTCCAGTATAAAGGTATCCACAAAAATCCCTTGCTGTGAGAGATAACCTCTAAACTTATCTTTCATTTGATTAACGAAATCGTATACAGAGTTAAATTTCAAGTCTGTAGACTGAAAAAGCTCAAACAAAAAATCTCGCAAAGGTTCACCGCCGGGAAAAGTAGTTTGGGCAGATGTTTCGGCAAACCTGTACATATGGGACACAGGCAGAAATAGAATAACCTCCGTGTTTCCGCCTTCTAGGATTTTTCTGATATGCTGAGGTTGAACCGCTTTATAGCCATACGGGTCAATAAAAAATAATCCTTTGGTGTTTCGTTTTGGTTGTACTTTTTTCAAAGCGTCTTGATAAATAACTTCAAAATCCTCACAATGATATTCTATATCCACATTGGGCGGAATAAATTTACTATTACACAGCTTTTCTACCCTTTCAACTTTGTAGATTCCTTCATCAATCTGTGATAAACCGTTATCGTTGAACCAGATGGTAATTCGAGGGCAAGTCTGATTATTTGCAAAGAAATGCTCTTTAATTGAATTTAAAGCAATGCAAGGGCTACCTTCTGCCCCATTCTCGTAAATACCTTCGCCACAAAGTAAATCAAAAATATAAATCCTATCAACCGATGGCACTCGACTCAAAATGTTAAGTAAATCGACAGGTATCTGCCGTAAAGTTCAACTTTTGCTTGAGAATGCTCAAGCATAACAGTTTTTGCATTTATTCTGTGGTTCATAGTGTTTATGTTCTCAAGAGTGATGTAATCGGCAAGCTAACGTTTAGCAGCGGTAACCCCATATTATATTCGCAGCCTCCCCATAATACCACCGTTCTCTCCCAAATTCCAGTGTTATCGATCCGCTTGAAAGTGGAGCCAGGTGTACCTACCTACAATTCCATTTTGCTTTTCCTCCTTAATATTATATAATGCATCTCTTGATAGCAAGACTCAACACAGGCGCCCGCTGCCCCGGATGGCACGGGCGGTAACGGCGAAGCCGGTGCAAGTCCGGCGCTGTCCCGCAACTGTAATATCGATTTACGATTTACGATTTACGATTTACGATTAGATTTACGATTTGTGGTTGCAGCTCTCCTTAGCTCGATCATAAATCCAAAGCCTACAATCGTAAATCCAAAATCGTAAATCGTAAATGGGTAGAGCCAGGCCGCCCGCCTATATTGAGCATCACGAACTTTCGCGGTCAAAGGTGTGGTGCGGTGACCGGCTTTCAGGCTGTCCTCACCTCCTTGGCTCAGCCAGGAGGTTTTTGTTTAGCGGTTACTCCCTCGCCTCGCCTGGGTTCGTGATTTTATTCACCTTTTGCGAGCGACGAAAGGAGTAACCTATGCCCTCGCCCAGCTTCAAAAATGGTTCCTTACCGCAACCTGTCCCAACCCCGCCGGCAAAAATGCTGGCCCTGCCCCGTCCGGGCAACTCACCTGCGTTTAACGATATGGCTAACTTGGTTTGGGTCAATACCCTCTGGAACATGTCGGTGGGTGTCCTGTGCCTGACCCAGGAGAGTCTGGATTTATGGACCGGCTGGCTGGAGCGGTTCCCGGGCGGACTACCGTCTCTCGACGTGCTTGATATCAATCAAGCCACCTTGGAGGATTGGCGGGATTTTCTGCCCCGCCAGGCCTACGATCTAACTATTTTGCATGGGGCTTATGCTGAATTACAGGCCGGCCGGCTAGCCGCTGGCTACATTGCCGCGCTGGTGCAGGCCGCGCCGGCCGGTGTGGTGGTGCTGGCCTGATATAATCATTCATACCTCAGGGAGGAATTTATGAAATCAACCAACAAATCAACTCTGCTGCCCAGAGCCGGCTGGCTGCTGCTGGCCCTGCTGTTGGTCGGCGTCCGAACCGTCTGGGCCAGGCCGCCCCAGATGCATATCATGGAAGGTTTTCTGCCGCTGGGATGGGCCGTTTTTTGGTGGATAGTGGCCATTCCCTTCTGGGTCATCGGCTTCAGCCGCATTCGTAAGGTGATTGCCGAGAAAGCCCACAATCGTATCCTGTTGGGGTTGGCCGGCGGGTTTATTTTTGTGCTCAGTGCCCTAAAAATCCCCAGCGTGACCGGCTCCAGCAGCCATCCCACCGGCACCGGGTTAAGTACCATTCTGTTTGGGCCGTTCGTGACCGCCATCCTCGGCACCATCGCCCTCATCTTCCAGGCGTTGTTGGTGGCCCACGGCGGAATTTCCACCCTGGGGGCTAATGCCGTGAGTATGGCCATCGGGGGGCCGCTGGTAGCCTATTACCTCATCTGGCTGCCGTTCAAAGGTAAATCGCCCACCTGGTTGAGTGTGTTTCTCACCGCCTTTGTGGCCGATATGTTTACCTACGTGATTACCACCACCCAATTGGCCCTGGCCTTCCCCAACCCGGTGAGCGGCTTTGCCGGCTCGTGGTTGACCTTTGCCGCTATCTTTGCCGTGACCCAGGTTCCGCTGGCCCTGGCCGAAGGGATTCTGACCGTGCTAATCTTTAACACGCTGCAATCAACCGCCGCGGCCGAACTGCAAGAACTTGGTTTAGAAGGAGTATAACATGGCAACCCAGGCCCCCGGCCAACCCAAAAAGTACAACGTCGGGATATACATTGCCGGTATTGTGGTCATTATCCTGCTGATGGCAATCCCCCTCGTTATCGTTCACGATAGTGAATTCGGCGGCGCTGACGGCGCCGGCTCCGAGGCCATCGCCGAGATTGCCCCTGAGTACGACTCAAATTGGATCACCAACTGGTGGGAACCGCCGGGGGGTGAAACTGAAAGCGCCCTGTTTGCCCTGCAAGCCACCGCCGGCGGGGTTTTGATTGGCTATTTCTTTGGCTACCTGCACGGCCGGAAAAAAGGCCGGGCAGAAGGCGCAAAAAACGGCCAGCCAGCGGCCCAAATTTAACCGGGAGCCGAAAGATTAGTGCACCTCATTGACCAATATGCTTACCACAATCGTATCCGGCAGGTGGACCCCGTTTACAAAGTTGGCCTCGCCCTGACCGTGGTGATACTGGGCCTGATTTTGAATGAACCGTTGGTGGGCCTGGCTGCTATCGGCTGGATGTATGGGCTGGCGGTCTATGTCGCCGGCATCCCCGGCCGTACCTTTGCTAAAGTAATAGGCGCTGAAGGCGCTTTCTTAATGCTGACCATTGTAGGGGTAGTGATCAGTTTCAGCCTGACCGACCCCGGCCATATGTCAACGTGGGCCTGGCCGGTCGGCCCAATCTGGATTTCCAGTTCTCCCGCTTCGCTGTACCGGGGCCTAAACCTGGTAACACGTGCTCTGGGTGCGGCGGCGGCGTTGAATTTTCTGGCGCTAACCACTCCCCTGGTGGACATCATCGAACTGCTGCGTCGCTGGCGTATCCCAGGTGAGCTAATTGACCTCATGACGATTGTCTATCGCTCTATTTTTGTGCTGCTGGAGAGCCTGGATACCCTGTATCGGGCGCAAGAGAGCCGGCTGGGTTACAACACCTCTTACTGGCGGGCGATGAACAGCGCCGCCCTGTTGGGCAGCCGCCTCTTTGTCGAGGCCCTGCAACGGAGCCGGCAGATGCAAATTGCCCTTGAGTCGCGAGGTTACGAAGGGGGTAATTTACAGGTATTGCCCTCGCCTTACCGGTCTGGCCGCAGGATTGGATGGCTTGGTCTGGCGGCGGCGGCAAGTTTATGTTTGATCTGGATCATTGTATGAAACCTATCCTCGAATTCAAAGACGTCCACTATAAATACTCCGGTCACGACGAACGGTATGCCCTGCAAGGTTTCAGTGTAGCCCTGCCCGAAGGTGAGAAAATTGCAGTGGTGGGCCGCAACGGGGCGGGCAAGACCACCTTTTTCCTCCATTGTAATGGTCTGTACCGGCCCCAATCTGGGGCAGTGTTCTTTAAGGGCCAACCGCTGGCCTACGACCGCACTTCGTTAAAACGGCTGCGGCAGCATGTCGGCCTGATTTTCCAAAACCCGGATGACCAGCTTTTTAGCGCCAGTGTCGCCCAGGATATCAGTTTTGGTCCGCTCAACCTGGGCCTGGCTGCCGGCGAAGTCCACCGCCGGGTGTTGGCCGCGGCCGAGGTGTGTGAGCTTACCGGCCTGCTGGAGCGCCCCACCCACGCCCTTAGCTGCGGCGAAAAAGCACGGGTGGCCCTGGCCGGCGTTTTGGCCATGGAGCCGGAAGTGCTGGTCGCCGACGAACCGCTGGCCAGCCTGGACCCGTGGGTCCGGCTGACCATGTTTGAGATTTTGCAGCGTTTCTACGACCAGGGCAAGACGATTATGATGGCCACCCATAACCTATCCGTCGTCCGTTACTGGGCCAGCTACGTGGTGGTTTTACAGGCCGGCCAGGTAGTTTTCGCCGATACACCCCAGGCCCTATTAACCGACCATGCTGTGCTTGATAAAACAGGCCTGTCGAAGGTCTGGTGGAAAGTAGATCCTGCCTTTCCGGAAGGCGCTGACCAGTGGAGGTAGTTCTAATTTTGACAGCAGCCTGAAAGTTGACTATACTAATCAAACGGTTAATTTGAGATGTTGTCATCAACTTTCTACTCTGTTTTTTATATGTGTTGCTCCTGTATGTTGCGGAGGTGGTGGACTCACTCGCAGCGCGGGAACACGCTTGCCAGTTAAAAAAAGGCCCACCATCCTCCGCTTGAGCGATGGGTGGGTGGGCTAAGATCAATTTGTTTCTCAACAGCGCCACCGGCCCCAACCCGTGACGCTGTTTTTATTTAAATTTATATAAGGGGGTTAGGTAAAACAACCATGAAGATTGCAAATGACGTGACTGAATTGATTGGGAATACACCGCTGGTTCGTATCCGCAAGTTAACCCAGGGCTGTGTGGCCGAGGTGGTTGCCAAGCTGGAATTCTACAATCCGGCCCACAGTGTCAAAGACCGGATTGGGGTAGCCATGATCGAGGCGGCCGAAAAGGGCGGGCTGATTAAGCCGGATACTATTATCCTGGAACCGACCAGTGGTAACACCGGCATTGCCCTGGCTTTTGTCTGCGCGGCGCGGGGGTACAGGTGTACCCTGATTATGCCTGAAACGATGAGCAAAGAACGCCGCATGTTACTGCGGGCTTACGGGGCGGAATTGATCCTCACGCCGGGCAGCGAGGGTATGCCAGGGGCCATTCGTAAGGCCGAAGAAATGGCCGCCGCCGACTCACGCTACTTTATTCCCCAGCAGTTCCAAAACCCGGCCAACCCCGAAATCCATCGCCGCACCACCGCCGAGGAAATCTGGCGGGATACCGACGGTAAAGTGGACTTCGTGGTGTCTGGAATTGGTACAGGCGGGACTATCACCGGCGTGGGTGAGGTGATCAAGGCCCGCAAACCCTCTTTTCAGACCATTGCGGTGGAGCCGGATGCTTCGCCGGTGTTATCGGGCGGGCAGAAAGGACCGCACCCCATCCAGGGTATCGGGGCGGGGTTTGTGCCCGAAGTGCTCAATACCAAGATTTATGATGAGGTCATCCGGGTCAAAAATGAAGATGCTTTTGAAACCGCCCGGCGAATGGCCCGCGAAGAGGGTCTGCTGGTGGGCATTTCTGCCGGAGCAGCCACTTGGGCTGCCATCCAGGTGGCCCGGCGGCCGGAGAATGAAGGTAAGCTGATTGTGATCATTATCCCTTCCTTCGGCGAACGCTACCTGAGTACGGCGCTGTTTGCCGGCCTGGCGGATTAGTTTTAACCCCCTTCCCCGGCCAGGGGGAGGGAGGAGGTATGACAAGATGTTCAAAACCATCCGCGACGATATTCAATCGGTTTTTGATCGCGACCCGGCGGCGCGAAACAGCCTGGAGGTGCTGCTCTGTTATCCGGGGTTGCACGCTGTCTGGGGCCACCGGGTGTCGCATTGGTTGTGGACGCATAGAGCCAAGCTGCTGGCCCGTTGGTTCTCGCAGATGATGCGCAGCGTGACCGGGATTGAAATTCACCCCGGTGCAACTCTAGGCCCGCGCTTTTTTATCGATCACGGTATGGGAGTAGTGATCGGCGAAACGGCCGAGGTTGGAGCCGACGTGACCCTTTATCATGGCGTCACCCTGGGCGGCACCAGTTGGCAAAAAGGCAAACGCCATCCCACCCTGGGCAATGGCGTCGTGGTGGGGGCCGGGGCCAAAATTCTCGGCCCCATTACGGTGGGTGAAAACAGCCGGGTTGGGGCTAATGCTGTGGTCGTGAAGCCGGTGCCGGCTGATTCCGTAGTGGTCGGCGTGCCGGGCGAAATCGTCAAACGCAGCAAGCCTCCGCTTCTGCCCAAGCCCAGGCCGGACCTGGAACATGGGGCGCTGCCCGATGTTATTGGCGATACCCTGGTAGCGCTCATAGATCGGGTCGAACAGTTGGAGCATTATCACGTGGCCAACGGTCACGTCGTGGTGCATGGACCGTATGTACCCGATCATGGCGTCTGGCGCGGCGAAGATTTTTCAATTTGAGTGTTCATAAAAATAGTTGAAGGTTGAAAGTTGAAGGTTTCCAGAGCACAACCTTCAACTTTTAACCTGAAACCTACAACTTATTTTCTCAGGAGATTAACTTATATGTCAACCCATGAAGCTGAAACACATCAATTTGGCTTTACCACCCGACAATTGCATGCGGGCCAGCAGCCGGACCCAACGACGGGTTCGCGGGCTGTGCCCATCTACCAAACCACGTCCTATGTTTTTAAAGATACCGAACATGCAGCCCGGCTGTTTGCTTTGCAAGAGCCTGGCAATATTTACACCCGTATTATGAACCCCACCAATGATGTGTTTGAACAGCGGGTGGCCGATTTGGAGGGAGGCGTCGGCGCGTTGGCGGCCAGTTCGGGCCATGCGGCGCAGACCATGGCCGTTTTGACGATGTGCGGCGCGGGGGATCATATTGTCTCGGCCTCAACGCTTTACGGCGGCACGTTCAATCAATTCAATTATACCTTCCCTCGCCTCGGCATCGAGGTGACGTTTGTCGACCCTGGCGACCCGGAGAATTTCCGTAAGGCGATTCGGGATAATACCAAGATTATTTATGGCGAAACATTGGGCAATCCTCGGATCAACGTCTTTCCTTTTGCCGAAGTAGCGGCTATTGCCCGCGACTACCGGATTCCCTTGATGATTGATAATACATTTGCCACCCCTTATCTATGCCGGCCCTTTGAGTGGGACGCCAATATCGTGATCCATTCAACCACCAAATTTATCGGCGGCCACGGCACCTCCATTGGCGGCATGATCGTGGACGGCGGCAACTTCGATTGGGTGGGCAGCGGCCGTTTCCCCAATTTCACCGAACCGGATGAAAGTTATCACGGGTTGGTCTATGCCAGCCTGGGCGCGCCGGCCTTCATCGTCAAAGCCAGGGTGCAAATTCTGCGGGATATTGGCGCGTGCCAGACCCCCATAAACTCCTGGTTATTCCTGCAAGGATTGGAGACGCTTAGTTTGCGCATGGAACGCCACGTTAAAAATGCGCAGGCCGTGGCCGAATTTTTGGAAAGTCATGCCAGGGTCAAGTGGGTGAGTTATCCGGGCCTGGAAAGTCACCCCGATTATAAGGCGGCTCAAAAGTATCTACCTCAAGGCACGGGCGCGATCCTCGGCTTTGGTATTGAGGGCGGCCTGGCAGCGGGGCGCAACTTTATCAACAACCTGAAACTCTTCAGCCATCTGGCCAACGTTGGCGACGCCAAAAGTCTGGCCATTCACCCGGCCAGCACCACCCATAGTCAGCTCAACCCCGACGAGCAGACGATTGCCGGCGTCACCCCCGACTTCATACGCCTCAGTATTGGCATCGAGAACATTGAAGACATTTTGTGGGATTTGGACCAGGCGTTGGCGAAAGCGTAACTACTCGGCCATCACGTCAAACAGGCCTGGTGACCGCCGACCGTCGACCGCTGAGAACGCCTCGCCTCCCCTCACCCCTTCGGGTGCGCCGAAGGGCGTGGGGGACCGCCGAAAAGACGGGGTACAGGGCGAATTATGGCGGTCGGCGGTCCCCCAAGGGGAGGCGAAGCGCTCTCTGCCGTCAGCGGTCATGTGGCTCATTAGGGTTGATGGCTGAGTAGTTACAGAATTGATTAGTTCATCGAGGTACGGCTATGGATTTGACTCATTCGGTTGGTGTGGTTGAACGGAAACATTTCACTTTTGCCCAGAACACGCCTATGCGCCTGGACAGTGGCGAAACGCTTGGCCCGGTTACGCTGGCTTACGAAACCTACGGCCGGCTCAATGCCGACCACAGCAACGCTATTCTCATCCTGCATGCCCTATCCGGTGATGCCCATGCTGCCGGCTATCGGTCCCTTGATAGCGCCAAGCCGGGCTGGTGGGATGATTGTATCGGGCCGGGCAAGGCATTTGATACTAACAAATTTTTCGTCATCTGCTCGAACGTTATTGGCGGCTGCCAGGGTTCAACCGGTCCCAGCTCTATCGATCCTAAAACGGGGGAACCTTATGGGTTGAGTTTTCCGGTGTTGACCATCGGCGACATGGTCCGGGCGCAGCGCCACTTGATTGATTACCTGGGCATCGAAAAATTACTGGCCGTCGCCGGGGGAAGTATGGGCGGGATGCAGGTTTTGCAGTGGGCGGTCAGCTATCCGGAGCGAGTGCGGGCCGCCCTGCCTCTGGCGACGACCGCCCGCCACTCTCCCATGTTGATTGCTTTCAGCGAGGTGGGACGACAGGCGATCTATGCAGACCCCAACTGGAACGGCGGCGATTACTATGACCAATCACGCCCCAATGCTGGCCTGGCTGTAGCCCGTATGATCGGCCACATTACCTACTTGAGTGAAGAGTCGATGCACCATAAATTTGGCCGGCGGCTGCAAGAACGGGAGCATTTTGGTTACGACTTCAACACCGATTTCGCCGTCGAAGGCTACCTGCGCTACAAAGGCAACCGCTTCACCGAGCGTTTTGATGCCAATAGCTACCTTTATATCACCAAAGCGATGGATTATTTTGACTTGAGTCAAGAATATGGTAGTCTAATGGATGCGTTTGCTCGGTGCGCCAATATCACTTTCCTGGTGGTATCTTTTACCTCTGACTGGCTCTATCCAACCTATCACTCCAAAGAGTTGGTTAGCGCCCTGACCGGGGTTGGGGCCGACGTAACCTATTGCAATTTGCAGTCATCCTGGGGGCACGATGCCTTCTTGCTCGAAGTCGAGACCATGACCCGGCTACTGGCCGATTTTCTAGAGCGTGTGGTATACGAGCATCACATTCACCTGCCAGAAACGGCCCTAGCAGAGCCAGTGATAGACTTCTCAATATAAATAAGAGCACCTTATTCGCCCTCTGATTTCCAGGAGCAGATAAGTAATCACTGTGAACAATACCATAACGTCTGTCACCACCCTACGAGCTGATCTCCTGGCCATTGCTGAACTCATTCAACCCAAAGAACGCGTGCTAGACCTGGGCTGCGGTGATGGCATCTTGCTGCGCTACCTGATTGACACCCGTCAGATTAAAGGCCGGGGAGTCGAGTTATCGGAGGCAGGCGTTTTGGCTTGCGTGAGTAAAGGTTTGAGCGTGCGCCAGGGTAATTTGCAAGAGGGGCTGGGGGATTACCCCGACCAATCTTTCAACACGGTTATCCTTAGCCAAACGCTGCCCTATTTGAATGATCCTGCCTTCATTATTCGGGAGATGCTGCGGGTGGGCAATAGGGCTATTATCAGCTTCCCCAATTATGGTCATTGGCGTTGCCGTTTGGGGCTGCTGCTCAGTGGGCGGATGCCCATCGCCGCCGACCTGCCCCAACCCTGGGATATTCCTCCCCGTGCCCGCCCGTTAACCGTGCGCGACTTTGGCGAGTTCTGCCAGAAGCAGCGGATTCAAATTGCTTCCCAAATCTATATGCAGGGAGCGCACCGCATTCCGGTCCGGTTCGATAAGAATCTGCGCGCTACCACGGCTATCTTTGAGTTAAAATAGGAGAGACCCACGGGTTTCTTATGCCGGAACGGGTTCTAGAAAGAGAAGTTTATCAAAAGTTATGAAAATAGCAGTTTTGGCTGATATCCACGCCAATCTCACCGCCTTGCAAGCGGTTAGCAACGACCTCGAAGCCTGGCAGCCTGACCATGTGGTTGTGGCCGGCGATATTGTCAATCGTGGCCCCCGGCCACTGGAGTGCCTGAACTTTGTCCAGGATAAAGTATCCACTTCTGGCTGGCTAACCCTTCGGGGTAATCACGAAGATTACATCATCAACCATGCCCGGCCGGATGCGCCTCGTAGCGGCCCGGCCTTTGAGTCTCAACTCAGCTCCTACTGGACCTATCAGCAGCTTTACGGTGATGTGTCAGCCCTGGCGGCGCTGCCTTTTAGCCATAATCTGAGCGCCCCGGATAGTCGTTGGGTTACTATCACCCACGCTTCAATGCGGGGCAATCGTGATGGTATCTATCCGTACACCAGCGACGAAGAGTTGTATCAGAAGATAGAGCCATCTGCCGCTTTGTTTTGCGTTGGACATACTCACCTGCCCTTAATTCGCCGTCTTAATGGAACTCTGGTTGTGAACGCGGGCGCGGTAGGTTTACCTTTTGATGGAGACAGGCGGGCCAGTTATGCCCGGATAGAGTGGCGGGGTGAGGGCTGGACTGCCCAAATCATCCGCTTGCCCTACAATTATGACCAGGCTGAAGGCGACTTTTTTGCCAGCGGTTTTATGACGGATAGTGGCGCTCTGGCGCCTTTGATTTTGGACGAATTTCGCCACGCTCGATCCCACCTGTATCAGTGGGCACAGCGGTATCAGGCCCCGGTTCTGGCCGGAGAAATCAGCATGGAAGACTCGGCCCGCGAGTTTATGGCCAAGTTAAAAAGGGAGTAGGAAGTAAGAGGAGTTAGTGATGGATACACAAAATCCCGCCGTTATTACCGCCGGCTCTTTTGCCATCATTCGCGCTGAATTAAGCGCAGCCGGCTACCTATTCGAGCCGTCCCAGGCGGCCATCGTTGAACGGATTATTCACGCCACCGCTGATTTTGAGTTTGCGGCTATTACCCGTTTCAGTCCCGGTGCTATTGAAGCGGGCGTGCAAGCGTTGCGGGCCGGCTGCTCCGTCGTGACCGATGTTCATATGGTCCAGGTGGGTATCAGTGCCGCCCGGTTGGCGGCCTTTGGAGGGGCAGCCCGCTGCTTTGTAGCCGACGAAATCACTCGGCAGCGGGCAGCGATGAATAACCTCACCCGCAGCGCCGCTGGTATGGCCTTAGCCGCCGAACAGGGCTTGCTGGATGGCAGCATTGTGGCCATAGGCAATGCCCCCACCGCCTTATACGAAGTTATCCGCCTTGTGGCCGAAGGTGTTCGCCCGGCCCTGGTCATTGGGACGCCGGTCGGCTTTGTCAGCACGACCGAGAGCAAAACAGCCTTAATGCAAGTCACCGCCATCCCCTGGATTGTTACAGTTGGCCGCAAAGGCGGCTCGACGGTGGCGGTCGCCATTGTCAATGCCCTCCTGCGCCTGGCCGCCGATGCGCCGGCGACTGATACAGATTAAATGACAAATCGTAAATCCGCCAAAGGCGCGCCAAGCGAAATTATAAATCGTAAATCCGATTATTCCATTCCTCCCCGCAGCCGAACCGGTCAGCGCACCGGCTACACCACCGGCAGTAATGCCGCTGCCGCTGCTAAAGCCGCCACTATCGCTCTCCTGACCGGCCAATGGCCTGAAACCGTCACCATCACCCTGCCTATCGACGAGACGGCGACGATGACCCCGGTGGAACGCAGGTTGACGACCACCGACCACCGACCACCGACCGCCGCTAAAGAGGATTCTACGGCGGTTGGCGAAGCCTACTGTTGTATGGTCAAAGACGCCGGGGATGACCCCGATGTAACGCATGGAACGCTCATCTGCGCCCGGGTGCGCTGGTCGGAAACCCCTGGTCTCACCCTCGAAGGCGGGGAGGGCGTTGGCCGGGTAACCCTACCCGGTTTAGGACTGGAAGTCGGCCGGCCGGCCATCAACCCGGTGCCACGCCAGCAGATTCGAGCTAATGTGACGGATGCGGTGCGTGAACTCAAGCCGGATGAGCCGGATTTTTTGGAAAAGTACGGTTTGGAGGTTATCATTAGCGTGCCGGCCGGGGCCGAATTGGCCCAAAAAACACTCAATTCCCGGCTGGGAATTATCGGCGGCATCAGCATTCTGGGCACGACCGGCAAGGTCTTTCCCTACAGCACGGCGGCCTGGCGAGCCAGCGTTATCCAGGCGGTAGAAGTAGCCGCCAGCAACAGCGTGGAGAAGCTGGTGTTAGCCACCGGCAATCGTTCCGAACGCTTTGCTATGCGCCTTTTCCCCGAATTGCCACAGGTCGCTTTTGTCGAGTTGAGTATTTTTACGGGTGACGCGCTCAAAACATGTATAACACACGGGGTACGGGCAGTGGCGTTTGTAGGGATGATGGGTAAAATGGTCAAAACTGCCCAGGGCCATCTGACCACTCACGTGGCCGGAAATCAGGTGGATTTTGAATTTTTGGCCCAAATCTGCCGGGATAGCGGCGCGCCGGAGGAATTGGTGCAGGCGGTCGCGCAGGCTAACACCGGCCGGCACTTCCTGGAGTTGTGCCAGGCATGGCATTTTACCACGCCGGTACAGCGGGTGGTTGATTTAGCCCTGGCCAGGTGTGAAAAATTTGTGCGGGATCAGGGCGGCGCGATGGAGTTGGAAGTTATCCTGGTAGATTTCGACGGCACGGCCCTGGCCCGAGCCACAGGCGGCGTTGTTACTGAAGCCCAATCCTCATCTGTTGAAACCACATCCCTGGTCGAACGCCTCAGTGCTGACCCCCTTCATTTCTATGATGAAGAAACCGTTATAGGCGAGCAGGAGAGCGAGGAAGCGGAGAGGAAAGGGTAATGAAAAGCAAGGATTACATACCTACTCCCCTGCCCCTCCGCCCCCCTGCCCCCCCGCCCAATCCTCGTCTGCTTATCGTCGGTTTAAGTGGGGCTGGGGCAGAAAGTTTACCGTCGTCACTGGTGGCCCGAATCGCTAATGCCGGCCTGTTGGTTGGAGGTCAACGTCACCTCAGTTACTTTCCTGATTTTAGGGGTGAGAAATTAGTGATTGCGGCCGACGTGGAAACAGTAGCGCAACGATTGCAGCAGGCGCTCGAAAGTGGTGAGCGGGCGGTTGTACTGGCTTCAGGGGATCCATTATGGTACGGTATCGGGGCGACATTGCGGCGTTATTTTCCGGCGGAGGCGCTGGAGATTATCCCGGCCTCAACAGCCTTTCAACTGGCCTTTGCCGCCCTGGCCGAACCCTGGACTGACGCGGCGCTGTTGAGTGCCCACCACCGGCCTCTACCCGCCGTCGTAAGTGGTGTATTAGCCGCTTCAAAAGCTGCGATTCTAACCGATAACCAGCACACCCCCTTAGTGATCGCCCAGGCTTTGCTAACGGCCGGACTGTCGCCTGTCAGCCCGTGTGCTATCTGCGAAAATCTCGGCAGCGCAGACCAGCGGATTGTGTATACCACCCTGAGCGCGGTTGGTGAGGAGACCTATGCGCCGTTAAATGTCTTTGTGGTCTGGAATCGAGCCGGGGAGCAGGGGAGCGGAGAGACAACCCCCCTCCCCTCCCCTCCCGGTTTGCCCGATGAAGCCTTCTCCACGTCCGGCGGTCAGATTACCAAGCGGGAGGTACGCTTGCTGGCCCTGGCCGAGCTGGCCTTGCAGCCGGGGCAGGTGCTCTGGGATATCGGCGCGGGGAGCGGCTCGGTAAGCATTGAAGCAGGTCGCGCTCAGCCGGCGGCGATGATCTACGCCGTTGAAAAAAGAACTGAGATGTATGACCATTTTCAGGAGAATTTGAAGCGTTTTCCAGCCCCAAATGTCCGTTGCGTTTTGGGTATGGCCCCGGAAGTCATGCTCGACTGGCCCGCTCCCCACGCCGTATTCATCGGCGGCAGCAGCCAAAAATTAGCCGAAATCGTCCAGACAGCACAACAGAGACTCCACCCGGGTGGCCGCCTGGTTGTCAATTTGGCGACATTGGAGAACTTGTTTCACCTCCGGATTTTGTTACCCGACGCCCGGGTGACGCAAGTGCAGATAAACCGGGGTGTGCCGATCCTGGATATGCTTCGATTTGAGGCACTCAATCCTATCTTTATGGTGACATGGCATAAATGACTTTTTCAAAACTTACTGCCGTTGGCCTCGGCCCAGGCGACCCAGAACTGATTACCCTCAAAGGACTACACGCCATTGAGGCCGCCAACCTTGTTTTTGTACCGCACAGCCAGGAGGGAGAGCAGAGTTTGGCCCTGCGGATTGCCGAACCCTGGCTGCGCCCTGACCGCCAGCAGATCATCGAGCTAGCCTTGCCGATGACTCGGCATAAAGCCGAACTCACCTCGGCCTGGCAGGCGGCGGCCGAGCAAATCGCTCAGGCTTTTGCCGGGCTAGCCGATCCGGATAAGGGGCGCGGGGTCTATCTATTATTGGGTGATCCCCTTCTGTACGGAACCTTTGTTTACATTTGGAATGAGTTAGCGGCTCGCTATCCCCACATCAAGATTGAAATTATTCCAGGGGTTACCTCGTTTGCGGCTGCCGCAGCCCGCGCCCGGTTCCCCCTCAGCGCTACCTCCGACCGGGTGGCGATCCTGCCCGCCAGCCATGAAACCGACGCAGCCGAACTGCGCCGCCTGCTGGCCGATCACGACACCGTGATCCTGCTCAAAGTAGGCGCAGTACTGCCCCAACTTTTGACGGCTCTGGAGGAAATGGATTTGCTCGACTCCGCGCTCTATGCTGAACGGGTGGGTATGGCCGAGGAGCGGGTAGCTTTAGGCTCAGAAATTCGCGCTTTGTTTAACCAGCAGCGGCCCTACCTGTCGCTGTTGATTGTGAAACGAGACAGAAAGACCAAAACTTATGAAAAATCGTGACGACTGGGGTTTAAGAGGTGGGTGATAGGATGACGAGATTTACTTTTACCCCCGTCCCCGGCATGGTCTACTTTATCGGCGCGGGGCCGGGGGCGGCTGATTTGATTACCGTCCGGGGGCGGGACATCATCGCCCAGGCCGACTTAATTCTTTATGCCGACAGCTTAGTGGAGGAGAGTGTGGCCTACCTGGCCCGTAAACCGGAGGCGCAGGTGGTTGGTTCCTCCGGCCTGCACCTGGAACAAATTTCGACCCTGATGGTGGGGACCGCTCAGCGGGGGGGCGTCGTCGCCCGCGTTCACAGCGGCGATCCGGCCCTCTACGGGGCCATTTACGAGCAGATGGCTTACCTGGACGATCACGCTATTCCCTATGACATCGTGCCTGGGGTCACTGCGGCCTTTGCCGTCGCCGCCCGGCTCAAAACCGAACTAACCATCCCCGACTTGGTGCAAACCATCATCCTGACCCGCACGGCGGGCCGCACCCCCATGCCGGCCAGGGAAGATTTGCGCACTCTGGCGGCCCCCGGCGCTTCACTGGCGATTTATCTCAGTACCAGTCATATCCGTCAGGTGGTGGATGACCTGCTGGCCAGCGGCGGCTATCAGCCCGACACGCCGGTAGCTGTCGTCCACAAAGTCACCTGGCCCGACGAAAGTTATGTTTTGGGCACGCTGGCCGATATTGTCGAGAAAGTGAGAGAGGCGGGCTACACTAAACAGGCCCTCATCTTGGTCAGCCCGGCTCTGGAAGTCACTCTAAAAAGCCCGCAGCGTCGGACCAACAGCCGGTTGTATGACCGGAGCTATACTCACGGCTTCCGTCGAGCTGAAGCGACAGCCGACAGCCGACAGCCGACAGCCGACAGCCAAAACTTAACTTCGGCGGCCAGCGGCCAACCGCCGGCCGTCGTCATCGCCGTCACTCGCCGGGGCAGCCAACTGGCGGCCAGGCTGGCTGCAGAATTGGGGGCTAATCTGGCCATACCCACCAAATTTGCCCAAGTAATTAGTAACGGGACGCAAAGCGTAAAGAGTTCAAACCCTAATCTCCAGCCTTCCAACCTTCCAACCCTTCGGGCTGAACCTCAGGACGAAGCCTTCCAACCTTCAACCTTCAACTTTCAACCTCCAACTCCCAGTCTTTACCCCGACTCTGCCCTGGCCGAAGTGCGCCGCCGCTGGCCGGCTTATCGCCAACTGATACTGGTGATGCCGGCAGGTGTAGCGATCCGGGCCATCGCTCCCCTGCTTAGTCACAAAGCCGGCGACCCGGCGGTCATCTGCCTGGATGAAGCCGGGCGGTCGGTCATCCCATTGCTGGGCGGACATCGAGCCGGAGCTAATGAGTTGGCTCGCAGGATTGCCAATATTACCGGCGGTTACACGGCTGTCACCACGGCCAGCGATGTCCAGGGTAAACCGGCCCTGGACCTGCCCCCTTCTAGCGAGAACGGGGATGGGGCTAAACCCTGGTTCATCGACCCAACCAGCGCCCTCACTCATACGAGCGGCTGCCTGGTCAATGATGAACCCATCGGCGTTTATATTGATCCGGCGCTGGCAACTGCCCGTCAACAAGCGTTCGACTGGTTAGGGACAGCGGATAATCTGGTTTGGGTGAACAGTCTGGACGAATTGGACGTTGATGCTTATACGGCCGGGGTTATCGTCAGCCACCGGACCTTGAGCGATCAGCGCCAACATTTGCTGCAAAAGAGTATACTTTACCACCCACCCATCTTGGTCGTAGGGATGGGCTGCAAGCAAGGAGTTCCCGCCTCCGAACTGCGTGAGGCTCTGGCTACAACCCTGGCAGACAATAACCTGGCCTGGGAAAGTATCACCGTGCTGGCAACGGTGGACCTCAAAGCGGATGTGCCGGGTTTGCACGAACTGGCGGCCGAATTGGCTGTCCCCTTGCAAATTGTGGGACGCGCTCAGTTAACTTCTTTGGAGGCTGTGGGGTTCAGCCCTAGCGCTGCCCAGGAAAAGTTAGATTTGCCCGGTGTGGCCGAACCCTGCGCGTTGGTGGTTTCCGGCGGTGAATTGATTGTATCCAAACGCAGCTTTGCCCGCTGCACCGTAGCAATTGCGCTTAGAGGATAGGATGAAGGATGAAGGATGAAGTAAACACAAATCATCAGCCATTACTTAACCCCCAACACGGACTACTTTCTCTCGTCGGCATCGGCCCTGGCGACCTCCAGCAGATGACGCTGGCGGCACAAACAGCTCTCCGTACCGCCGATGTAGTCATAGGTTATGGGGTGTATATTGATTTGGTGCGACCTGTGTTGCGACCGGAACAAGAAATCCTGATTCGGCCTATGGGCAGTGAGATGGAACGGGCCCAAGAGGCGATAGATTTAGCTGCCGCTGGCCGGCGGGTCGCTCTTATTAGCAGTGGCGATATTAGTATCTACGCCATGACCAGTCCCGTCTTTGAAGTATTACGCCAGCGAGATTGGCCGGGCCAATCGCCTGAGGTTGAAGTTTTTCCCGGCATCAGCGCCGTGCAGGCGGCTGCGGCTCGTCTGGGCGCCCCTTTAGGTCACGATTTTTGCGTTATTAGCCTGAGCGATTTGCTGACTCCCTGGCCGATTATTGAGCGGCGGGTGCAGGCTGCGGCTTGGGGTGATTTCATTATTGGCTTCTATAACCCCCGTAGTCCAAAACGGGATTGGCAACTAGCTAGGGCAGTTGAGATTTTGCTGGCTTACCGCCCTGCGACCACCCCGGTGGCCTTAGCCCGTCAGATAACCCGCCCCGACGAGCAGATTATCCTGGTGACGCTGGGAGAGTTGGACCCAACCCAGGTAGATATGTTTACCCTGGTTCTGGTTGGCAATAGCCAGAGTTACTTCTTGGCCAATCACCTGGTCACACCACGAGGGTATGAGAGTAAAGGAGCAGGGGAGCAGCCCCTACGGGAGGCTTCGTTCGAGAGCAGGGACACGGAGGAAAAATCTCTCCCCGATCTGCCGGTTCCCCAGCCCCCCCCCAGTGCTTACCCGGTGATGCTGACCCGTATGGCCGGTGTTTCGGCGGTTGTCGTCGGCGGGGGGCCGGTAGGAGAGCGGAAGGTGGGGGGATTGTTGGCCGCCGGCAGCAGGGTGCGTTTGATCAGCCCCGCAGCCACGCCGCAATTACAGGCATGGGCCGATATGGGTTCTATTGAGTGGCTTCGCCGCCCTTATCAAGCCGGTGATTTAAGTGGTATGCACCTGGCTTTTGCGGCAACTAACCAGCGAGCCGTCAACGCCCAGGTGGCCGAGGAGTCCGGAAAGCTGGGACTGTGGTGTAACGTGGCCGATCAGCCGGAGGAAGGCAATTTTCACGTACCGGCAGTGCATCGCCGGCCAGGAGTGGTGGTGGCGGTCAGTAGTACAGATAAAAACCCTCGACGAGCGCAACAAGTCCGGGATAAAATCGCGACCTGGCTGAATAAGGAAGGGTAAGGATTTCAGAACTCGGCTTGTCAAATCTCATCAGAACCGGGTAAAATTAAGAAAGACATTTTTGCCGTTAGAGTCATGGGGTGACCGGACCGGGTTCACCCGAATCCTTTTGGCCCCCAAAAAGACTTTAGTATAGTAAGAGCGTGACGGCAAACCCCTAAAGGACATCAAGTGGCCGAAGACGAGTTTTCCCTGCTGGCGCGCATCCAACGCTACGACCAACAAGCCCTGGCCGAAGTTTATGATCGTTACTTCGATCAAATCTTTCGCTATCTCAACTACCGCCTGGGCGAGCCTGACGTATCCGCCGATTTGGCCGGCGAAGTTTTTTTGGCCCTGGTTGACGCCCTCCAGGCTAAAAAGCCGCCCCGGATTTCCCTATCAGGCTGGCTCTACAGCGTGGCCCGTAACCTGGCCGCCGATTATGTGAAGGAAAAGATCAGAACTGTGCCCCTGCTGGATGATTTAGTCGCCGACGAAACTTCGTTAATGGATCAGGCTTACCTGGCCCAACTCACCCCGGTCTTAAAAAACGCACTGTTACAACTGACCGAAGAGCAGCAGCATGTGGTCGCCTTACGTTTTGGACAGGGGTTGAGCCTGGCCGAGACCGCCGACTTGATGGAGAAATCGGTCGGCTCGATCAAGGCATTGCAGCATCGCGCGTTGGCCTCACTGGCCCGCTACATGCCGCAGGGGGTAGAGCATGACTGATAGCTTTGAGTCGATCCTCGATGAGAGCATTTCGGCCTTACAAGCGGGGGTGCCGCTTGAAGAAATTTTGGCCGAGGTCCCGGAGTATGCCGTCGAGCTGCGCCCCCTGCTTTATGCGGCGGCGGTTGTGACCGATCCCAATCCTCGTTTTGCGCCTGAGGAGCGAAAAGTGCTCCTGCGGACCGAGTACATGAAACGAGTCGCCGCTTTGCCCGCCGTAGCCACGCCCACCTTCGGCGAGAAAGTTCAGGCCATCCTCAACATTGCCAGAAGACGAGCCACCCGTCAAGCGGTTTTGAGTGACTTGGTCACGATGACCCTGACGGCTATCTTAACCCTGTCCATGGCCGCGTTCCTGTTAATCTACCTGGCCGGCGATACGCTGCCCGGCGATTTTTTATATGGGTTCAAGCGGGCCTCGGAAAACGTCCAACTTTCTCTGAGCTTCGACCCGGCCCGGCAGTCTGAATTGACAGACCAATTCAACCAACGCCGCCTGGCCGAACTGAACCAATTGCTCCAGCAAAAGCGAGCTGCGGTGGTAGAATTTCGGGGTGTGTTGGAAACGAAGGGGGAAAACTTATGGATTATTGCCGGTTATACGGTTCTAATCCCAACCGATGTAACGATTCACGGTGATCCCCACGAAGGGGATGTGGTCGAGGTGGTGGGCTTTTTACGCACCAACCAGGTCCTGGTGGCTGATACGATTCAAACCGTTCAGTGAGAACAGTGTCAATGTCTGTTGCTGCCTTTTTTGACTTAGATCATACCCTGCTTGATACCAGTTCGGGTTTGCTCTACATCAGGGAAGCCCTCAAACAGCATCTTTTGCCCTGGTGGGTAGTGGGCCAGGTAGGGCTGCGATATCAGTTGAAACGGCTTGATTTTGGCCAGGCCCACGCCCACTTGATTGGATATGTTGGACGGCAGGGGCAGCGTGAAACGGCCAAATTTTTTGCCGAGTGGCTCCCCCGCCGCCTTTACCCCCGTTTGACCCAAGCCGGTCAAGCTAAAATTAAGTGGCACCAGGCGCAAGGCCACCGGGTGGTGATCCTGTCGGCTTCGATTGAGGAGATCGTCAAACCCGTGGCGGAATACCTGGGCTTAGGGCCGGATTATCTCTGCACTTGCCTGGCGGTGGAGAATGACCGCTACCTCGGCCAACTGAGCGGCCCGGTGTGTTATGGCCCCGGTAAAGTGTACTGGGCCAGGCAATGGGCCGAGGAAAATAAGATTGACCTGCAGCACAGCTACTTTTACACCGACAGCTCGTCGGATTTGCCGCTGCTGGAACTGGTTGGCCACCCCATTCCGGTCAACCCCTCCCGCAATCTGGCAAAAATCGCCGCCGTCAGAGGCTGGCCGGTAGAACGATTCTACTGAGGCCGTATTGAATGAACTCTCGAAATGTCATTCTGATAATTTGGGTAGACCCGTTTTTCTTCCTTCTGACTACTGACTACTTCCGACTATCTGCTCGAAGACCTGTACCCCCAGTTGAGCTATGACCATATCCTCTGCCTCCGGAAGGCCGCTAACACCGACCGCACCAATCACTTTGCCTTGATAGGTAAGCGGCACGCCGCCGCCCCACCCTGTGTAGCGCAAATCGCCGAAGTTGGTCATGGGGAAACCCTGCTCCCGCGAAGACTGGCCGACGGCTTTACTGGCTTTGCCCTCACGGGCGGCGGTGAAAGCTTTGTTCATGGCGATATACAGCGAAGGCAATTTGCAGCCATCCAGGCGCAAAAAGGCGATCAGCTCACCGTGCGAGTCGGCCACCGCGATGGCAGCCGCCTTACCCTGCTTTTCCAGTTCCGCCTGGATAGCAGCGACAATCTTTAAGGCATCGCTATGAGACAGATTATAACTTTGATACATTGCTTGGGGTTCTCCTCATATAGTAACTGGAGTGCAGACTTCAGTCTGCGTTTAGAGAAGAGCAGACTAAAGTCTGCACTCCATCAAGGCCCCTTTTTTTATGAAGGGGGCTGTTCTTTGAGCCGCTGCACAATTCTAGCGTAAGTTTCACTAACCTCTTCCGGCAGCACCCGTGTTTCGCCAATTATCGGCATAAAATTGCTGTCGCCATTCCAGCGGGGTACAACGTGAATATGCAAGTGATTATCAATACCGGCCCCGGCCGCCCGGCCGATATTTAGCCCCACGTTGAAGCCGTCGGGATGCATCAAATCGGTCAGTAACCCGGTAAAATAAGTCGTCAGGGTAATCAACTCAACCTGGACTTCATGAGCGAGTTCCAGCAGCGTGGCCACATGTTGGTTAGGCAAAATCATCAGATGGCCGGTATTGTAGGGGTAAATATTCATAATCACAAAAGCATTTTTACCCCGGTAAACCAAGAGATTCTCCCGGTCGCGTTCAGGGGTGTCGTTAAGGGGGGTGCAAAAAATACAACCATCAATTTTAGTTCGAGCGGCGCTAACGTATTTCATTCGCCAGGGTGTATATAATCTTTCCAATGTTCCAGATGACTCCTAAAGGGTAAAATTAGGCGAACCCATAGATAGAATATTTTACAAAGAGAGGGGCATTAACACAAAATACAACCTCCCATAAACCCAAGTTTCCATAAGATCATTGTCAAGGATGCGTAGATATGATAGAATCAATAAGATGTTTTTTACGAATCTGGTGAGAGGTTTGATGACTAATCAACTTAAAAGTTGGATCTGGATCATCGCCGTCTTATTGAGCCTCGGTGTGGTTGGTTGTAATCGAGCTGCCTCTCCGCCGCCCACCGACCCCCCCCTGGACAGCCGGGTGAGCCAGTTACAGGCCGGCCGGTCGATGCTTACGGCCGGGGAGACGACCGACATTCGGGTGGGGGTGGTCAAAGTGCTCGGCAGCGAAGACCCGTTTGAGTATCAATGGGCCACCACCGGCGGCCTGATTGCCTACGGGCAAGGCTCCTGTTGTATCACCTATCAAGCGCCTGAAACTGCCGGCGCTTACCAGGTGCAGCTTATGGTCCAACACGGCAACCAGTTAATCCAACGTTCTATAACCCTCAACGTGATTGCCCCCACTTCGACCCCCGCACCTACCCCTACCCCGGCCGAACCAACCAACACCCCGCCGCCAACCGAGGTTCCCCTGGCCGATGCTGTGGCTTATTTTGAACGCGCCCAAACCAACTATTTTCGGCGCGATTACGAGCAGACGATTGCCGATTACACCAAAGCCATCGAACTCAATTACGCTCCTCTGGGTGACGCTTACTATAATCGAGGCTATGTTTACTATGTCCAGCAGGAATACAACCAGGCAGTGGCCGATTACACCCAGGCCATTGAACTCGATTATGAGCCGGTCAGCTTGGCCTATTACAACCGAGGCAATGCCTACTACTACCAGGGTAACAATGACCAGGCCATTCTGGACTACACCCAGGCCATTTCTCTGGAACACAAGCCACTCAGTTGGGTTTACAACAATCGTGGCTTAGCCTATCGTAAAAAGGCGCAGTATGACCAGGCCATCGCCGACTATACCAAGGCCATCGAACTCAAACACGAGCCGCTGAATTGGCCTTACTCCAATCGGGCCAATGCTTATGCCGACCAGGGGGCCTACGACAAAGCTATCGCCGACTATAATGAGGCCCTGCGGATTGACCCCGGCAGCGTCGATGCCTATTACCACCGCGGCCTGGCCTACCGCCAACTTGGCGACGCCAACCAGGCCATTGCCGATTTCAACAAAGTGGTGGAAATGGACAACGACTTTTGGCGACAGGAAGCGGAAAAGCAACTTCAGGAGTTGGGAGCACCATGAGATTTGATCGGGGGAGAGCCGGTCAAGAGCTGACCCCCCCTGCTTACTGGCAAAAAGGAGGTCTCTTCCTGCCCGGCCGGATTAAGCCACTGCCCCGGCGGCGTAAATTTTCCTTCTATAGCCTGGTTCTCTTCGTCATTTCCTCGGCCACGATCGGAGTCATAGGCCTGATCGGCGCCCTGTTCGTCTACCTGTGGATTGCCGCCCAGTTACCCCCGGCCGAGGAGCTGCGTTCTCGTTCCCACCAATTTGCCACCACCCAAATTTTGGATCGAGACGGTAATCTGTTGTGGGAGATTATTGACCCAACCGGCGGGCGGCGCACCGATGTTTCGCTCAACCAAATCTCGCCCGACCTCATCAATGCCACCCTGGCGACCGAAGATCGTTTCTTTTTCCTGAACGTGGGAGTTGATCCAATTGCCATTGCCCGGGCCACCTACGACAACTTGGCCGAAGGCCAGATTGTTTCCGGGGCCAGCACCATTACCCAGCAATTGGCTCGTAATGTTTTCCTGTCCCCCCAGGAGCGGACCGAAAAATCATTTTGGCGGAAGACCAAAGAAGCTGTGCTGGCCGTAGAAATTAACCGACGCTACAGTAAAAAGCAGATCCTCGAAATCTACCTTAACCAAACTTACTACGGCAACCTGGCTTATGGCATTGAAGCCGCCGCCCAGACTTACTTCGGCAAATCGGCGCTCGAACTGACCCTGCCCGAAGCCGCCACGCTGGCCGGCCTGCCCCAATCGCCGGCCCTCCACGACCCTTATTTGAATCCGGCCGGGGCCAGGGCGCGCCAGGTCACCGTCCTCAAGCTGATGGTCGAAGCCGGTTTTATCACCCCGGCCCAAGCCCAGGCGGCCCAGGCGGCTGAATTAGAGTTTCGAGACTTTAACTTTCAACTCAAAGCGCCTCATTTTGTCTCTTTTGTGCGGCAGGAGTTGGAACGAAATATTCCTCCGGCCTACCTTTACCAGGCCGGTTTGCGCGTCCAAACCACCCTCGACCCGCACCTGCAAGCCATCGCCGAGGATGAAGTGCGCGCCCAGGTTAATACCCTGGCTAACCGCCACGTGACGAATGGCGCTTTGGTCGCTATGGACGTAACCACCGGCCAGATTTTGGCTTGGGTGGGCAGCATTGATTACCAGAATGAACAGATCGACGGC
Organism: uncultured Caldilineaceae bacterium; assembly: GCA_964622215.1. Taxonomy (GTDB): domain Bacteria; phylum Chloroflexota; class Anaerolineae; order 4572-78; family J111; genus DSQQ01. Next base: position 24,587 of record CAZUNT010000072.1, read on the forward strand.
CAAGTTAACATGGTCACCAGTCCCCGCCAGCCCGGTTCCACCATGAAGCCGCTGACCTACCTGGCCGCCTTTGAATCGCTGAACTGGACACCCAGCACCTTGATAATGGATACCCCGGTTGAGTATCCCGAGGGCAACGGCGCTAGTTACCGGCCCACCAATGTGGACGGCCAATTTCATGGGCCGGTGTCCGTCCGGTCTGCGCTGGCTAATTCCTACAATATCCCGGCAGTTAAAGCCCTGGAGCAGGTGGGTGTGACTAGGCTCAAAGAGATGGCCGCCCGACTGGGCCTGACCACGCTCACCCGGGACGATTATGGTCTCTCCTTGACGCTCGGCAGCGGTGAAGTCTCCCTCCTGGAGATGACCGGGGCCTACCAGGCGTTGGCCAATGGCGGCCTGTGGCTGCCGCCAACCACTATCCTTAAGATTACCGACAGCTTTGGCCGAGAAATTGAGCCGCTGCGTCTCGCACCCCGGCAGGCCCTGCGCCCCGAACATGCCTACCTCATCACCCACATTTTAGCCGATAATGAAGCACGTACGCCGGCCTTTGGCCCGGATAGCCCCTTACACTTATCCCAGCCTGCCGCCGCCAAAACCGGCACTACCAACGATTTCCGGGATAATTGGACCATTGGCTACACCCCCGATCTGGTTGCCGGCGTTTGGATGGGTAACAGCGATAATACCTCGATGCGCAACGTCGGCGGGGCGACCGGAGCCGCCCCAATCTGGCACAACTTTATGGAGCAAGCCCTGGCCGACCAGCCCATGCAGGATTTTACCCGGCCAATGGGCATTGTCGAGAGGGAAGTATGCAGCGATTCGGGCACGCTGCCCAGTGAGGCGTGCCCCCAGCGCCGCACCGAAATCTTCTTTGCCCAGCAGCCGCCCCTGGGACCGGAGCACGATCTGCACCAGTTGGTCGAAATTGACCTGAATTCAGGCTTGCTGGTCAATAAATACTGCCGGGGGAACATTGGCCGGCGTTACTATCAGGTTTACCCTCCTGAGGACCGGGAATGGGCTATCAGCCACGGGATCGAGCAGCCACCGACAGCCTATTGCCCGTCTATCCATATTGTGGCCCGTTTGACTAACCCGGTTGATAACAGGGCGGTGCGGGGCGTCATTCCTTTGCAGGGGTCGGCCACCGCACCCAAATTTGCTTACTATCAATTGGAGCTAGGGGCCGGCACCAACCCGGACAGTTTTATGGTCATTCAGGGCGCAACTACCCGGCCGGTGAGTAAAGATTTGCTGGCTACGTTTGACACGACCCAGCTAGAGAATGGTCCTTATACCCTGCGCTTGCTCGTCTTTGACCAGATGGGTGGTTTTGCCGAGACCCGCGCTCGTGTCTTGGTTGATAATGCCCCGGCCTCAATCCTGGTCCGTACCCCCGTCACTACGCCCCCGGCTACGCCAACCCCTGTGCTGACGGGAACAACCACCCTAACCACTACGTTGACTGCTGTGGAGACACCTTCCGCGCCTAACCTCCTGCCAGGAGAGGCGGCCAGCCAGGTCTTTACCGCCCCGCTGAGTATCCCGCCTCAAGCTCCACCGCCGGCTCCTCCCAGCCCCGCCGCCACACCCTTTTAGTAATATGCGAATTTGCCAAATCGAAACGGACGATTACTATTTATCACTACTGTTTAGAATGGAGAAGAGCTTATGTCTCGACTCAGTGGTGATTTGGTCCGACACGGCTTGCCTACCTACGTTTTTGGTCAGAACGTGATCTACGTGGAGCAAACCGGCTCGACCAACACCGAATTAAAACGATTAGCCCAGTGGGGCGCTCCGGAAGGAATGCTCTACCTGACCGACGAGCAACTGGTCGGGCGAGGCCGTCTGGAACGCAGTTGGTATGCACCGCCCCAGTCCAGCTTGTTGTTATCGTTACTTTTCCGGCCAGGTGATCTAGTCGCCCCGCATCAAGCCCAGCGCCTGACCATGCTGTGCGCCCTGGCCCTGGCCGATGCCATCGAACTGCACACCGAACTTTCTCCAGGAGTAAAATGGCCTAATGATCTGGTCTGGACCGACGGCAAAAAATTGGCCGGTATCCTGACCGAGCTTGATATCGAGGGCGAGCAATTGAACTGGGCCGTGGTAGGCGTGGGACTCAACGTTAATGTCGATTTTAGCCGGCAAATTCAGGCAGACCCTGACCGGCCTGGCCACCCAGGCAGCGGTGGTCCGCCTCTGGCTCAGACAGCCACCAGCCTGTCGATGATTATGAAACGTGATACCGGTGGGCTGCGCCTGCCCATTTTGCGGAGTTTTCTGTTCAACGTGGAACGGCGCTATGAGACGCTTCGCCAGGGCCACTTGCCTCACCAGGAGTGGCAGGAGCGCCTGGTTGGGCTGGGCCAAACGGCGAAAATCACGGTGATCGACGCTGCCGAGGCTTATGAGGGCCTCCTGACCGGTGTAGACGAAAATGGCGCTCTCTTGCTGACTCAAGCGGATGGTTCAACTGTAACAATTTACGCCGGAGATGTGACGATGCGGGGTAATAGACCCTAAAGGTAAGCTTCGCGAAACCTTTAGGGTCTGCCTAAAATGTTGCGATAGTGACAGGTTTCCACCTGTCACTGATCCTAAACCGGGTTAACCCGGCTAAGTAGGGGTGTCAGTTTCAAAACTGACACCAGCAGGTGGTAAAATTGGATAGACCGGAAATCTCCGGCGGGTTGCCACTAACTTTCATTCCGTGTATCATGTCATAAAGTTTCAGTGTTTAAATAAGGCTGATCTACCAGCCTCTACGGGAGTTGGCTTATTTCTGGCAAAAACAATCAAATGATTACCATCAAACCGCTCACCGAGCGGGCCTTTCTGGTAGGGATTGAATTAAAACGGCCTAAAAATGGGGATCTCAGTTTTAAGGTGGAAGACTCGCTGGAGGAACTGGGCGCCCTGGCCGATACGGCCGGCCTCGCGGTTGAAGGCGGCACTTATCAGCGGCTTGACAGCATCAATCCGGCCACTTTGATCGGAACCGGTAAAATCGAAGAGTTGCAGAGCTATCGGGATGAACTGAACATTGATGTATTTGTCTTTGACGACGAGTTAAGCCCTCGCCAACAGCGCGAATTGGAGAAATCTCTCAACGTAAAAGTTGTTGATCGGACCGCCCTGATTCTGGATATCTTCGCCCGCCACGCCAGCACTCGCGAAGGCCAGTTGCAAGTCGAACTGGCTCAATACGAATACCGGCTGCCTCGACTAACCCGGATGTGGACTCACCTGGCCCGCCAGGCCGGTGGGCGCGCCGGCGGCGCTACCGGCGGGGTTGGCGTGCGAGGCCCCGGCGAAACCCAGCTTGAAGTTGACCGCCGGGAGATTAGCCACCGGATTGCTCACCTTAAAGATGAGTTGGAAAAAGTGCGGGCGCACCGGGCGCGTTACCGCAAACAACGGCGGCGAGCCGGAATTCCTGTTGTGGCCATCGTCGGCTATACTAACGCGGGCAAAAGTACGCTGCTTAATGCCCTGGCCCAGGCCGATGTGTATACAGCCGATCAACTCTTTGCCACGCTCGATCCCACCACCCGCCGGGTGACGTTGCCCAGCGGTCTCGAGGTACTGTTCAGCGATACCGTAGGTTTTATTCAAAAACTGCCGACTGACCTGGTCGCTGCCTTTCGAGCTACCCTGGAAGAAATTGTCGAAGCTAATCTTATCCTGCACGTGGTGGATATCACCCATCAGAATGCGGCGGAGCAAGCCGCAACGGTGGCCAATACGCTGGAGGAGATTGGGGCCACCCAGGCGCCCGTGCTGGTAGCCTTGAATAAAATCGATTTGCTCTCCGACCCGGAAGGCGTCATAGAGTCGTTGGCCGAATATCCCAACAGCCTGGGCGTCAGCGCCAAAACCGGACAAGGCTTGCCCGCTCTGTTGGCCCGCATCGAAGGGGTGCTGCAAGCCACTCGTTCTACCCTGGCCTTACTTATCCCTTACGAGCGGGGCGACCTGGTATCACTCTTATACGACCAGGCCATTGTCGAGCGCGAAGCTCACCAGGCCGATGGAACGCGCCTGGAAGTCCACGTGCCGGAACACCTGCGAGAGTTGGTGCGGCCCTATCAATTGGAATCTGCGTCAGAATAAGGCGGATCACCGGCCAACAACCCATTCGCCGCTCTTGTTGGCCCAGGGCAGGCCGCTGACCGCCGATTAACCCGACTTCATCTTTCGTCACTGGTTTTCGTTAACTACAGGAGGGAATATCTCATGCTTGACAAGCTGGCTATGATTAAGGGACTACCTGTCATCATTGGGTTAGTGTTAGTGGTACTCAGCCTGGTTGCCCAATTTGTGGACGGGCTTTCTTTTTTAACCGCCGGCCAATGGCTGTTGCACGTAGGGGTGATTATTGGCCTGGGTGGGATCCTTTTTTCGGATACACTGTAGTGTGAGTTACTCACAGTTCTACCACAAAAGCACCCAGCAAAGCTTCGGCTGCTCTCAACATTGCTGCTGCTTTTTCAGAAACTTCCCCCACCGGCCGGCCATCCACCAGGGGTTGATTGACATAGGGTTTTTCGAAGCGAACGACCAGCCCATCAGCCGGAGGAACTTGATCCGGCCCCAATCGCCGGACGGCCAGAGTATGAGGTCGCCGCAAGAGGCGCTCCAACCAGGCGGTAATTTCGGGGTCATTGGCTTGCTCTAGCCGGGCGAGTACAGCCGCGTCGGTCAAGTTGGTGATGGCCTGGGGGGTGGAGCCAAAAATTCCCCGCCGGCTCCCCAACCTAAAGAGGTGTTCTAACACGGCCTCGGTCGCAATTTTGGCCGGAACGGTGAAGAGACGATGCTCGAAGAGAATACGCTCGACCAGGTGCTCGGCCGTGGCCAGGTTGGCGGCTACGTTGGGACCATCCAAATAGAGGCGGGTTAGCAGATCAGCCGGGAGGGGGGTGTGCCAACCGCAGATAAAAGGGTCGCGGGCGAAGAAATCCAGGTGGTCCAGGTGTAGCAAACTATTCTGGGTGCGAACGGGGTTGGGCGGAATACCCTCGGTCAAGGCTACAATCTGGGCAGGGTCATACCCATAGCGGCGCAGTGTCCCTCCCACCTCCTTACCCAAAATAATTTCCCCTCCGGCCTGATGGTGATCAAAACCCGGTAACGCCTCCGACGAGTGGGAGAAAGGACCATGCCCGACATCGTGCAAGAGAGCGGCCAGGCGCAAAAGTTCGTCATCTGGCTGAAAATGGGCGGCCAGGGCAAAAACCCCCTGCACGTGTGACAAGCGTGAGTGGTGGGTGGGCATCACCAATCCGCCCGCCCCAAAAGTACGGACAAAACCCAAGCGGCGCAGCGACCAGGTATTAAGTAGCTCTCGTTCGCAGGGCGTAAGCTGCACCTGTAGATTCCACACCGGTTCCCACAGTGTCTCAGCCGCCGGCGTAAAAGGTCGATATTCCACTGCCGATAGCACTGAGTTCGTCATAACTGGCCTCAATCAACTTATCTAAGACCCTAAAGGTCTCAAAGACCTTTAGGGTCTTAGATAAAAAAGTAGGGCAAGACATACTTGTAAGCAATCTCTTGCCCTACCGAAAATTTGAGAAGAATAGTAATTGGAAAAGAGCGAGCTAATCTAGCTTGAAAGTCCTTTCCGCCAGAGCACAGCCAGAACTCCTCCGCCGATCACAAACAAGACCAAGGCGGCCGCAATCAAAACGAAAGGTAGCTTGGGTAAATCCCCTTGACCGGTTACCGGCAACACGGATTGGTTCTCGGCCGGCGCGAGAGCAGGCGCAGCCGAAGCAGCGGCCGGCGCAGGCTCTTTCACTACGGCCGGATCGGCTTCAGTAACAGTCACTGCTGCCGGGTTGACCTGGACGGCTATCCCTGAACCGGCTTTATCAGTGCTGGCACGTTCGTCACCTTCAACCAGGTTGACCACCAACTGAAATCGGCCGGCGCCCTGGCCGTTGTAAATCATCTCATAAATTTGACCGGCTTCAGCCCGGAAACTGTAAGAGTAAGCTTTTTCGCCGTCACCCGTAGCCGTGCCGCGATATTCTCCGGGGATTAGGATAAAATCCTCAAAAGGACAATAGGTGGTGTCCTGGCCTTTGGCCTCCAACCTGAAGTCGTCGGCGCTGCGGAAACCCTCTGGGCTGTTATAGTCAAAGTCCAGGTTGACCCCGGAGCAATTTTTCAGCCGCACCAGGGCATATTTTTCCGGAGTGTAGAGATAACTCGGCTCAATTTCAGGATAAGGCAGCGGCGCGCCCAGCTCGTTGTCAATGGTAACCATCGGACCGGCCCATTCGGTGTAGTTGCTGTCGCCGTGAACCTGGCGGATGACCATCTGATAGGTTCCGTTGAGATAGGTCCGGGTATCAAAGCGAAACCTGGCGGATGACCATCTGATAGGTTCCGTTGAGATAGGTCCGGGTATCAAAG
>CAZUNT010000073.1:0-30934 GCA_964622215.1 uncultured Caldilineaceae bacterium
TGCAGTTTTTTTATGGGACACGGATTTCACGGATCGTACGGATTTTTACTTATTTTTTAAAGCTTTATCCGTTCGATCCGCGCGATCTGCGTCCAATTTCTTTAGTTTCGTCAAAAGTGCAAACATGGTGTTACTTTAGTAAGGAGTGCAAAAGTGCACTTTTACACCCCTTACACTATAGATTCTAAAACTTGAACTGGAGTTAGAGTTGGTTTTAGTAACCGTAACTTAGCCAGGCCAGCCGGGCCGGGTTCAACCCGCCGGCCCAGTTCGGTGTAAAAAGCGTTGCGCTCGCGACGGGTGGGCAGATGTTGCTGCGCCCATTCGCTCTGGTAGCCCAACTCCAAGGCACGCTGGGCCATCGTATGACCATAGATAAAATAGGCCCCGTCCAAAAATGCCTCCCGCACCGGGGTTAGTTCCGGGGCGGCGAAATCGTCCACCAGCTTTTGCCCGTAGGCGTTCATCTCCGTGCCAACATTCAGCGGTAAATCCAGCTTTTGGGCCAATTCGACGACATCATACAACTTTTGCACTTTGACCCGCTTCTGGTCGGGGTCGGCGATGTTCCAGTTGCGGTCGGGGATGATGTTCAGGGCGACCACACCTTGACCCATCAAAAGCTCCAACAACTCTTCCATCGCCTGTTCGCCGGCCGACATGCCATCCAGCCAGGTTGCGCAGGGCAACGCTCCACAAGCGACGATGAGGTGGTGAAACTCTTCCACCGCAGGGAAAGTATCCGGGCCGGGTTGGACATAGCCCGCCCCTCCTTTTTTCATCAATTTGGCCCGGATCAAATTCTGAAACTTGGGGCCATCTTGCTTCAGGATCGCCATCTGGCCGGATTCCACATTCAGCTTGTCAGCCCAAAACGCTACCGGATTGGCCAGGGTACGCTCGGCGACATTCACATAGGCTTGCAGCATGTGCCGTTCGGTGGCATTACCTTTGGGAGTCAGGGGCAAAACATCTCGCTCATAATCCACAGCCAGCGGCGTTAGGTAGGCGTTGACTCGCGCCAACATATCGCGGTTGCGGGCTTCAGCCCGGCGGCGCATCGCCGCCAGGATAGGCGCGACGCTGTCAGGCGCTTGACCGGAGGTAAACCCAATCCCCATATGGTAATAAACGCCCGGCTCGCCGGGAGAGTTGATTTCCCGCGTGGCAAATTCGGGGATAAAAACCCGGGTTTCGATCCCGGCGCTGCCGCGTAAGCCGACCGTATCGCAAGCGGCCAGAAACTCATCCACCGCGTCCAGCACGTCGAAGTCGACGATACCCATCAACTTGAAGCGCTGCGATCTGCCCAACCAGGCCAACGAGGCCGGCGAGTGACCGTAGCCGTTGAAGGAGAAAAAGGTGTGGCAGTGCAAGTTGGCTATATCGGCAGGGGGTGGCAATTCGATAGCACCTTGAGCTACCAGAGCCATCAACTCACGTAAGGCCTCAGTGCGGACCGCGAAGCTGAAATCATTTAAGTTTGCTTCAATCTTGGCAATTTTCTGTTCAACCTGCTGCTTCAGGTCTGAACCACGGTCTGTCATAAAGTTTCTCCATCTATTTTCGTAACTACCCAATCACGCGCTGCCGGTAGTGTTCGTCGGGGCGGGTGTGAATCCGGGCCACAGCTTGCGGGGTCATAAAATGGGGTCCGCCCAGGGCGTACGTGCCCACCAAAACGCGGGCAGCTTTGACGGCCATGGCGGTAATATTTTCCACTTTCTGGGCGGTAGGGGCCAGGGCGATGAAGCCGTGATTCTGCATCAAAATGGTTTTGGGCAATTCGCCATAGGTATCGATGTAGGCATTGATACGGCGCTGCACTTCGCGGGCCAGGGGCAGGCCGGGGTCAACATAGGGAATTAACACCGGGGCCGGGCCGCACAGCACAATTTCATCGGGGAAAAGGCGACCGCTCACCGCCGTTTCAAACGCCGCCGAGCAGGTAATCATATTAATGGCCGTCGGGTGGGTATGGCCGACGAAGTTGATCCCCGGTAGTTTGAGACAGAGCGCGTGTAAGGCCGTTTCTACCGAAGGGTGGCCTTTAGTCTGAGGGTCCACCTTGGCTGCCACGAGCGCCTCTTTGACTTCCTGGTCGCTCAAATCCGGGCCATTCAGCATGGCCAAAATTGGTTCAAAGCGAACCCGGACAAATCCTTCCGGTCCAATCGTACGGAGTTCGGTGCCGCTGGCCTTGACCCAGAAAGTTTCCTCATCCACCTTAACCGAGGTGTTGCCTTCACCCAAGATAGCATAGTCATTGGCCGGATCGCCGAGAGTGTTAGATAGGTTGACAAGTTCAGCTAAAATGTCGTTAGTCATCTCTTATTGAAATCCCCCGCTGGCGGTAGCCGTACCCCGTTCTTTCCGAATCTTCTCTTCATAACCACTAGCCCAATAACCGGCGATGGGGTCTCCGGGCACACCCAACTCGGCTCTCACCTGGGCCAGCAGAGGGCGTACATCGGTGCGATAGGCGCCGGTTACGATTTGATGCGCCGCCAGTACTTCACCCGCAGCCTGGGCTTCGGCCAATTGCTGCCGGGGTACTAACAACGATTTGGCGTAGGCTTCCTGGCAATTGACGACCGAGTAAATCATCGCCGCCATTTTACCTTCAATATTGTGACACTGGTCAATCATGTAGGCAATATTTTGGGCCGTCGTACGAGCCGGTTCATCTTTACTTTGGGCCGCGCCGGTGATTTCGTTGTAGATCAGGAAAAGTTCGTAAGGATTGGTGCTGCCCACAATCAGATCGTCGTCGGCATATTTACGGTTGTTGAAGTGGAACCCTCCCAGCCGGCCCTCATCCAGTAAAAAGGTCACAATCTGTTCGATGTTGACTCCCGGCGCATGATGCCCTAAATCGACCAGTACCTGGGCCTGGGAGCCGAGTTTCAGACACCAGGCATAGGCTGTACCCCAATCGGGGATATCGGTGCTATAGAAAGTTGGCTCAAAAAATTTGTATTCAACCAACATACGGCTGTTAGGGGGCAGATGACCATAAATGACTCGCAGGCCAGCCTCAAAACGGTGTTTACGCCCTCGCAGGCTATCTTGCCCCGCATAATTGGTGCCATCGGCAAACCAGAGGCTCAGCACATCACTTTTGACTTTGGTCATAATATCACAACATTCCAAGATGTGGTCTAGCGCCCGTTCCTGGATGCCAGGGTTGGGGTTACCCAATGACCCCAGGCGGTATTCATCGTCTTGAAAGACATTGGGGTTGACCGCGCCGATACGAATTCCTTGTGCTTCGGCATACTGGCACACGCCCACGTAATCATCATCTGCCGGCCGATCCCAGGGGATATGAATCGCCACCGTAGGGGCAATACCGGTCATTTTGTGGACCATAGCTGCGTCGTCGAGTTTTTGTTGGGTGGTCGTTGCTGCCCCAGGCCAGGCAAAAGCTTTAAAGCGAGTACCGCTGTTGGCGTAGCCCCAGGAAGGTGTTTCGATATGCTGCTTCTTTAGAGCCGCTTTGACCGCCTCCACGTCAATACCGCGAGCGGCCAAATCTTCAACCAGAACTTCGTAAGCTTTGTTTGGCATAGAAATAAATCTCCTCATTTTAACCACAAAGGCACAGATTTTTCACCCCCTCCTCCTCGAAGGGGGAGGGCTGGGGAGGGGGTCGTGGCTTTATGGTTAAAGTTTCAAAACGGCAAGATAAGGATGTGGTGTACGGACAGGTCCGCACACCACATCTGGCTTAAGTTAACTGAACCGCTTAGAATTTGAAGTTATCAATGTTGCTGGCATCGAAGGTGAAGGGCAGGCCAAGGATAAGAACACCATCGGGATCAATGGTATACTCACCCAGCTTACCGGCGGTGAAGGTGTCGCCAGGCTTGCCTTCAATCTGGCCACTGGCGATGGCATGCACAGTGTAAATAGCCAGGTAACCAAAGTCTTCCGGATTCCAGAGGGCAAAGGCCGGCGAAGCACCGCTCTTCACGTAATCGCGCATCTGGCTGGGCAGACCCAGGCCGGTCACAGCGATTTTGCCGATCATGTTTTGATCTTGAACCGCACGGGCCGAAGCAGCAATACCGACGGTAGTGGGGGCGATGATGGCTTTCAGGTTGGGATAGGTTTTCATCAGGCCCAGAGCTTCGTTGTAGCTCTTGGTATCATCGTCATCGCCGTAAACGGTCGCCACGAGTTTGACATTGGCATACTCTGGTTTGGTCAGTTCGTCGTTCATCCACTTGATCCACTCGTTCTGGTTGGGAGCGGTGGAGGTGGCGCTGAGGATAGCAATTTCGCCTTCGCCGCCAATGAGTTTAGAAGTCAGAGCAATCTGGCTGCGGCCAATACCTTCGGCCGTGGCCTGATTGATGTGGACAGTCCGACCACCGGGGGCGATAGCCGCATCCCAGGTTACCACAGGGATACCGGCATCGAGGGCTGCTTTGCCGGTGGGAACCAGAGCGTCGGAGTCGTTGGCAGAGATAGCCAAGCCGTCAACTTTTTGAGCAATCAGCGAGTTGAGCAATTGAATCTGCTCGGTAGCATCAGCCGTGGCTGAACCTTGATAGGTCACATTTACGCCTAATTCTTTGGCCGCAGCTTGAGCGCCCACGTTGGCAGCATCAAAGTAAGGGTTGCCCAGGTTTTTGGGAACCAGCACATAGTTAGCTCCACCAGCCGCAGGGGCTTCAGCGGGGGCAGCTTCAGCGGGGGCAGCCGCGCCGCCCATCATCGCCTGAGCGTCATCGGCGCTGGGGATGCATAGTTTCCAGCCGGGTTCGATTACGTCGGCATTGGCAATGGTAGCGTAGGTGTTGTCGGTTTTGGCAATGGCATTGGTCGCATCAAAGATAGCCGGGTAGGCCAGCACATCGCCATAGAACTTGTCGGCCAGCTTGCTCAGCCAGTCATCGGCCTGGACGCTGTAATCCTGTTCGCAGGCTACAGGCTCTTGAGCCAGGGCCACTGTCGCCGCGGGCACTAACAACGCCAGCAGTACAACGATCATCAAGACTTTACTGAAGTTTTTAAGCATTTTAGATTCTCCTCAACTTAAATTTTAGATTTTAGGTTGCTCGAGTTTTAGGCGAGCGTAGATGTTGGGTTTACCTGGTTCTTCTCTTCATGCCATAGGCACTACCCTCCTGTTTCATCACAAATCGCACGAATGGACAAAATTCACAAATACTCCTCATTGGTCAGTAATCTAAATTTGTGACATTAGTTCACTCGTGACATTTGTGTTTTATCATACATAGCGCAAATGGACAAACTGAACTGTTACGTCTTGCGTGTTGCGTTTTAAACAGTCATTTCGGCCAACACACAAGGCACAACACGCAACACGAAGTTAAACCAGCTATCTTCCTGGAAACACCCTACTTCACACAACGAAAGCCCAGATCATCATTAGCCGAGTCAGGCGCAGCCGCCGAACGGTTGGTTGAACGAGCCTGGGGTTCGTCGTCAAACCAGCCGCCGCCGCGGGTAACCCGGAGTTGATCGCTATAGAATTTATCCTGATAAGTGCTGTCAGGATAAGCCTGGTATGGATCGGCCGTCCATTCCCAAACATTGCCAGCCAGGTCTTCGACGCCATAGGAGCTGGCTCCGGCCGGGAAACTGCCCACCGCCACCGTGCCCCGGATGCCGCTGGCTTTCAGGTTAGCCTTAGCGGAGTCAAAGGTGTTACCCCAGGGGAACAGATTACCCTGCTCGCCCCGGCTGGCCTTTTCCCATTCCTGCTCGGTCGGCAGGCGTTTACCCAGCCACTCACAATAAGCTTGGGCGTCATTCCAGGTAGTTCGGACAACGGGGTGGTTGCCCTTGCCCTCGGCCTCGCTGCGCCAGGTTTTCTTGGCCCCTTTCTTTTCCGCCTCGGTTTGATAGCCGGTAGCATTGGCAAACATGGTGAAGTCATCGTTAGTTACTTCAAAGTGGTCAATTTGGTAAGCCGGCAATTCAATAGTTTGAGCCGGGCCTTCGTTGGCTTCGCCTTCGTCACTGCCAAAAAGGAAGGGGCCGGCCGGAATTTCGATCATATCTTCGACCGGCTTGGGCGGCTCAGTGGGAGTGGGAGTAGCTGCCGGGGCCTGGCTATCCTCAGTTGTTGCCGCTGCCTGGGTTGGGGTAGGTTGAGGTGTTGGCGAGGGGCGCGGCGTCGGCGTGGGAGGTAAGGAAACCGGCGTGGGGGTAGGTTTCAAAACAACTGCCGGCGCGGGCGTGACCGTAGGAGGAGCGGGCGTGGGTTCAGGCGTGACCAACACTAAATCACGCGACCAGGAAAAAAAGCCGCCAAATAACAACGCTACGACCACTGCCGTTGCCCCGGCCAGCATCGAACTTTGGCTCAACTTAAAACCACCGCCGGTGATTGTCCGGCCCAGGCGCGGCAGCAAAATCGCCAGAATCAGCAACAGGCCGATCACAATACCCTGCACTTGCCCCTGGATATTAACCAAGCTCATCCCAAAACGTAGGACACCAATCAGCAAAAGCGACAGCACCGCACCAATCATCGTGCCCGTGCCGCCCGAAATATCAACTCCACCCAGGACTGTAGCGGTAATTACATCTAATTCCAACCCCGTCCCAATATCAGGCCGGGTGCTGCCAAAGCGGGCCGCCAGCACAAGACCCGCCAGTGCCGCCATAAACCCAGACAAGGTAAAGATGATCAGTTTGATGCGGTCAACCGGCACACCGGAGTAACAGCAGGCCTCTTCGTTGTTGCCGATGGCATACAATTGGCGGCCAAAGGTGGTTTTATGCAACACCAGGCCAAAAATTATTGCCAAAACCACAAATAACAGCAAGGAAAAGGGCACCAGCGTATTGCCGACCTTACCCTGGCCTAAATAGGTAAACGCTTCCGGGTAGCCGCGGGCGGCTTGGTCGCCCAACAGCACGTAAGCAATCCCCCGATAAAGGGCATAGGTAGCCAGGGTTACGACCAACACGGGCAACTTGATCCGGGTAATCAGCAGACCATTGACCAGGCCGGCCAGGGTACCCAGCAGTAAAGCGGCTCCGGCAGCAACCCAGATGTTGACCCCACTGTTGAACAGCCAGCCCATAAACGAGGCCGCCATGCCCAACGTTGAGGCTACGGCCAGGTCGACACTGCCGGTAGCAATGATGATAAAGGACATGGGCAGCATCATCAAACCTAATTCCATAAAGTCTGAGGCTGTTCTGAACAAGTTGGTCGCCTCCAGGAAGAAGGGCGAAATCAGGCTATTAATCAAGCTAACAATGACGATCAGAGCCACCAGGAACCATTCCCAGCGCAGAAATGAGGTCGCCAGCGAACGAGGCGGCGTGGAGAGAACTCGCGCGGTGGCTTCCGGTGCGCTTTCGGGTTTGGAGGTCAGGGGAGTTATGGGCGCTTTACTGGTCATGCTAATTTCCTCACACTTAAAGTACGTTGGACGCGACGTAAAATGAAAGAGTCGACCACGACAGCCAGCAAAATTAACAAGCCCTGCGCGGCTAACTGCCAGAAGGGCGAAATCCGCACCAGGGTCAAGGCGTTGTTGATGATGCCCAACAGAAGCGCCCCCAACAACACTCCGGTGACGGTACCACTGCCGCCAAAGATATTGACGCCGCCCACCACCGAGGCAGCCACCGTTTGCAGTTCAAAGCCCAACGCCGTATTGGTTTGGGCCGACTCAAAACGCGAAGCCCACAGCACCCCGGCCAATCCGCTCAACAGGCCGGAGAGCAAATAAACCGTAAAGATGACGCGTTGGACGCGAATACCGGCTACCGCGGCCGCCGCCACGTTGCTGCCAACGGCGTAAATATCCCGGCCCAAGCGGGTGTAATTAAGGAAATAATAGATAATAACCGCCACAATCAGAGCAAAAATGACTAGATTAGGCAAGCCCAGCGGTGTGCCTTTAGACAACAATTTAAAGGGCTGTGGCAGTTCAAAGGCGTTGATCCAGGTGCCATTACTATATAGGAACACGGCACCTCGGTAAATGCTCAATGTGCCCAGGGTAACAATGATTGGCGGGACCTTGCCGGCCGTAACCAACAGGCCGTTAAAACTACCCAGCACACAGCCCAAGGCCATCCCCAACACCACGGCCAGCGCTGGCGAAAACTCCGGGTTGGCCTTGATGGTAAAACCTACCATCATGGCCACCAGCCCAATCATTGAGCTAACCGATAGATCAATGCCGCCGGTGATGATGACCATGGCCTGACCGAGAGCGACAATCGCCAGGATAGAGATATCCAACAAAATATCACGAAAATTCTCAAAGCTCAAAAAGGCCGAGCCGCTGCGCAAACCGACCAGGATAACCAGCAAAACGATAAAGACAACAATACCCGACTCGCGCGAAGCAGCCAGGTGGACCAAAATGTTTGGTTGATTGGCTTTTTGTGTTTTTGGACTCAATTTAATCACCCCTGAACTGGATTAAGGGCTACAGTAGCGGCTAACATAATTTTTTCCTGGGTCGCCTCGGCCCGACTGAACTGACCGGTCAAATGGCCCTCACGCATGACCAGGATGCGGTCGCTCATACCCAATACTTCCGGCAATTCGGACGAAATCATCAAAATAGCCATTCCCTGGGCAGCCAGTTGACTCATCAGGCCGTGGACCGCCGCTTTGGTACCGACATCGATACCACGGGTAGGCTCATCCAAAATGAGGATACGCGGCTGGGTGTTCAGCCACTTGGCCAAAACAACCTTCTGCTGATTACCCCCGGAAAGCTCTCGTGCTTTCTGCCACATCCCGGCGGCTCTAACCTCCAATTTGGCCGCGGCTTGTTGAGCCATCTGCCGCTCCTTGTTACCATCCATCCAGCCGGCTCGGGCATATTTGGATAGGATCGGTAGGCTAATGTTGTCCGAGATCGCCCGCGGCAAAACCAGGCCGTGATGCTGCCGGTCTTCCGGTACGTAGGCCAACCCCAGGTTCATAGCCTGCTGAGGGTTGGTAATATGGACCACCTGGCCGTTAATTTTGATAACCCCGCCGGCAGCCGGCGCAACCCCAAAGATAGCACGAGCCACATCGGTGCGTCCCGCCCCAACCAGTCCGGCCATACCCAGAATTTCACCTTGCCGCAACTCAAAAGAGATATCCTGGAAGAAGCCGGGTTTGGTCAAACCTTCTACCTGCAAGACGACTTTACCCGCCTCGACCTCTAGCTTGGGAAACATGTCGGCCAGGGTGCGCCCTACCATCATCTGGATCAAGTTATCCTTCGTTACCTCTGAGATAGCTTTGGTCCCCACATAAGCGCCATCACGCAGCACCGTCACCCGGTCGGCCAGCTCAAACAATTCTTCCAACCGGTGGGAGATAAAGACAATGGCCGTACCGGCCTGGCGCAACTGCCGCGTAATTCGAAATAGGTCGTCCACCTCGGCCAGGGTCAGGGAGGAGGTAGGCTCATCCATAATCAGGATTTTGGCGTGAACGGATAAGGCGCGGGCAATTTCGACCATTTGCTGCTGGGCCACGCTCAAATTACGGGCTTTGGTTTTAGGGTCGAGGTGAACGCTTAAGGAGTCAAGCAACGTTGCCGCCTCACGGTACATTTCACCCCAGACCACGTGTCCCCCTATTGTTGGCTGCCGCCCGACGAAAATATTTTCGGCAATGTCCAAATCGGGAAAGAGACTGGGTTCCTGGTAAATGGCGGCAATGCCGTGCTGTCTGGATTCCAGCGGGTTGGCAAAAGTAATGGGCTGGTCATAAAGCTGAATCTGACCACCATCGGGCTGGTGTACGCCGGTGATAATTTTGATAAGAGTGGACTTGCCGGCGCCATTCTCGCCAAGTAGGGCATGCACTTCGCCGGGTCGCAGGTCAAACGACACATCTCGCAGGGCATGCACCCCGGCAAAATGTTTACTAATGTGAGTCATTTCGAGGATGATATTGTTGGTCATAAATTGTTCCGTGCTATATATTTATACCAAAATCACTTCAACCCCCTGCTCCCGAATCTGGCAGACTAAGGACTCAGGGGCATCGGTGTCGGTAATCAGCGCTTGAACTTGATCCAAACGGGCAAAGGTGGAGGCAGCCACCTTACCCCATTTTCGGGCATCCACCACCCCAATCACCTGGCGACAACATTCGACCATAGCCCGTTTCATGGCTACTTCGCTCAAGTTAACATCGGTCAGGCCCTCTACCACCGTGACGCCGCGCGCGCCGAAGAAGCCGACTTGGATATGAATACCTTCCAGCAGGTTGTCCTGCGGCTGGCCGACCAGCGAAATCGACTCCCGCCGCAAATGCCCGCCGGGCAGGACGACATGAATCTGCGGCGCGTCAAGCAGATTTATCGCCGCTCTAAGACTATTGGTGATGACAGTTAATTCGGAGAAATTTTTGAGGTGAGGAATGATTGCCTGGGTGGTGGTGCTGGCGTCGAGAAAGATGGTATCGCCATGATTAACCAGCGCCGCCGCCGCCTGGCCTATTCGCCTTTTTTGGGCGGCAAATTGCTGTTGGCGCACGTCAAAGGAAAATTCAGGCATAACGCTGCTGGCCAGAGCGCGTCCCCGCGTGCGCAACAACAGGCCCTGATCGCTCAGGGCTTGTAAATCCTGGCGAATGGTGACTTCCGACACATCGAAACGGGCACTTAAATCCTCAACAGATAGTTGGCCTGCTGCCTCAAGCGCCGCCAGAATATGTTGTCTTCGTTCGGCCAGGCGATGTTCTTTGCCCACGGGCCACCTCTTTGTAGCTTTCGGAATAAATCAAGTAGGGGGAGTTCCGTAAGAAATCGAAACTATTATAAGGCAAAAGAATTAGGTTGTCAAGAGTTTATCAGTGTTTTTCGATCAGGTTATGGAGTAAAACCTATCAGGCTGATTGTTTCTCTTTTAATTCCGCCAGCAACTGTTTGGCCAGCCGCACACAAGAACTGGCATCAGGGGCATAGCCATCCGCGCCAACCACATCACAATATTCCTGCGTCACCGGCGCACCGCCGACCATAATTTTGACCTTGTCGCGGATACCTGCCTCTTTAAAAGCCTCAATATTTTTCTTGAACATGGGCATGGTTGTGGTCAAGAAGGCGCTCATACCGACCAGTTCTGCCTTGTGTGCGAGAACAGCTTCGATGTACTTCTCCGGCGGGCAGTTGACCCCCAGATCAACCACCTTAAACCCTGCACCTTCCAGCATAATATTACACAGGTTTTTCCCAATATCATGAATATCACCTTTAACTGTAGCCATTACATAAGTGCCAATCTGGATATCGGCATTAGACGCCAGCAACGGTTTGAGGATGTCCATTGCGCCTTGCATGGCCCGGGCGGCAATCAGCATTTCGGGGACAAAATATTCACCCTGTTCAAACAGGCGGCCCACCTCTTCCAGGGCCGGAATCAGGGCCTCAAAAAGCATTTCCAGCGGTTCGATACCCAGGTCCAGTCCCTCCTGAACCAAAGTTCTGACCGGCTCGGCCTCGCCGTCGAGGGTACGTTCATAAAGACCATCCAAAATTTCTTCTTTGCGACTCATACGATTTGACTCAACTCCTTATGGTGTGAAGTAAAATATAAAGTGTAATGCGTAATGACTTAAATTGCAGCACACCCCCCTATACACAACCTCTGCGTATTACGCATTAGGTTAACGAATTTTCCCGGCGGAGTTCCGTGGAAGAAATATCCATCCGGAAAACTTTCTCGGGTATTTCTTCAAACAATTCATGATATCCCGACGGTAACTTCAAATCTTTCAGGGTGAGAAATTGGCGATCACGCAATCGTCCCGCCACTAAAAAACGGCAACCGGCCATGCGGATCGTTTTAAATGAGGCCAGCATTTCCGCCGGGTCGTCGTGATAAAAGCGGGGTTGGATGAGCCGTTCCACCGTATCAATCCCCAACACAAAAACACTTTGCGGAAAAAGTCGGGCTTTTTGGCTAAACAAGGGAGCGCAGGTAAGCAACACTGTCGCCTGGCCGGCAAATTGGGCCATCCGGCGGCGTGCTTCTTGTCCATCAATTGGGGCTTTATCGGCATTAACCAAGGGCAACTCAAATAAAACTTCCTGTCTCAACAACCCACCGGCCACCTCGGCCATTTGTCGATGACCTTCGTGCAAAGGATTAAAAGCGCCCGATAACAAGGCAACCCCCGGCAGGGTATCGCCGGTTGTCACTTGACCCTCGGGCCTTACCGTGATCCACCCCAGTTCACCGGCCAGCAGCCGATCCAATAAATCAACCGATTCAAAATATTTCACCAGGGTTTCTTCACCCAATAGTTCGGGCTGCGGCAAGCCGTCAACTCTACACGCCCCGGCTATGCCATTAAGGATGATCAGGCTAACCAGGTTTTCTTCTTGCTGGCGCGTACGCAACCCCTTGGTTAAAGTCAACGTATACGAGGTCACGCCCTGGGCATCACACACGGCCACACAGCAGCGATGGTTTCCGCGCTTGGTGCGGTCGGTAGCGATGGCAGCGGTGGAGCCAATACCAGCAACCGGCGTACCAGGCTTGGCCAGTTGGGTCGCCCGGATATAGGCCTTTGTCGCCATTGCCCGCGCCACCTCGGGCGAGGTAAATTGGGCAGGTTCAAACCCCAGGCAACTCATTAGCGAAGTGGCTGCATAACGGTCGGTCGCTTCCAGGATGGTGCGCGAGGAGCCGCCTACTCCATGCAACCAGGCCAGGGCTTGCACGCCCGCCCCGGTAAATTCGATCACTATCATTTGCGGCGCAGCATGGATGGCTTGAATTGACTTTTCCAGGCTGGAGAAAGTGACATCCATCTTTTAGTTCAAAAGATGCAACGCACTTCACTGACTCATCAGCCAAAGTGCATTACACCTGACTAACACCTATTTTTTTGCTTTATCGGTCTTTTTCTGCTCAACCTCGGCAGCTTTAGCTGCTTTGGCTTCCGCTTTACGGCGCTCATAGTCGGCCACCATAGCCTGGATTTCCTCAGCCGCACTATCCAAATCGGCCTGCATCTGGCTGACAGAAACTTTATTCATCGCGCGGCAAGCGGGGCAAATAGCCTGATAGTACGTAGGGTTTTCTTTTTTGAGCTTACTGAGTTCAAAGCCGACAAAGACCGGGTCTAGCTCAAAACGACGTTTGCATTTGAAACAGGTATGATTAATCAAAATTGACCTCCTAAGAAAATAGACTGCCGACGGCTGACCGCTGAGAGCGCCTCGCCTCCCCTTGAGGGACCGCCGAAAGGATTTTCATTATCGATGACGTGCTACAGACTCGTGAAGACGCCTATGGGGAACAATGAGCACCAATGAATTGTACCGCACCGACCTTATCTCGTCAATTGAAATTTGTGCGCTCTCTGCTGATTTTTGACAAGCCTTTTTGCCCTGTCTATAATCCTTACTGTCCCCTGATAAAAAATAGTGTCGAGACCCGAGCCGGGATGAGTTTAGATAAATGGTCTTCACTCATTACAACGGCAAATATTGATTGCTGCTAAACAAAATATTTATGTAAAAGGAGAGTTATAGTTATGGCACATTCTTTACCTGCTTTACCTTATTCGTTCAATGCTTTGGAACCTCACATTGATGCCCGGACGATGGAAATCCATCATGGTAAGCATCATCAGGCGTACGTTAATAACTTAAACGCCGCCCTGGAAAAGGCCCCCCATTTACAGGGCAAAAGTGCTGAGGAATTGATCAAAGACCTCAATGCTGTTCCCGAAGATATTCGCACCGCAGTCCGCAACAACGGCGGTGGGCATGTAAACCACTCTGCCTTTTGGCTGATGATGGGACCCAACGGCGGCGGCGAGCCAACCGGCGAATTGGCCGCAGCGATTAATGACGCTTTTGGTTCATTTGCCAACTTCAAAGAGCAGTTCTCAAAGGCAGCAGTAGGTCGTTTTGGCAGTGGCTGGGCCTGGCTGGTGGTCAACGGGGGTAAACTTGAAGTTTGCTCCACCGCCAACCAGGATAACCCTCTGATGGGCAAGGCCGTCGCCGGTTGTGAGGGTACGCCCATCTTGGGCCTTGACGTGTGGGAACATGCTTACTACTTAAATTATCAAAATCGCCGGCCCGATTACATCGCGGCCTGGTGGAGTGTGGTTAACTGGGGTCAGGTGACCAAAAATTACGCTGCGGCCAAAAAGTAAAAGGGGTTTTTGACGAACATTTTTCAAAACCGGGTCGTTTTGGCCCGGTTTTGTTTTAAACCTAAGATAAACA
Source organism: uncultured Caldilineaceae bacterium (assembly GCA_964622215.1). GTDB lineage: Bacteria > Chloroflexota > Anaerolineae > 4572-78 > J111 > DSQQ01. Next base: position 14,205 of record CAZUNT010000073.1, read on the forward strand.
ATCGACTTAAAAACTATTGACATTTTTTTCCGATGGGACTAAAATGGCTCGTGAAATTTGTATTCAATACAAATGAGTGAACACGTAAAAGCAACAGAATTTGACCCCTTTGCCCCATTTACACAGAAATAACATAGCTCTACCTAATCTAAACTCACTTTAAAAATATTTAGGAGGCTTTTAATGACCCACGTAATCACAAAGTTGTGCACCCGCGAGGGCGACTGTGTAGAAGTCTGTCCGGTAGACTGCATCATTCCCGGTCCCAAAGGTGACCCGGATTGGGGTAGTATATTTTTTATAGACCCCGATACCTGCATTGACTGTGGCGCTTGTGTGCCCGTTTGCCCGCCCGAAGCTATTTTCCCGGAAGAAGATGTGCCGGCCGAGTATGAAGCAGACACGGCCTTCAATGCCAAATACTTCACCGAAGGCCCCGGCTACTGGGATTATGATTTAGATGAGCAGCGCCATTAGACGATAAGTTTGAAAAAATGATAACCATAAAAAGCGGGCTACGCTGATCTACTAGCGTGCCGCTTTTTATTTGTCCTTAGATTAAAAGGAGGTGATTTATTGAATCTATCTCTTCCAAGTCGGGCAATGGTGATTATGGCTCATCCTGATGACCCAGAATTTTTTTCTGGAGGCACCATTGCCACCTGGTGCGCCGCCGGCACAGAGATTATTTACCTCATCTTGACCAACGGTAACAAGGGCAGTGACGATCCGGCCCTGACCCCCGAGAAACTGGCCGCATTACGGCAGGAAGAGCAGCAAGCTGCCGCTACACTGCTGGGCGTCAAACACGTTATCTTTTTTGATGAGCCTGATGGAGAACTTCAACCCACCCTGAATTTACGCAAACGGATCGTCGCTGAAATCCGCCGCTACCAACCGGAGGTTATTATCACCCTGGACCCCACTCGCTACTTTTACCAGGGTCTCTACATTAACCACGCCGATCACCGCGCCGCCGGTGAAGTGACCATTGATGCGGTTTTTCCGGCAGCCCGCAACCGTATGTACCACCCTGAATTGTTGTATGATGGGCTGGAGCCGCATGCGGTCAAAGAAGTTTATCTGGCCGGTTGTCTGCAACCCAATCGCTGGGTGGATATTTCAACCGTCTTTGATACCAAGCTCAAAGCCATTCAGTGTCATACCAGCCAGATTACAGACTGGGCAGCTACCCTTAAACGGGTAACGGATCGCAACCGGGCCATTGATATTTATGGTCGGGAAGTGCTGCGTGAGGAATTTCATGTGATTATGTTAGGATAGATATACTGATAACGGTCATAATCTTAATATGGAGGAACCATGACAACTTATCGTATTGAAACCGACACCATGGGCCAAATTGAAGTGCCCACTGATAAATACTACGGAGCGCAGACTGCCCGCTCTCTCATCCACTTTAAAATTGGGCATGACCGTTTTCCCCGTGAGATGATCCGGGCAATGGGCATTCTCAAAAAAGCGGCGGCTCTGACCAATAAAGAGCTGTACCCCAATTTTGCCGAAAAAGCCGACTTGGTTATCCGGGCGGCCGACGAGGTCATCGAAGGTAAGCTGGATGAACACTTTCCCCTATCGGTCTGGCAAACCGGCAGCGGTACTCAGACCAATATGAATGCCAACGAAGTCATCTCTAACCGGGCCATCGAGTTGGCCGGGGGTGTTATGGGCAGCAAAAAACCGGTCCACCCCAACGACGACGTAAACAAGGCCCAGTCTTCCAACGATACCTTCCCCACCGCTATGCATATCGCCGCCGCCGAGCGGATTGTTCACCACCTCATCCCGGCGGTCAAGGCCCTACGGGATACCCTCCAGGCTAAGTCGGACCAATTCAAAGATATTATCAAAATTGGCCGAACTCACTTGATGGACGCCGTTCCACTGACATTGGGCCAGGAATTTTCCGGCTACGTGCAGCAGCTCGACAACGACCTGAAACGAATTGAATTTGCTCTTGATGGACTATACGAACTCGCCTTGGGCGGTACAGCCGTTGGTACCGGGTTGAACACTCACCCGGAATTTGCGGTTAAGTCAGCAAAGCACATTGCCCAGATTACCGGCCTGCCCTTCCGTTCAGCCCCCAACAAATTCGAGTCCCTGGCCGGCCACGATGCGGTTGTCTTTGCCAGCGGGACCATGAAAACCCTGGCTGCCTCACTCAACAAAATCGCCAACGACGTGCGCTGGCTGGCTTCAGGCCCCCGCTGTGGCATCGGCGAGTTGCGCATCCCGGAGAATGAACCGGGCAGTTCTATCATGCCGGGCAAAGTCAATCCCACTCAGTCGGAGGCCATGACGATGGTCTGTGCCCAAGTGATGGGCAACGACGTGGCCGCCAACATCGGCGGCATGTCCGGCAACTTCGAGCTTAACGTTTTCAAACCGGTGATAATTTTCAACCTGCTTAACTCGATCCGCTTGCTGGGCGATGCCTGCGAGTCATTCAACGAACACTGCGCTGCCGGCATCGAACCCAACATGCCGGTCATCGAGGGTTATCTAAAAAACTCACTGATGCTGGTGACGGCTCTCAATCCGCACATCGGCTACGACAACTCGGCCAAAGTTGCCAAAAAAGCCCATGCCGAGAACAAAACCCTCCGCGAGACTGCCATTGAGCTAGGTTTATTAACCGGGGAAAAATTCGATGAAATCGTCCGGCCCGAGCAGATGATTGGACCGGCATGATAGATACTCAGCGAATGGCGAATGGCGAAAGCTTATTTTCGCCATTCGTTCATTCGCCATTCTTCTCTTTTTATCTTCGAGATATATCTTTTTATCGGCTCACCCACTAATACGTTCTATCGCTTCATCAGGAACCCAGCCCTGCAAATCGCCGGGTAGGGTAATTCGCTGCCAGCCGGGGCGGCTTTCCAGCACGCTAACCTCAGCCCCGGCGTGCAGGGTAAACTCGACCAGGTATTGGCCAGAGCCACCCGGTCCGCTGGTTACATCAACTTGCTGGGCCACGATCACGGCCGGTGGATAGGTTTGATCGGTGTAATAGCGATTAGCTATTGATAGCAGGCCAATGACCAAAAATACAGCCAGTACCCCCGCGGTAATGGCGCACCAACGACGGATTGAAGGTTTGAGGATAGCAACTACGGCCACCCCCCCAATGAATACCCACAAAACCAGGGCAAGCAGAGCACCCTCACGCAGAGTCAACCACTCATCGACCAGCTTAACCAAATTTGACCACGTTCCCTCTGTGGGCGCGGCGAGCTGATCCAATGTTTGTGTCCGCGCCACAGCCAGATTAGCGGCCACATCGGCGTCACGAGGAGCAAGGCGTTGAGCACGGCGATAGTTGAGAATAGCCCGGCCTAATTCCCCTTGTTTAAAGTAAGCGTTACCCAAGTTGTAATAAACCGTGCTGTTATGCAGACCCGACTCAATAATCGCCTCGTAAATGGCGGCCGCTTCCGCATAATCACCCGCCTCATAATTTTGGTTAGCCAGACTCATGGCTTCGGTCGGTGTGACAGGGGATTGAGCCAAAAAAGAGGCGAAAACAGGCAGGGCCGACAAATTGAGGAGCAAACCTAACAGCCACACAGCGACAATAATACTCGTCAACTTCAGAAAACTAAAGGGCTTCATAATTTCTAATTTCTATTTTCTAATTTCTTGAACGAGTTTTCCAAATCGTCAATCAGCTTGTGTGTTTCAGCGATGAAGGATTCCACGGCGGCCTCGCCGCCAGGAGCAAAACGGCCCATATCAATCTGAGTCAAAATTGCTTCAACCCGCTCGACCAGGGTTAGATGGAGTCCTGTTTCTTTTAACAAGCCGATCAAATTAGTGTTGGTCAAACCGGCGGTGGGTCGATTTAACTTATCGGACAGGTAGCCCAGTATAGCATGGTCAGCCGCCGCATAACTATCTACCCCAGCTCGCTGCGCCTTGGCCAAAATTCGGAGCGCTGCCCGCCTGGCTCGTAAACTACGGGCATAAGCGCTGTTCTCTTGCAGATGCAGCCGTCGATTCTGCCAGACCCAAACGCCGCTCACGACCAAAACGGGTAAAATCCAGGCGCTCCAGTAGAGCGATGGGCTGATGAGAGGAACATCCTGGCTGGTCAATACCGTTGGGACTGCCTTGATGTGGCGAATATCACCGGCCAACAAAGACACCGGCTGTTTAGCCGGACCCGCCTCACTTCCTGGCGATGGAGACGCCTCGTCCTCGCCAGGCTGCACTACAATGGGAATTGGCTCTGTGTTGATGGTACGGTATTGGTTGGTTTCGAGATCAAAATAACTAAAGCTGATGGGCGGAATCGTATAATTGCCGGGTTGGCCGGGCACAATCAACCGCTCGAAGCGGCGCATGCCATAAACAGTATCGTCCTGCACTTCAATTGTATCCTGGGTTTGACTTTCAAAGATACGCCAATTGGATAACTTGGGCAAGGGTGGTTCGGTTAGGGCTTTGATATTACCGGCGCCCTGAATTTCTACGAGAAGGGTAAGAGGTTCATTCACCACGCCTTCACTTTGATTCAAAGAGGCATTAATTTCAAAGCGACCAATAGCTCCTTTGAAATCAGGAGGCGCACCCGCCGGCAGCGACTGCACAGTGAGGCTCACCGGCTCTGTTTCCAAAACGATATCCTGATAGGGAAAATTGGGGATAACAATTTTAGCCGGATTGATGGTGATAGGTCCGAGGTTAGCCGGAAAAAGCGCGGTGCGAATTTCGGTGACAATATATTCGCGGCCATCAACCGTGGTGTTGTAAGTGGGCTGTGACAGAACCGTTTGACTCCAGAAATTGGTGAACGAAGGGGGTTGATAATCCGGTTGCACGATGAAGGTGACGGTCGTCGCTTTGTAGAATTTGAAGGTGTAGGTAATTTGCTGGCCAAGATAGGGAGTAGGGGTATCAATCTCCGTTTCTACAAAAAAATCCTGGCCTTGCAAGGTTTCAGGCGCGTCGCTCGAGGGGGGAGACGGAGCCGGGGCGGCGCCACTAATAACTCGAATATCTATAGGTGCGGTCTGGTAGATTTGACCATCGATATTAACGCTAACCGGGCCAACGACCAACCCACCCTCCCTTAACGGCTGCAACTGGTAGACAAAGACCCCTTGAGTGGTCAAATCTCCGTTGATGATGCTGACCTGAGTAGAGGTACTACTACTAACCACCACGAAATCGGTGATTTGGGATAAATCCGGGCTGGGAATATCCAGAAAATCACTGGTCACTCTAACCGTTAGGATAAGTTGATCATTGGTGGAGAGGATGTTTCGATCAACCTCGGCGGTGATAGGCGATTGGACTTGGGCCAGGGCTACTTGACCAAGATCAGCAGAGATAATACAGGCTAACAGTATAGCCGCTAAAACGCGATGCGTGATACGTGATACGTGGTACGTGACGCCTGACACCTGACACCTGACACCCATAACTGATTACCAATCCTGCTCCGGTAACGGTTTCGGAGCGCCGCCAAAACCACCGCTGCTGCTGCCCTCACCATAGGTTTGGTTTAAACGTTCTTGCAGGGTCTGGCTATTTTGTCCTAAACCATCCAACAATTGCTCGGCCTCTTCCGGCGAAAGTTCGGTCCCGTTACGCGGCTGCTGAGGTTGCTGTTGCGGCTCGGAACCGGAGGAGGGCGACTGGCTCGATTGGTCCTGACTGCCACCGCCCTGCTGCTGTTGCTGCTGGCCCTGTTGACCCTGTTGAGGCTGCTGCTGATTTTGGCCGCCGCCTTGTTGCTCTTGTTGCTGTTGGCCCTGTCCTTGCTGTTGTTGTTGTTGCTGTTGTTGTTGTTGCATAGCTAACTCAAGGTTGTGTTTAGCGTCGAGATCATCCGGTTTTAGCCGCAGCGCTTCTTTGTAAGCATCTATCGCCGCCGCCCAGTCTTCCATTTTGAAGTAACTATTACCCAAATTGTAGTAACTTTGTTCGGCCAGCTCAGCCTGGGCCGTCCGCAGAGATTGCTGTGTTTGGGCCGAAGCTGCCTCAAAGTCACCTTTGCGATGGAAAGTACTGCCGGCGTTATAATAGGGTTCAGGTACATCGGGGTCTTCACGCTTGGCCAGGGTATAATTTTCTAGCGCCTGATCATAGTTTTTTGCCTCGTATTCCTGATTACCGCGATTGTTGTAACTGGCGGCAGAAGGCAAACAGGCCGGCAAAAAGATAAGAACTGTTAAAAAAATCAACAAATGGCTAAATTTCACCAAGAACTCCTCTGAAAGTAGTAATCAGTAATCAGTTAGCAGTTAGCAGTCCACTGATCACTAATCACTGATCACTATTTCTTCTTTGGGCACGGGTTAGCCCCTGACGGCTTCTCTGACCTCAGGCGTCTCAGCCGGTAACACCTCGGTTCTGGCTGCCTTTGGCTTGAGTCGATCCGGGATCAACTCGCCAATAACCAGGGCCAAAATTGCCAAGCCCAAAAACCATTGAAACCGTTCGACGCCTCGCGTTTCAAACCGGCTTTCCAATTCACCGGTCTGAAGCTTGCTGATTGCATCAGCCAGGAAACCCACTTCGCGACCATCAGCAGCAGTCCGGAAATATTGGCCGCCGGTGGTCAAAGCAATTTGTTCCAGCGTAGTTTCATCCAGGTAAGTCAAAATAGTTTCGCCATTCCGGTCCTTTTTATAGCCGGTGAGATTACCCAAGTCATCGTATTCTGGGATCGGCTCACCCTCCGGCGAACCAAAACCGATGGCATAGATGAGCACACCCTGGTCAGCAGCTTCCTGAGCGGCCGGCGATACTTGGTCAGTCGACTCATTCGCCTCGCCGTCGGTCAGCAGAATAATTACTTTTTGGCTGGCGCGTTCTTCGTTAAAACCGGTCAGTGCTGTTTTAATAGCGTCGGCCAGGTTGGTGCTAGGCCGCGAGATCATGCCCGGGTGGGCCGACTCCAAAAAGAAACGTGCCGTGGAAAAATCCGAGGTGAGCGGGAATTGGATGTAGGCCGCCCCGGAAAAAACGACCAGGCCCAGTTCGTTGCCTTCTAGCCGGTCCATCAGCTCGGAGATTTCCAATTTGGCCCGGGCCAAACGATTGGGTTTCAAATCCTCGGCCAGCATGCTCTGCGACACATCCAGGGCCACCATAATCTCGACGCCGCGCCGTTCCACATATTCTACCTGCGACCCCCAGCGGGGACGAGCCAGGGCCACGATGATCAGCACCAGGGCCAGAAACCAGAGGATTATCTGCCAGCGCCGTCCCCTCCGGTTGACCGTAGCGCTCAATCTGGCAATTAACTGCGGTGCGCCCAGGCGGTTAATAGCTGTCTGCTTCCGCCGGGCCAGAAAAAACACCAGCAGAGCCAACCACAGCAGTGGCGCAAAACAGTAAAAATAAGCCGGTTCAGCAAAGTCCATAGTCTTACGGTATAGTTCTAAATATAGTCCGGCGGAACAATATTTCCAAAGTCAGAAGTAAAGCCGCCGGCACGATGAGCCAGGCAGCCAGTTCGCGATAACGGGTAAAGGTTCTGACCTCGATTTGGGAACGCTCCAGGCGGTTGATGGTATCATAAATCTCGCGCAGTCCCTCGGCATCCTCAGCCCGAAAGTAAAGACCGCCGGTAATATCGGCAATCTGCTTGAGCGTTTCTTCATCAATTTCAGAATCCCGATATTCCACCCTACCATCGGGAAAAGGCAGCGCCGCCGGGCCAGGTCGAGCTGCGCCAATCGTATAGACCCGAATATTCAGGGCTTTGGCAATTTGAGCCGCCGTAACCGGGTCAATCTGGCCGGAGTTGTTAGCGCCATCGGTCAGCAGGACGATGATACGGCTATCAGCTTTGGAATCACGGAGCATATTGGCCCCGCTGGCCAGTCCCAGGCCAATCGCCGTACCGCTATCCAACCCAATATCCCAGGAAACCTGCGTTTCATCCACCACCCGTTCCAAAACTTTGTAATCCAGAGTTGGTGGAACCTGGCTAAAAGACTCGCTGGCAAAAATAACAAACCCGATGCGATCATACCGGCGTTCCTGAATAAATTCACGGATGACCCGCTTGGCCGCACCCAGGCGATTTGGCTCAAAATCCAAGGCGGCCATACTACCGGAAATATCCAGGACAATAACAATGTCAATGCCTTCACCCAGCACGACTTCACGGGCGCTACCCGCCTGGGGACGGGCAAAAGCGACAATCAACAGGGCCAAAGCAAACAAGCGCAACACTGGCAGGATAAATCGTCCCCACTGCCGCCAGGAATGTGACAGGTGCGTCGTCAACCCCAGGTCGGAGTACTGCATGGTGGCCGGCTGCATTCGATAGCGTTTCCACAACGGTAGGACGGCCAGTCCAAGCGGAATCAGCAACAATAATAACAACCATGGGCTGGCAAAATGCAACGTCATGGGACCATCTCCGCTTCAGGGGTTGCCGGCTCGGCCACCACTTCTTTAGGCGTCGTCATCGCTACAAGATCTCGCGCCCGATTGATCAGGCTATGAACATTATCAGGCTGTGGGGTGTAACGGGCAAATTTGACCAAATCGCTTTCTGAAAAGAGACTCATAAACTCAACCGTAAGCTGTGTGGACACCATAGCCTGGCGAAAGGAGGATTGGACTTCGAAGCTGGTCTGTTCCAACGCCGGGAAGTTATAGCGCCCCTCAATGTAATGACGCAGGCAAAGGTCAACCAGAGAGTAGTGCTCTTTAAACTGGTGGTGAGCCGGCAGATTCAGAGCCTCAATCCGGTCAAGTTCTTCATAGGCAATAACTTCTGGTGGGCGCATATCCACAAAAAGTGCCGGAGCCAGTTCCAGGGCGACATGCTTACGGCGGCGATCATACAGCCACAGCCCCACCCCCGCCAAAAGACCCAGGAGCATCATTGTGAGCAACAATCCGGCCACAAGCCAGGGCCAGATGGGTGGGGTAGGCATGTCGGCTTGCGGTTTCAAATCGCGTAAGGTAGTGTCATCGGTGAGAACGGTAGTAATTTTGAGGGGAATCACCGGCGTACCAAGTTCCTCAGTGGAACCATCTGCTCTATGGTGTGTAATCACTAACGAGGGGGTCTGAAAATCGCCTGTCTCAAATATTGTGACCACAATATCCTTTCCGGTGGTGGCGGTGCCATCGTTGTTGTCAACAGTATCTGGGGCGGTTTGATCCAGAACTTCAAACGGCCCCCATTGTTCAGGAACTTGGGGTAAATCGATCTTTGAGTTTAGCGGGTGGGTAGCTTCCAACCGCAGGGTAATATGGTCGCCTACCGTTAAGGGCCGGTCAGGGGTAGCTGATTTGAGGAAAAATTCGGCATTTGCATCGGGCGATTGCCCAAAGACAGGAAGAGTGAGAGCAAATAACAGGAAGACAGCAAATAGAGCACAAAGAGTGATACGTGAATCGTGAATCGTGAATCGTGATAAAGTATTTTTTTGGCTTAAAGAGCGTAACATATCAAAATTCATCTTTTTAACGCCAAATGACAAGCCCGGGCGGTGTCAAAACCCACAAAATGAACATACCAGCGGTCTGCCGTCATCTGTTGGCGGTCGTTTTACCGTCGTAGGCGTTTGGCTCGCTTTTCAAAAAAGGTCGTCAACGGAGTAACATACTCGGCATCAGTCGTAATGTCAATCCGGTCCACCTGCGCTTTACGAAAGACTCGCTCACGAGCCACCTTTAATTCATTAACTCGATGGGCGAAGGCTTGACGCCAGCGGCGGCTGCCGGTATCGACCCAGCGCACTTGCCCTGTTTCGGCATCCTCCAAGGCGATCAGGCCCACGTTGGGCCATTCTTGCTCACGCCGGTCGGTCAGAGTGATAGCAATACAATCGTGACGGCGGTTGCAGATTTGGAGAGCCGAACTGTAACTTTCGGGTGGGATCAAGAAATCTGAAATCAAAAAAACAATACTGCTGTGTTTGAGGAGGTGGTTAATCGTATCGAGGCCCAATTTTAAATCAGTGCGCTGACCGGTTGGCTCAAAGGCCAGCACATCGCGAATGAGCCGCAACACATGGCGGCGACCTTTACGTGGCGGAATAAATAGTTCAACCCGGTCGGTAAAAAAAAGAACGCCCACCTTGTCGTTGTTGCTGATAGCCGAAAACGCCAACACTGCGGCCAGTTCGGCGGCAATTTCGCGTTTAAAGCGATTGGCCGTGCCAAATTGACCGGAGGCGCTGGCATCTACCAGGAGCATCACCGTCAACTCCCGCTCTTCGATATAACGCTTGACAAAAGGCTCGCCCACACGAGCAGTCACTTTCCAATCAATGGTGCGTACTTCGTCGCCGGGCTGGTAGGGGCGCACTTCGTCGAACTCCATCCCTCGTCCTTTGAAAATGGCGTGGTACTCCCCGGCGAAGCTGTCATTAACCAGGCGGCGTGTGCGGATCTCAATACGGCGAATTTTTTTTATCAGTTCAGGCGATAGCATAATAAATTGTGAATGGTGAATTATGAACTATGAATTGTGAATGAATTAATAATTCACAATTGACTATTCACAATTCACCATTACTTAGGGTACTTCGATTTGATCCAGGATACGTTGAACGATTTGGGCGCTGGTGATTTCTTCGGCTTCGGCTTCATAACTAACGACGATACGATGGCGAAGAATGTCGGGCGCGATTTGCTTGATATCTTCCGGGGTCACAAAGCCCCGCCCTCTTAGAAAAGCGTGGGCACGTGCGGCCATAATCAGATAGATGGTAGCACGCGGTGATGCTCCAAAAGCGATTAGACTCTGTAGGCCGCTTAGGCCATTGGTATTCGGCTGGCGGGTAGCAAAAACCAGATCAAGAACATATTCTTTGATTTTGTCATCCACATAAATCTGGCGCACGACCTCGCGGGCGTGGAGCAAGTCGGCCGGCGCTACAACCGGCTCGATTTCAGGCAGTTGAACCCCGGTCATCCGGTCCATAATCAGGCGCTCTTCGGAACGGCTGGGGTAGTCAACGACCACTTTGAGCATAAAGCGGTCAACCTGAGCCTCAGGCAGCGGGTAGGTACCTTCCTGTTCAATGGGATTTTGGGTGGCCAGGACAAGGAACGGCTCTTCCAGGCGATAGGTTTCATCGCCAATTGTCACCTGGCGTTCCTGCATGGCTTCGAGCAAGGCGCTTTGGACTTTGGCCGGAGCGCGGTTGATTTCATCGGCCAGAATAAAGTTGGCAAAGATAGGGCCACGGTGGGAGGTAAATTCGCTGGTGCGAGGGTTGTAAATCTCCGTACCGATGAGATCGGCCGGCAACAGGTCGGGAGTAAACTGGATACGCTGAAATTTGGCCTGAACAGCCTGGGCCAGCGTTTTAATGGCCAGGGTTTTAGCCAAACCAGGCACCCCTTCCAACAAAATGTGACCATCGGCCAGCAAGGCGATTAGCAAACGTTCAATCAGCCTTTCCTGGCCAACCATAACCTTGTTGACCTCGGCCAACAGGTCTTGCAGAAAGAGAGCTTCCTTGGCCACTGCTTCGTTTAGCTCTCGAATTGTTTTCATCTCCATAACTTAATCTTTAGGGCCTCCAGGTAACGAATTTCGACAACAGAAAGTACTGGTGCAACCAACCTGTTGACAACGATGGTATTTTAATCAAAGAAGAGGATTTTTTCAAGGGGGACAAGAGTTTCTAATCGAACTCTAAGGAGGAGGTGAGAGGGCTTTTAGAACCTGCCAGATATTGAAGTTGCAAATTTAGCCTAGAACGTGTAAACTAAGCTAAATCTCCTAATTTTATAAGGATACAAATTTCCTTAATGGGTGGATAGCGCCGCTAAATAACAGCTTGTCCTCCAAACTTCTATTAACGTTAGCGGCCTTAGTCTAAAGGTAGAACATATGGCGCGATATCAAATACTCTATTGGGAACACATTCCATTGGGGGTTAAAGCTACTGATGTGAATGGCACGGTACGAGAAAATCTACCGGCCCGGTTTCAGCAAGCGGTCGAGAAGGCGGCGATGCGGGCCGGACAAACCAGCGCCGCCGCTTATACCTCGATGTTCAAATGGGGTAAAGAACAGGAACGTGAAGGCACCGCAGCCGAAGTAGCTTCCGTCGTAGCCAAAGACTTGGATGCAAACTGGAACGAAGAGGAAGCGCTCGGCTTATTTGAGCAATCAAAGAAAAAAGAATAACCCCAAGAAATTTGTTGAATTCAGAGAAACCCGTTTTCCACTGGCATACAAGTAAGTGGCAAACGGGTTTTGTTATTTACCGGACTAAACCGAATTCAGTAATCCCCGCTTTCTTAGCGCCCCCTGGAGCAGCGGCTCGATTTGAGCGCGGATGTGCGCATTGGCATAGCCAACCCAAGCCACGTCGGCGTCTACAGTCAGGGGGGCGGCCAACGGTTCCCCATTTGGGTCGGTAACGATGATGCCCAACTCGCGGGCGATGAGTTCGGTACAAAGATCATAGGGGTGGCAACACAGACCCAAAGTTAACCCGCGCCGGGCCAGAATCTTTTCCATCAGCGGGCGCAGGTCGGCCACAAAACGATCATGCCCGGCCATAAGTTCGTAGAACTGTCCGCCCGTACAGATATATTGATCCTCAAAGCAGTGGGCTTTGCCATATTGCACCGGCCCCAACGCGCCGGTCACAATTTCCTCATCAATCGCTGCCAGTTCTTCGCGTGCGCCGGGGAAAAAGCGAGCCAGCATAGCACAACCGTGAGCAATAGTATTAGCCCGCGATGGATGCAAGGGAAGGGATTGGCGTTCGCCCGTCAAGCGGTTGAATCGCTCGGCCTGCACACCCTGGCCACGTCTAGCCCAAACAACATCGCTGAGATGCTGCTTGACCAACGGAATTTCGGTCTGTACGGCCAGCTCAATATCTTGCAGGCCGGTGGCCGGACCACGATTGGGCGCTACGCCGGTCAAAATCCAGGCGCTGCGCTTTTGGTACATCACACCTCGCGTTCCGTCGATGGGGTCAACGATAATCCGCCAAACGGCTTCGGTTTCAGCAGCGCCGCGAGGCAGCATCACCTGGCCACCGGGCAATCCTTCGGCAATGAGCACCAAAGGGGTAGAAGGAGCAACTTCACGCTCAAAAAATTCAATCAATAACTCTTCGCTGATGCGATCTACGGCAAAAATCGTATCGCCTTCAGCATCCTCAACCACGCGGGCCAGCTCTTCCAAAGCGCTTTGCTCGCAGGCAGCTACGACGGCATCACGAATACATTCATGCAGGCCGCGAATAGAATCTAACAAGTCTCGAATCTCAGCCAATTTATACTCCCCTCACAATGAAATCTGAGCTGAGTATATTGAGACTGAGGAAAAAGGCAATGAAAGGGATTCTTTTTTCGGTTATACGTTGGGTGAGGTGTTTTTGAGAGGGTCTCTAGGGTCAATGAAGGGGCGTTTAAACTTCATTCTCTCGAACAGATTACCGAACTTTTTCTGACAATTAATTCAGGTTTAAGGACCGTTACTTTCGGTTTAATAATTTTTCCGGTTTGTCGTTGTGTTTCGATCATGCCAACCAATTCTTGAACGGCAATTTTACCCTGTTCGGCCAGTTGGTGCCGCACCGTTGTCAGGGGCGGCCAGTAATAGGCTGCCTCCGGAGTATTATCAAAACCAACCATACCCAGATCTTCCGGCACACGCAGCCCCAACAGGTGAGCTGCCTGCAAGGCGCCCAGGGCCATCTGATCATTGGAAGCAAAAACAGCATCCATTTCGGGAAATTGGGCCAGCAATTGGCGTAATCCTTGTTCACCACTGGCGGCCGACCAGTCGCCTTCGACGATTTGGCGGGATTGAGTTGACGGCAACACGTCTTGCCAACCCAGTTGCCGCTGGCGGGCGACATGCCATTTTTGGGGTCCGGTGATGATACCAATATGCTGGTAACCTTGAGCCAGTAAATGCTCAGTAGCCAAACGGCCCCCCAGTCTATTATTAACCGCTACAGTGGACACAGCACTGTCATGTCGCTCACTAATAAACAGAACAGGCACCGTCAGGTCTGGAATTTTATCATGCAACCAGGCACGATTGTTGCCGATTTCAGTCACCGCCCAGATGATCCCTTCCACTTGCCAGGCCAGTAAACCTTTGAGCGCCTGCTCACCGTGAACTGTTTCCGGTTCATGTACCAGGCTGAGATTGAGGGAGTAGCCCAACGCTGTGGCTTGATAGTCAATCCCCAACAACCGGCGCATTGGCCCATACTGCCCCAACTCACCCGTGACAATCCCGATGGTCCGGCTGCGCTGCTTCAAACTGCGGGCTAAAGCACTCGGTTGGTAGGCTAACCGGTCTATAACTGACTGGACAAGCTGGCGGGTTTCGGGCGCAACGTCGGGACGGTTGTTAAGAACCCGCGAGACAGTCTGCGTGGAAACCCCTGCTTCCCGCGCTACTTGAGTAATGGTGGTATGTTTTCTAAGAGACATACGAATATCGTTGGTCTAACCGTAAAAATTTTACGTTTTATTCTTCCGGCACGGTCGGCAGGTCATTGTCAAGTTCGGGGAAACCGGCCACCGGCTCGGTCCACAGCTTGCCGTCCAGGTAGTCTTGCAGGTTGTCCGGTGACACCACCACCGATGGGGTCAGGATGATCTGCGGCACTTCCTCACCCGCAAATATCTTGTTCATCGTGTCAACCACCGTCACACCCATGATGCTGATCGCTTCAACTCCCTTCTCCAACAACTGCTGCACCGTCGTCACAAAAGAAGCAAAGTCGCCCTCGCTCGCCGGGGCTTGCACGTCAATCGTCCAACCCAATTCTTCACTACGTTTGGTCGCACCATCCACCATCGCCACGTGGAACGGGCTGGTCAACGCCGGTGGCACAGGGTAGTGAGTAAGTTTACTGTTTCTTACTCTATTCTGCGCCGCAAAATGGCATGCATTGAAACCGACAAGATAATAATCAAACCGTAGATAAGTTCCGTCCAGAAACCGGTCAGACCAATGGCCACAATAGCCGCCTGGATAGCCCCAATAATGAAGCTGCCAATAAACGTACCCAAAATTGTGCCTACCCCGCCAAAAGCCGAAGTGCCACCCAGAAAGACCGCGGCCAGGGTACTGAGCAGGTAACCTTCGCCCAATGAAGGCCAGAAAAAGGAGACCTGCAAACTGGCCAGGATACCGCCAAAAGCAGCGGCCATACCCACCAGGGCAAACATCAACATGCGCGTGCGGGCCGTGTTAACGCCCATCAATTCGGCCGTCTGTTTGTTATCGCCGATGACGTAAATATTGGCTCCAAAGCGGTGGCGATTCAGCAAGGCCCAGATAAAAACAGCAATTATCAGCAACCAAATCATTTGCATCGGGATGCCGCCCAATTTGCCGACCAGCAGGCTGTAAACCCAACTACTTTTGGCCGCAATCAAGGGATGACCTTTACCATTCAACAACACCAAAACCGCCCCGCGCCAGAAGAACTGAGTGCCAATGGTTACCACCATCGAGGGTAAGCCAATTCCAACCACAATGGCTCCATTCATTAAGCCGGCCAGGAATCCGGCCAACAGACCGGCCAGCAGGGCCAAAAAGACATTGCCGGTGGGGTTAAAGACCATCACAAAAGCCACCATCCCAATGGCCATGATGGATGGAAAGGATAGGTCCATTTCGCCGGCAATAACCAGCATCGTCAGCGGCAAAGCGATAATGGCAAAGAAAGGGATGGTGGACATAAAAGCCAGGTAAATTTGGGGAGCCAAAAACGTTTTTGGGGCGAAAAGGATGAAGGAAAGCCACATCAACACAAAAACGGTCAGAATCCCCAGTTGGGTGCCATACCGGCGTAAGAATCGGGCCAGATTAGATTTTTCTTGGGGTTTAGGCAGCCGCTGTTCGGTTCCGGTATCTTCAACAGTAGAGTTCATGGTTTACTATCCTCTAATCAAAACTACCGGTTTCAGCCACCCGGTACATTTTATCCATCAAGTCATTCAAGCTGATAGCGCTGGTCATAAATTCGCCCGCTACTCGACCCCGGTCCAGCACCACCACCCGGTCGGCCACTGAATAGACATGAAAGATGTTGTGGTCAATAAAAATGGCCGATTTACCGGCTTCTTTGATGCTGCGCACAAAATTGAGCAGTTTGCGGGTTTCTTTTAGGGACAAACCCATCGTCGGCTCGTCCAGCACAATAATTTCCGCCTCAAAAAATAAGGCCCTGACAATGGCCACACCCTGCTTTTCGCCGCCGGAAAAGGTTTTGATGGTCGACTCGGGGCTGACCGCAGTCGACGTAAAGCCCATTGACCCCAACATCAACTGCTCGGTTTTGGCCTGCATTTCTTTAACATTAAGAAAGCCCAGCCGATTACTTAGCTCGCGGCCAATAAAGATATTTCGCCACAGGGATTGCAGTTCGGCCAGTGCTCGTTCCTGGTAAACCGTCTCAATCCCTAATTCTCTGGCCCGGGGTACGGTCAAATGGTCAATTTTTTGACCGTTGCAAAAAATCTCCCCTTCATCGGGTCGATGGTAGCCAGTGATGATCTTAATCAGCGTAGACTTACCCGCGCCGTTATCTCCCAGCAAGCCAACCACCTCATTTTGCCCCAAGTGAAAATTGATATTTTGCAGCGATTGAACTTCACCAAAAGATTTTGAGACATTTTTTAGTTCAAGCCTGTAATCGGCATTCATATATTTCACCCTAGTTAAGATTAATGGTTACTACTCAGGCTACCCCAAATTGAGTATTCCTGACCGCAGACCGCAGAGA
>CAZUNT010000074.1:0-23881 GCA_964622215.1 uncultured Caldilineaceae bacterium
CAAATTTTACTCTGGCTTATCCAGATCCTAAATCTTTTTCTGAAAGTCTATATAATCTTAGAATGATGGCTGGATTATAAACTTGTTTCATTATGTTTGCACTTTTGACAAAGCCTGTCCAATTCAAATCATACAATCCTAAAAACTCATGACAACACCCAGCGCACCGCGCCCCCTTGTTAAACCTATCGCGCCCAGCCCGGCGCCCAAGCGGGCCAACCTGGCCAAAGTGGTGGGTGCGATTGACCGGCTGCAGGCCAATATCAACCAGGCCGCGGTGGTCAATCCCCAAATCCTGAAGCTGATTTTGACCGCCCTGTTGGGGCGCGGCCACCTGCTGCTGGAAGATGTTCCCGGGGTAGGCAAAACTCTGGTGGCCAAGGCCCTGGCCCGCTCGATCAGCGCCAGCTTTAAGCGGGTCCAGTGTACGCCCGATTTGCTGCCCAGCGACATTACCGGCACTTCCATCTACCATCAAAAGGAGCAGCAGTTCGTGTTTGTGCCCGGTCCCCTGTTTGCCCAATTTGTGCTGGTCGACGAACTCAACCGGGCTACGCCGCGCACCCAATCCAGCCTGCTGGAAA
Organism: uncultured Caldilineaceae bacterium; assembly: GCA_964622215.1. Classification (GTDB taxonomy): domain Bacteria; phylum Chloroflexota; class Anaerolineae; order 4572-78; family J111; genus DSQQ01. The sequence continues at coordinate 585 of CAZUNT010000074.1, forward strand.
GTATGGCCGAACGCCAGGTGACAATTGACGGCCAGCGTTATCCCCTGGAAGAGCCGTTCTTCCTGATTGCCACCCAAAACCCGGTCGAAACCGCCGGAACCTTCCCCCTGCCGGAAGCCCAACTGGATCGCTTTTTGATCTCGCTCAGCCTGGGCTACCCCAAATTTGAAGACGAGGTATTGATTTTGGAGCGCGAGGAGCAGGAGGACCCCTTGACCAAGATCGAAGCCGTCCTTTCCCCGGCCGATGTGCTGGCCCTGCAAGAGTTGGTCAAAAACGTAAGCGTGGTTCGACCCCTCAAAGAGTATATCATCCGGCTGCTGACCGCCACCCGCAACCATCCCGACGTGCTCCTGGGCGTCAGTCCCAGGGGTGGGGTGTCCTTGCAGCGAGCCGCCCAGGCCATGGCCCTGCTCAACCACCGCAGCTACGTCACCCCGGACGACATCAAAGCCGTCGCCAAAGCCGTGTTAGCTCACCGCCTCATCACCCACGAACGCTCCAGCGAATCGACCCACGCGATTGTGGAAGCCGTGTTAGCCTCTGTCCCTGTTCCTCTTTAGCTGCCGGGGAGCCGCATGATATCTCCTATAGAATTTTCGCCGGGATCAGGGGATTGGGGGATGAAAAATAAAGGGAAAAATCCCCTAATCTCCAAATCCCGGCCCAAAATGGCTGGAAAAAATTTTTCTGGTCAGCTATATCTAAAGACGATCAAGTTCAATTCGACTCACCAGAGGTAATTCTTATGACACTGGCCGATATTGCCAATCAATCCATCGCCCTGATCAAAGCAGCCAGAGCCGCCGGCAGGAGATAATCCGAATGACCCGTATTTTGAACTCAGACAAACCGGCAAACTGGCTCGGCCTGTTCAATGGGATGCTGAGACTTGTATCGCCTGGTGGGCCAGGTGGGCGATTGAGCGCATCGAGGCAGCAAATAAATAACCTGAGTTCGGGATAACTGTCAACGAATTGAAAAACGAATAAACGAATGGCTTATCACCCCAAAAATCGCGCCAGATGGGTAGATTTGCCGCCTGAACATTCGTTTATTCGTTCAATATTCGTTGACAGCTTGGGCTTAATTCCTTATCCCGAACTGAGGTTAAATAACTTTTTGGGTAACTGCTCAGAGGGGTTCGCCCTCAGGGCTGTTCAGTTCTAAAAACTAAAGAACACGGATGCGTAGAATTAAACAGATTCAACAGCTAAAATCTTGGTTGATGGACAGATTTAACATTGTGGCCCAAATTTACCGCAGAGAGCGCAGAGGCCGCCGAGAAATTTATAAAAATCTCTGCGTTCTCAGCGTCCTCAGCGGTGAAAGATTAAATTTGTCAGTCAATCAGGCTAAAATCCGTTAAATTCTACCAATCGGTGTTCTTTGGCTGCCGCAAGTAACAAATTCTTCGTGATTTTTTGGTAGAATTGAACAATCCTGGGTTCGCCCTGAAGCGGCTATTTCGCCGGGATAGGCTTTGCACCCTGCGGGTAGGCTTTGCACCCTGCGGGTAGGCTTTGCACCCTGTGGGTTTGGGGATTAGGGGAAGAAAAAATTAGATAAAAAATTCCCCAATCCCCTAATCCCGGCTAAGAATCCGTTCACTTAGACGGCTGACTGAGTAGTTACCTTTTCGGAGCTATTGTGCCAACACGGCGAGCCTGGACTCTTTTTATTCTAGCCCTCATCCTTTACTTCCTGGCCAACCAAACCCAGGTCGGCTGGCTTTATATTCTCACCGACGGCTTGATCGGCCTGCTGGTGGTAGCTTTTTTCTACTCGCAAGGGATGCTCAAACCTATCCGGGCCAGCCGGACGTTTCGCTCCCCGACGACGCCGAACACCCCCACCCCCGCCGACGCCGATGATTTTGACTTGGCTCTACCCACGTTCCGCGAGGACGATCAGATAGAGGTGGCGCTGCACTTCAAGCACGCCGGCTTCCGCCCGGCCTGGCAGGTTGGCGGGTTGGAACAATGCCTCTTCGCCCCGCCCGCCGACCAAGCCCAGCCCTTTTTTATGCCCGGCCTGATCAGGAATCGGCCAGTCCACTTGACCTATCCAACCCGATGCGATCGGCGCGGCCTCTATACCTTCTCGCCGTTACAACTTCACTCACGGGGACCGTTTGGCCTGTTTCGGACTCGGCACACCCTCACCGCGCCCGGCGAAGTGCTCATCTATCCGGTCTATCACCCCCTGAAACGATTACGGGTTTTTGAAAAAAGGGAGATCGCCGAACAGCAGTCGCTCAGGATAGGCCGGGGCAGCCAGATCATCGGCACGCGGGAGTATCGCCCCGGCGACTCGCTGCGGCAGATTCACTGGCGCAGTACCGCCCGCGCCGGCAAGCTGGTGGTCAAGGAATTTACCGACGACGACCAGCCCTCTATGACCGTCGTGCTGGATTTGCAACTGGGCAGCAATGTCGGGCAGGGTAAATTCTCCACCTTTGAGACCGCCGTCCGGATGGCCGCCAGCCTGGGCTACTATGCCACCCAGCGAAATATTCCTTTTCACCTGGTCGCGTCGAGCAAAAAGTGGACGCCGCCGGCGAAACCACTCAGTTGGTGGGCCATCCTCAATTACCTGGCCAGGGTAGAAACCGATGGCCAGGAATCACTGGCTCACGTCCTGGGACATCTGCCGGCTTCGACCTTTGTGATCGTGCTGATTAACCAACCCAACGAAACAACGACCCGCGCCCTGCTGACGCTGCCCCAGCCCGACTTGCAGGTTTTAGCCTTCAACATTACGCTCGAGGGGGCGGCGTCGCCAACAATTTCGGCTCCCAGGACCGCCGATCTGACCATTAAAAGCGTCAGCCCGCATAATTGGGCGGATGTTTTGGCAAAGCTATAGTTATGACCACTATGGAAGTTTACACGGCTAAGAAAAAAGGAGCGGAACACTCCGCCGCCTTACGCTACCTGATCCTGGCGGCCATGCTGGTTCCCCTGCTGGCGATAGCGCGGGTAGCGCCTCCGCTGTGGCCCCATACGATTCTGGCGGCGGTTAGCATCAGCCTGGGACACTGGTACAGTTACCTTCATGTAGACCGGCCCAACCAACTGGTCCGGTTCATCATGTTCCTGCTCATCCACGTCGCCCTGGCCTGGCTGGGGGTGGGGTTGATTACGGGCGCAGCCGTGCCCCAGGCTCAATTTGCTATCTTTGCCCAGGCCATCACCAGCTTTGACCTGCGGCAGCGCAGCAGTTTGTTCAACACCCTCATCCACAGCCTGGCTAATCTCTATGTGGCCGCGTCGTTGAGCCGCACGGCTGAACTCGGCTTGTATTTACTCCTGTTTGCGGTCCTGGTACTGGCCGTTTTTTTCATCGCCGAAAGAGAGGATGGCCTTAGAACGGCTAAACTTTATCCCCAGGCTTATCGCCGCAGTCCTTCGAGCTATCCTCGCCAACGCGGCTTACGCGCTTTTAGCCTGCTCTTTGGCCTTTCGGGCCTTTTCGCCCTTTTCATAGCATTCATCTTCACCCCCCGCTATGCCAGCCGGCCGCTGGTGCCGCCCTTTAGCATCAACCTGCCTTTACGCGGTGGGATTAAAGCGCAGATTATCAACCCCGGCGTGCCCCTGGTGCAAGTCAACGGCTGGAGCGACGGCACGAGCGACTACTTCTACGGCTTCGACACTACCCTGAATTTGAGTTATCGCGGCGGCCTGAGCGACGAAATCGTGATGTACGTCCACAGCCCCAGCCGCAGCTATTGGCGCAGCCACAGTTACGATTTTTATACCGGTGAAAGCTGGCAGCAAAGCGATCAAACGCTCAGGCCGGTGCAGCGACACCGCCGCGTTCAATTTGTCATCTCGCCCCCGCTGGGTTCAGCCAAATCAGCCCAGCCGGCCGGGCAGCAGATTGTCCAATCTTTTACCATCGCCAAAGACCAGCCCAACCTCATTTTTGCCGCTTATCGCCCGGCCGAAATTTTTATTGTGGCCGACAGTATCGCCGTAGACCGGGGCGACGGCCTGCGCCTGCCGGAAACGCTCAAAGCCGGGATGACCTACAGCGTCGTCTCCTACCGGCCCGATTTCGACCCGGCCTTACTCCGCCAGGCCGGCGGCGCCTATCCGCCGGAGATGGCAGACCGCTACCTGCAGCTCCCCTCCATCTCGGGGCGGGTGCAAAATCTGGCCCACACCCTGGCTGCGTCTTACAACAACCCTTATGATAAGGTGATGGCTCTCAACAATCACCTTTTAGCCAATTACCGCTATAACTTTTTCCCGCCGCCCCATCCCCCCGGCGCGGAAGTGGTGGATACTTTTTTGTTTGAGGACCGGGAAGGGGTGTGCGAGCAGTATGTGACCGCCCTGGTGGTGATGGCCCGCACGCTGGGTATTCCGGCCCGGCTGGTGGCCGGCTACGGCTCCGGCGATTACAACCCTCTGACCGGCTACTACGAGGTCCGGCTGAGTCACGCCCACTCCTGGGCCGAGGTCTACTTTCCCAAGTACGGTTGGGTTCCCTTCGACCCGACGCCGGGCTGGACGCCCCAGCCCTACCCGACGCCGGTGCAAACGTGGTTATTCTCCAATGGCGAACTGTTTGGGTTTGAACTGCCCCTGGCCGATCTCGTTTCCGGCGGCGCGACCGGGCTGGTCTTTATGATGCCGTTTTTGGTGATTGCCACCCTCCTGGTCGGCCTGGGGCTGCTGGCAATTTATGTAATCCGCCGGCTCAAGCCGGCCTCAGTTACCCCTCTGGCCCAGCCCTACAGCCAACTGCCCGACCACCCAGCCCGCCGCCTGATTTTGACCCTCTACCGGCAGGCGCTAAAGCTGTTGGCGCTGTATAAGTATCGCCGCCGCGAACCCTGGGAAACTCCGGAGGAATATACTCAAAGTGTGAAAAATTTACCGGCTCTGTCCCGGTTAACCCAAACCGTCGAAATCGCCGCCTACCGGCCCAAAGCGCCGGATACGAAGACGGTTAGTGAGGCCAAGTCGGCCTTAGAGGCGTTGAAGGGGGAGGTTAAACGAGCGCGGACGGCTGACCGCCGAGGTTTATAGCCTGGCTGTTTTCTCATAAAAGCGTAGGGTTGACTCCGCCCCAATTTTGCTCGAGACGGTCCAGTCTTGACTTCCCAGGTTAAGCAGCCAATTTTTGAAAAAATCGTTGCCAATGTCATACCCAACTTCTACTTGCCGCAGATATCCCAGGGAAGTTAAACCTTCGAGATAAATTTGGTGAATATCGGGTACAGCTTGTTGGATTAAAATTGCCCGGACAATCTGGCGTTCCAGGTCAGATAAATAGTCAAAATCTTTCTTGAGGATTCGTTGTAAATCTGGCGGCGCCTTAAAAGTATTATTATCAATACACCAGGTGGTGGAATTAGGGTTTCTCTCCCAGAGCGAGTAACAAACCCGCTGGATGAGATAGGGATGATTATTGGTGTGTTGGCAAATTATCTGCGCAATCTCATCAGCTACAGGCAAAGCAGGGGGATTTTGAACTTGCCTGATGAGGGCTAAAGCCGCTGCGTGATCAAGGCCGCTGATGTAAATGGGCGGAGGGAATTCGTTCAAAAAAGGGGACCCATAGCCAGGTTCCTGGGAGGTCAGGTCATCCAACTCGGTCAGCAGTTTAGCCGAGGCAAAAACAAGCTGCAAGGCTTGGAGTCGCCGCAGCAAACTTTGAAACTTACGGAGCGCCTTGATATCCTCATAACCCAGATCAATCAACACCTCGGCTTCATCCAGCAGTAACCACAAATGAGCGCCGGCTTGGTCAAGGTGATGATCCAGCAACCGCAGCAAGCCAAACAAATCAGCGGATTTTTCAACCTCAGTAATGGGCAGCCAGGGAAATTGAGACCGGGCGGCTATAATTTCATATTGCAGAACTTGGGCAAAATCGGCCCAGTCACGGACATCCTGTAAATCCAGGAAGATGGATTTTCCCATTGTGGCCAGCTTCTTCAGGAGAGAAGTTTTGCCTATACGCCGCATCCCGACCAAATGGATGACTCTGCTTTGCTGGCGCCATATTTTATCCAGCAGGGCCTGGCGTCCATAAAAATCTTCACCCTCAACGTGGGAGCTAACTCTGTATGGATTGTAACGATGGGTCATGACGGGTCATCCTCTTCACCCGGATGATAAGGAATAGGTTCTTCGGCGATGGATAAAGCAGCCTCAGTGTGCTGGCGGGGTTGATAAACTACACTCCCTGGGTCTTGAGCCGACTTCTCCTCTTCTAATTGAGCAATGGCTGTTTCAACCTCAGCCAGGGTGATTGTAGCTCGTTTTTGGTCGAGCATGGCTTCGATCGCTCGATAGCAAAGATACTGGATAATATAAGGTTGCCCTTTGGCCCGCTCTAAAATGCGCTGAACAGCTTCTTCTTGATACCTATAACCAAGCTTATCGGCCGGCCTGGTAATCAACTCTCGCGCTTTCGCTTCTGACAGAGGGGCTAAGAGATAGGTTAGTTGCATATTATACCAGGGGCTGGTGGGGTCTCCAGCAGCGGTCAGCACATTAGTGCCAGCCCAAACCATTTTGATGGCTTTATGTTGGGAGATCAGGTTTCTGATTTTGCGCTGTGTTACTTTATCATATTCGTTGAGAGCATCTCCTTCATCCAAAAGCAAGACAATGCGGATTTCCTGGGGTATCTTTTCAGCCAGGGTCGCTAAAATTAACTTCAAGTCATTTTTGAAAAAGCGATTATCGTAAAGATGAGGCTGATGAGCTTGATCAGATGATTGGTAGGCCAGCGGCGGCCAGGACAAAGTAGGCTCAAGCTCACTCAGGGTAGCGAGCACAGCCCCCATCAGGTCATAGAAAAAGTCGGCTTCGGTGGTAGCGTGACAATCAAAGAGAACCGGCACGAAGTAATATTCTGGGTCGGCCAGGCTGCGCAGCCGTTGGGCCAATTGAATCAACAAGCTCGATTTACCACTGCGGCGCGGTCCCTCGATGGCAATGTGATTACCCGGCAAGCCCTGGATAATTTTGGTAATCAATTCTTCCCGGCCAAAGAAAAGTTCGGGGTTGTCAATGGGGTCGCCGGCGATGTAGGGGTTGGCTCTACTAATCACGTTTTGATGGACTCGTTGTCGTTTGCTCCAGATGGCCGCGCCCAAGCCAACAACCCCCAACAAAATAACCAATCCTACCCCGCCACCAAGCAATTGTGGTAAAGTAAATGACATTCCCAGGCCAGGCATAGTATAGCGCGGCTCAACGGGCACTTCTCTGGGTATTTCTTTTATCTGCGGCAGGGGTGTAGGCAAAGGTGTTGGGGCTGGCGGTGGATTTTCTACGGTAATATCCAATTTAGCCAGTTCTGACTCATTGCCATCCTCATCAATGGCTTTGAGGAGGAGAGTATGCTGGCCGGGATTCAATTCTTCAAAAAAGATTGGTTCATTATAGGTTGCCACTTGCCAATCGGTGAAAACAGGGGAGTTTTTTAGTTTGTAGAAATATTGCAAATTTTCTGGACGGGTTGCCAGGTCGTCACCAATAAAGTCAACAAAAACACCACGGCGATCATCATACGCTAAACTTATTGTAGAGGTTATTATAGGGGTTTTGATCACATATGTAAACTCAACCCAGGGTTGACGGCGGCCAAGATGAGAACGAACAATCCCTTGATCGGTAACCATCCAAGTAAAGCCATAAATGTCAGTTAGTTGCTGCGATAATTGGCTCTGTTTAGTGAAAGGTTCATTATTCTTACGAGCGAAGTTTTGCCACCGATTATTCCGATAGTAACTTATCCCATTACTCGTCCTTACCCAGATTGATTCATCCTTATCTTCAAACAAATCTAGCACATCATTGTTATCCAAATCCCCACTCTCAAAACTGAATGTCTTCCACTTGCCACTTTGATAACGACTCACACCACCACCAAATGTACCGATCCATATCGTCTCGTCGCCCGCTTCAAATAAGCCACGCACATTATCACTTGCCAGGTCACCACTGGTGTTGTTGAAAATTTGCCACTTACCATCTCGGTAACGGCTTACACCACCATCCCATGTCCCAATCCAAATAGCTCCATCCCTCGTCTCAAACAAATCTGTTACTATATTACTACCCAAATGGGCACTCTCGACATTAAAAGTTTGTGTTTCGCCATTCTGATAGCGGCTTATCCCTGAATTCCAAAGTGTGTACCAAGTTGCCCCATCACTTGCTTTTAACCATTGAGGAACTCTACCACTTGAGCCACCATTTGCCACATCAAATGTTTCCCATGCCTCACGCCAGTAACGACTCACTCCAGCGTCAGTCCAAGCCCAAATTGTTCCATCACTTGCTTCAAATAAATCCCACACATTATAACTATCTAAGTCGCCACTCTTAACCCTAAAAGTCTTCCATTGATTGTTATGGTAATGACTTACCCCGCCCCCACTCATCCTAGCCCAAATTGTTCCATCACTCGCTTCAAACAAATCTTCTACATAATTGCTACCTAAGTCACCGGTTTCTAAACTAAAAACTTGCCAGGTTCCATCCTGGTAATGAGTCACACCCCCTCCATATAACCCAGCCCAAATTACGTTATTACTTGCTTCAAACAAATCCCGTACATCATTGCTGCTAAAGTCACCACTCTCTTTATTAAAGTTTTGCCACTTACCATCTTGATAATGGCTCACACCCTTATTTGTCCTAACCCAAATAACGCCATTACTTGCTATAAATAAATCTTGCACATAGCCACTCAAATCACCGCTCTCCCTGCTAAAATCTTGCCACTCACTGTTGTGGTAGCGGCTTACGCCACCACCTAATTCCCAAGCCCAAATTATCCCGTTATTTGCTTTGAATAAACCTTCCGCCTTGTGATCATGGAAAGTTCGGCGATAATAGCCAGTATTGTATTTTAAGCCATCCCCCATAGGGAACCATACCAAATTCTCACTGTCTTTGAAAATACTCAGAGAAGAAGAGTCCTGATCAAAAGATTGCCATTGGTCATTAACGTATCTTACTGAGCCTGCATTTGTTGCTATCCAAACTTGGTCTTCGTACCCGGCGACAACTTGTTGTATTAAATTTCCTGGCAGATTACGGCTTTCAGTATTAAAAGTTGTCCACTTCCTTCCATCAAACTGGCTCACTCCACCTGTCGTTCCCAACCAAATATTTCCCTTAGTATCTTCGGCAATAGACAATACAAACTCATCCGCCAAGCCATCTACCTTCGTAAAAGTTTGCCAGTCCATCACCTTACCATCAACACCGATTGGAGTTGAGCGGGCAACACCACGCGGCACCACTACGTTATTATCAAAATCAAAAAGACTAACCCATAACCTTTTTTGACTATCCCGAAAGACCCGAAAGACACCTTCTGCGCCCAACGCAACCTTGTTAGCGACAACTTGCCAAGTTTGACCATCGTAACAACTTAAACCATTCAGAGTGGCAAACCATAAATTGCCAACATTATCTTCAAATATATCTCGCACACTATTACTGGCCAACCCACTGTTGGTATTAGTAATAGTATAAGTAAACCAATTCTGCCCATCAAAGCGAACTACCCCTATATCAACCAATTCAATAGTATCACGATTTTTTTGATTAACAGCGACAGCGAGCCATAAATTGCCAGAGTGGTCAAACGTGGCAGCATGGGTGCTATCACCGGGTAACGCGCCATTGGTACTCTCCACAGTGTAGGTCAACCAATGGCCTCGCTCAAATTTGGCCACCCCTTCTCCAGGGATAGCCACTACATTCACAGATACTTCTGATTGTGTTTGATATGCTCCGTCATTCTTACTAAGGATTTGATTATAGTCTGTAATTGTTTCATTGGATTGAACTAATGTTCCTACCCATGATACTACCCAGATATTTCCTTCCTTATCCTCCAACACCTGACCTGCGTATTCAAAGGGGGTCTCCAGGGTGCGCCACAAATCCTGTTCGGGATTTTGGATTTCGGATTTTGGATTTTGGACTTGATGAATAGGGGAAAATTTTTGGGCCTGGGCGGAAGGCAAGACCAGCCACACCCACAGGCCGGCGGCCAAAATTAACGGCAGGGGTAGAGCCAGGGTTATTTTAGTGAGGCGGGAAAGTTGGCGTTTTTTCATCTACCATCTTGCCTACAGTTACGATTATAGGGACAGCCGCTTATAAAGTCAATCCACATGCAAACACAAAATGGAATCCCAAAGCTTCGCTTTGGACTCCTCAATACTTACGATTTAGCCCCTACCCTCCAATCTCTCAATCCGATCCTGCAGCTTAACCAACCGCCTCCCCGCCTCTTCGTCTCTTCGTCTCCGCGCCTCTTCATCTCCCTCCGGCAGTCCCACCTGCTCCACTAAAAAACTGGCGGATACCGTGCCGTACAACCCCGCCAGGCGCAGATCACCCGTCTGGACCCAACCGGCCAAAAAGCCGCCGCAGAAGGCATTGCCCGCGCCGGTCGGATCGACTACGGTGGTTTCGACCGCCGGGATATGCCAGCTTTCGCCGGTAGCGGCCCAGTACACGGTTGCGCCGTTGGCTCCCTGGCGCAGAGCAACAATTTCAGCTCCGGCCTCGGCCAGCCGCCGGATCAGGTCGAGCGGCTGGCCGGGGCCAACCAGGGATTCAGCTTCATGTTCATTCGTGGAGAAAATCTGCCCGGCGGAGACCAGCGCCCGCAATTCAATCGCTGACAAGGGGCGCACTGAGGGGCGAAACGGCTCGACGCTGACCAGCGCGCCCTGGCTGCGCAAAGCCATGATAAAGTCGAGGTCAGGTTCTTCGGGGTGGACGCCCAGGTGAAAACCACGGGCTGAACGGTAAACTGGCGGCAATTTGTCCCAACTGCGGCTCAACTGCGCCTTGATGGCCGGGCCGGGGACTCGCCAGACCTGGGTGCGGCGGCCATCGGCTTCCAGCAGTTGCCAGGCGCGGGGGGTGGGCCACCGGTCGGAAAAACGCAGGCCGGCGGTGTCAATATCCAACGCTTCCAGCCAGGCCAGCGCGCCGGCGGGGAGGTCGCTGCCAACGCCGCCGGCCAATCCTACCGAATCAGCCCACAGCCTCATCCCGAAAGCCGTCTGCGGGCCGCCGCCGCCCAACACGCCCATCGCCGTCCGGCCATCAGGGAAAACAATATCGTCAATGACAAGCGAGAAAGCGACGAAGTTCATCGTAACTACCAATACCGGAGTCCAAAATATCCTTTGGACTTCGAGTTGTCTAGGCGATGATACGTTGGCGATAGAGGTTTAAAAGCCGCTCGGAGTCCACCCTCACACAGACATTAACCGGCGGTTTATTGGACCACTCATTAGGTTCCTGCCATTTTTGATGCTGATCTAGCAGCGTTTGACCAATCGCCATACCTTCGGTCACAACCCGTACCGGACCGCGGACGGTTGCAAATAAAGTCGGATCAATCACGTAGGCGATGGCCGAGGGGTCGTGGGTGTGCATCCCCTCCAAACCGTAAGTCCGGTGGTGAAAATCTTGATAAAAACGGCTGATGCGGTAAATGAACTCGCCTATTTCTGACCCAGAGGCTTTGAGCGCCGCTATATAAGCCTCGTCCATCACCGTTTGTAGGGTGACATCCAGACCCACCATCGTAAGCGACCAGCCGGCCGTAAAAACGATATCCGCCGCATGGGGGTCATTGATAATATTGGCTTCGGCGGCAGGAGTAACATTGCCGTTGACTGCCGCCGCGCCGCCCATCAGCACCACTCCGGCTACTTTTTCGGCCAGGCGCGGCTCCAACTTTAAAGCCAGGGCCAGATTGGTCAGCGGGCCGATAGCTACCAGGGTGATCTGGCCGGGATTAGCCATAACTGTCTCAACTATAAACTGAGCGGCCGGCCTGTCCATTGCCCGGCCTGTGGGCGGCGGCAGATTGACATTGCCCAACCCATCCCGGCCATGCACAAAATCCGCCACCGGCCCCAGGGGGACACAGAATGGAACTTCCACCCCGTGGGCTACCGGCACAGCAGGCCGACCCGCCAACTCGACCACGCGCAGGGCGTTTTGAGTAGCTAATGGGAGATGAACATTGCCAAAAATAGTTGTCAGGCCAACAACTTCGATTTCCGGGGATTTCAGGGCGAAGAGGATGGCCATGACATCATCTATGCCCGGATCGGTGTCAATGATAATTTTTTTAGGCATGGTCATTTCGGATTTGAGTTTCCTCGGCGGTCAGCCGTCAGCGGTCGTTCTTAGAGCCTGACCAATCTGAGCCGCCAAGCGGGCATTATTGAGTAAAAGAGCAATGTTGGCCTTTTTGCTGCGCTCACCGGAGAGATCGCTGACCCGCTGCAACAGATAGGGGGTCACCGCTTTGCCGGTGATATGTTCGGCTTCACCGTCCTGTAGCGCCTGCTCGATGATAACTTGCGCTTCGGCGGCCGGCCACTCGTCTTCAACCGGAAGGGGCAAGACAATCAGCGTGCCTCCGTTCAAACCCAGTTGCTCACGCGCCTGGATGATCTCCGCAATCTCTTGAGGGGTTTCTACTCGTAGGTCCACAAATAAACCGCTCTGGCGCGAGTAAAAAGCCGGAAATTCATCGGTTTGATAGCCAATGACCGGCACCCCCTGGGTTTCAAGGACTTCCAGCGTGAGCGGCAAATCCAAAATAGCTTTGGCCCCCGCGCAAACTACGGCTACCGGGGTCCGGCCCAACTCCAACAAATCTGCCGACTCGTCAAAAGGTTGGCCTCGATGTACCCCCCCGATCCCGCCCGTAGCAAAAAGGCGGATGCCGGCCCAATACGCGATGATCATCGTCCCGGCCACGGTCGTCGCGCCGTCCTCGCGGCGAGCCACCACAATCGGCAAATCCCGGCGTGAGCATTTGCGGACGTCTTTGGCCGCTGCCAGGTAAGTCAATTGGTCATGGGTCAAGCCGACCATGATTTCGCCTTGCAGAATGGCGATGGTAGCCGGCACCGCTCCTTGCTCACGCACAGCGGCTTCGATGGCGCGGGCAACTTCAATATTTTCCGGCACAGGCAGGCCATGCGTAATCACGGTTGACTCCAGCGCCACCACAGCCCTACCTTCAGCGAGGGCGGCTTTAACTTCAGGGTGAATGTTTAACTTTGGAGGCATTGTTGTTATCCCAAACAGTAAACAGTAGTCAGTAGTCAGTAGTCAGAGAAGAGTGTTCACGAGCCTATGGCACGCCACCGATGATGAAAACGTTCAAATGTTATTTTCGAAGGAGTGTTCACGAAACTGTGGCACACCATCGATAACGAAAAGGTCTTTCGGCGGTCGGCGGTCCCCCAAGGGGAGGCGAGGCGAGGCGCTCTCAGCCGTCGGCGGTCATCCTTATGGATTGTACACTTGAATCCGCTTCTCCGGCGTCCGCTGGGCCAAGCGAGCCATGCTCTGGTTAACCTGGCGAATAATTTCCGCCTTGTCCAGGGTCAAAATCTGGCGGTCGCGCATGACAATCTCGCCGTTGACAATGACCGTTTGGACATCACCGGCGCGGGTGTTATAGACCAGGCTGGCCGTCAGGCTGTGCAAAGGTTGGTGGTGCGACCCGCTCAAATCAACCAGGATAACGTCGGCCAGGTAGCCGGGGGTCAGTTGGCCGATTTTGTCGCCCAGTCCCAGCACCGCTGCACTGCCTAACGTAGCGATATTCAGGGCTTCGGGAATGGTCATGACCTCCGGGTTGCGGGCCTCGTGTTTTTGCAACATAGCCATCAACCGCAGGCTTTCAAAAATATCAAGCGTGTTGTTGCTGACTGCGCCATCAGTAGCCAGGCCAACCGGGATACCGGCCTCGCGCAAAGGCAAGATGGGCGTCAACCCCATCCCCAGTTTGAGATAGGTTTTAGGGGCGTGGGCTACGCCGACCCGGTAGCCGCCCCGTTTCATCAGTTCGATGTCTTCCGGCAAGATGCCGCAGCCGTGAGCAATGATGACCGGCGTCTCGAACACGCCGGTTTGCTCCAACACCTGGATCGGGGTGAGGCCGCGCTTGGCCAGGCTGGCCTTCGTTTGGCCCATCTCCTCGGCGGCGTGAATATGAATTCCCACGCCCAGGCGTTTGGCATGGGCCGCCGTAGCCCGCAGAAAATCGTCATCGCAGGTATAGGGTGCGTGAGGGGCCATCCAGGTGGTTATCCGGCCATCGGCCTGGCCCTGCCAGCGTTCCACAAAGGCCGCTGTTTCGTCAAGCGCCTGGTAGCCCCGGTCGCCAAAAACGGCCCAGCCCAGGGCCGCCCGGGCGCCGGCCTCTTTGACGGCCTCGGCGGCCCGGTCCATAAAAAAATAGTGATCGGCCACCGTAGTCACGCCGCCTTCAATCATCTCCACCAGGCCGAGCAGCATGCCCCAATAGACATCCTCCTCGACCAGGTTGCTCTCCAGCGGCCACATAAACTCGTTAAACCAGCGCTCGATGGAGACATCTTCGGCCAGACCGCGAAAGATGACCATCGGCACGTGGCTGTGGGTGTTAATCAGGCCGGGCATAGCCAGCATCTCCCGGCCTTCCAGCACTTCGTGGGCCTGTCCCATATCGGCCTGGCCGGTGGGCAAAATATCCACAATTTTGCTCGCGTCAATAACCAGGTCACAGTTGCGCCGGATATTGGCGGTGGGGGTCAGGACATGGCAATTACGGATGATTAGATCGTACATAAGTTAGGATTTACGATTGCGACACCCCGGCCTCGGCAAAGGTGGCCATCTCATTCAGAATTTTCACAGCGGCCTCTACCAACGGCACGCAGAGAGCAGCCCCGGTGCCTTCGCCTAAACGCAGGTTCAAATCCAACAGCGGGGTCAAACCTAGATGACTCAGCATGGCCTGCTGTCCGCGCTCGGCGGAACTGTGGCCGCTGATCATGTAAGCTTTGGCCTCCGGGCATAGACCTGCCGCAATTAAGGCCGCGGCGGTAGAGATAAAACCATCTACAATCACCGGAACCTGCCGGGCCGCGCCGCCCAGAATCAATCCGGCAATCCCGCCGATTTCAAACCCACCCAACTTGGTCAGATTGTCCAGCGAGTCGTCGTAAGGTTCGTGACGAGCAATAATTTGTTCGAGCAAGCCAATTTTGCGAGCCAACCCGGCATCGTCCAGGCCGGTACCGCGCCCGGCAATAGTTTTCACCGGCATATCGGTTATCACCGCCGCAATTGCAGTCGAGGGGGTGGTGTTGCCGATGCCCATATCGCCGGTTATCAACAGCTCAAGCCCGCCGGTTTCGGCCAACTGATTGACCACCTCGATGCCGGTTTCGATGGCCTGGCGAGCCTGTTCACGGGTCATGGCCGGTTCCACCAGCATATTGCCCGTGCCCGGCGCAATTTTGCGATCCAAAAAGTTGGGGTGATTAGTTTTGATGGGGATGGCCACGCCCATATCGACGACCGTCACCGTTGCGCCCACATGCCGGGCCAGGACATTGATAGCCGCGCCGCCGTTGAGAAAATTATAGATCATCTGCGGCGTCACCTCGGACGGGAAGGCGCTGACGCCGGCGGCGGTGACGCCGTGATCGCCGGCCATGACCACCACATGTTTGTGGCGTAGTGAAGGCGCCAATTGCCCGCTGATCCCTGCCAGTTGAATGGACAGGTCTTCTAACCGGCCCAGGCTGCCCGGCGGCTTGGTCAGTTGATTTTGCCGGTCTCTGGCCTGGGCTATCATTTCTTGATGAAGTGGCGTAATATTTTGTAAAGTGGTTTCTAGTAAGGGCATATCGAATTTTTACCTCTTTTTTGAATCAGGACGTATACAGAGTTACGCCTGAAAATTAGCCATGGGTGGCTCATTATAATCCAATCAAAAGGGGTGTCAAAGATAGGCAAATTTAAACTTTATCCCCTTCTCCAAAAATTAAAAGAGTCCCCAGCCTTCACTGCGGACTCCTCGAAAATAGTGAACAGTCATCAGTGAGTAGTGGTCAGTGAACGGTTGAACTGATGACCAATCACTGATGACTGATGACTGATTACTGATTACTGTCCTACGCTTCCATCTGCATAAAATGCCGGGCGTTATTCCAGATGATTTTGGGCGTAATTTTGATGGGGTGGACGCGGTGGGTGATGGCCCACCCTTTAAACAACTTGTGAGTCCACCAGAAAAGCGTATCGGTTACTTTGTTGTGGGGCACTTTAATCAACAGGCGGATGAGCGGCTCCAGCCAGGGAAACTCGACGCCCATAGCAAACCAGCGCTGAAAGTTCTCCATCTGATTTTTCTCTTTATCGTCGCGCAGAAGGATCGAACTATCCCAGGCAATCGCGCCGATATCGTCAAAACTGCCGGCCATGTGGCCGTTCTTTTTGGTGAACTCACCCAACTCGGTTGCCGGGTAGGGCTGGAAGAGAAAAGCGTGAGCATATTTAACTTTTGCCGCCGCGTTGAGGTGCATAGTTTCAAAATCATCTTCCAGGGAGGCCGTCGGCAGGGCCAGGATGTTAGTGGCGGTTAAATTGATGCCTGCCTCGTGTAACATGCGGCCCGACTCAATGATGGTATCGCGGGACATCTTGCGCTTGAGCAGGTCGTTGCGCAGGCGGTCGTTGCCTGCTTCAATACCCATGCTGACAGTGTTGGCCCCGGCCTTTTTCAGCAAGGCCACCTTTTCCGGGGTAATCAAGTTGGAGCGGACATTGCAGAAGAAAGGCAGGCCGACCGCCCTGGGGAACTTTTCGGCGAACTCCTCCAGCCAATCCACGTAGATGATGAACAAATCATCCAGAAAAACCACCTGCTCCATTGGGTAGCGCTCGCGCACCCAGGTAACTTCTTCGATGACCGAATCAACGCTACGCTGGTAGCCGCGCTTTTCACGAGGGTAGATTTCATACCAGGCATGATTAAAACAGTAGGTGCAGTTGTAAGGGCAGCCTCGACTGGCCATAAAGTGTTTGATTGGGCTGTGACGAGTTGGGGCGTGTTTGCTGTAAACCAGTTCCCGATCAGGCATGGGAAGATCACCCAATTTGCGAATGAGCGGCCGCACCGGGTTTTTGACCACCTCGCCGTCGATTTTGAACCACCAGTTGGCAATATCAGGGTGGAAGCCGCTGTTATCCAGGGCATTAGCCAGGTCTACCAGCGGGCCTTCCCCCTCGCCCACACAAACGCCGTCCACATATTCCTCGTGAATGATGTCCGGGAAAAAGGTGGGGTGGGGGCCGCCAAAGACCGACAGAACTTGCTTGTTGCTCAAGGTTTCCCGGATGCGGCGGTTGAGTTTGAAGTAATATTGCTGCGAACCGGTCATCACGCTGTAGCCGACGATGTCGGGCTGAAAATCCCTGGCAACTTGGACGGGATCCTCTTGCGCACAGATGGTCAGGCCCACCTCGTGCCCGGCCTTTTTTAAGACCGCCGACATAGACATGATGCCCTGCGGCTCGTAGTCAATTTGTTTTTCTACCCACAAAATACGTGTCACAGCTACAACCTCCTCAATCAGGGGGGATTTCTGCTACTCAAAAATCGCTCCCTGATTATAGGAGAAGGGAGTTATTTTGTCAATTTTATAATTTTTTTACTAATAATTATATTTATTCCAACCACACCCCCTCCCTGCCCTCCCCCTCATAGGGGGAGGGTTGGGAGGGGGTCGTTTCTTACTTCGTCCAGCTAAGGCGTTCCTCGGCCCAGCCCCGGCTGGCAAAGGTATCGGCGCCAACCTGACCGTCGGGCGAGCCTTGCATAGTAAAGAGTTGGCGCTGGCCGCTGCCTTCCGGGGTCATAGCCCAAACAGCCCAGGGGCCACCGCGGCTGCTGACAAAAGCGATGGCGTTGCCGTCAGGCGACCAGGTAGGGAGACCATCCTCAGCGGGATCGTTAGTCAGGCGTTGCAGATTGGAACCGTCCACATTGATCACGTAGACCTCCCAATTACCTTCTCGACGTGACATAAAGGCTATCTGCTTGCCGTCGGGGGAGAGGGCGGGCGCAGTATCTTCGTCGGCGCTGGTGATCGTCTGAATATCGCTCATATTCTCCGAGGCAACCCGCAGGCCAAAGGCAGTCGTACCCCACCCCTTAAACGTAAGCTGGCCATTCGCTCCAACGGTCGGATACTCGCCTTCACCCAGGATAGTTGTTTCACCCAGTTCGGTTGAGGCATCCGCTTTGACCAGTTGAGATTGACGCCCGCCGGTGCGACGGGTCAGGTAGATAATCTCCTCACCGTCGGCGGTCCAGGTGGGCAGTTGGTCTTCGATAAAGTTAGCCACCAGATAACCGTTAGCCCCGGATACATCCATCGTCACCAGTCCCCGCGAGTCGCCTTTCCAGGAGTGAAACGCAATACGTGAACCGTCGGCGCTGAAAGCGGGTTGGCTGGCGCCGGCCCGGAAAAACTTAGTGCCGGAACCATCAGCCTGGCCGAAATAGAGGTCGTAATCATTGCCGTTAAAGACCGGGTAGGCAATCGTACCGACCAAAGCCGATTTGGGCACCACCTGCGGCGCGGGAATAAGCGGCGGCCGGGTCGGAGTGGGCGTCGGTTCGGACGTGGGGGTGTCCGCCGCGGCCGCCAGTTCTGCCGGCGTTTCTTCGGCTACCGGTGTACCCAGGGCCATCGCCAATTCACGTCCGGCATCAACCCGGCCCAGGCCCAATACAACCGGGCTAAGGTCGCGTGGTTCAAAGACCAGATCGGCATTATAAGTTTCGGGTTTAACCTCAAAAATCAAATTCTCCGGGACGCTACCCCCAGGGGTCAAGCTCAGGTCGTTAAAACGGTCAAGCACGCCCAAGCGCCTCAATCCCTCCGGGCTGGTCGTGCCGCCTGCTTCCTGGAGTGTCTTCCCATCCCTGGTTCGTAACGAAAAATCATCCGTTGAGATAACAAAAGGCGCATTACCTACATTTTGCACCCGCACATTGACCAGCAGCAAGGCTTTATCGGTGCTGGGCAGAGCGCCAAGAAGAATGGGGCGCACTTCCTTAGACACAATATCTACGACAGGGATAGCTAACTGGGGACCGCTGGGGGTTGACGTGTCAGTTGGTCCACCGCTGGGGGTTTGTTGGGCCAAACTACCCGCTGTTGAGGCCGGCGTTACCGGTTGACCTTGAATGACGCTGAGCACCTGACCTCCGCCCAATCCACCAAAGGCAAAGAAAAGGCCCGCCGCAATCAGCAGCAGCAATAATACCGCCAGACCAATCATCCAGGGTGCAAAAGCCGGTTTGGCGGGTTCAGGGGCAGCAGGCATTGCGGCTGGCGGGGCGGATGCTGCAGCCGCCGCCTGGCGCTGAGTCGGACTCATCGCCACCGTTGATTGGGAGGAAGCAGCTTTCTCCCAAAATAGCCGGGTTTCGGCCATCTGAATGATTTGACCGGCCTCCAACTCGGTCCAGGTATCAGGTTCAATCCGCCTGGCGCCAAACTGGGTCCCATTAGCGCTATTTAAATCCTTAACTTCTAGGCCTGTAGCGGTGCGGCGCAGTTCGGCGTGATAGCGAGAGGCGCGTGGATCAACCAAGATAATTTCGTTGTCCAATTCGCGGCCTATCCGCAGGATAGTCCCTTCCTCCGGAGGTATGGGGAATTTTTCGGATTGACCATTGGGATGGCGTACCACTACGTGGTCGACAAAATGCTCCTCCGTATGCTGTTTTTCAAAATCTTGGGACATTCTAGTTCCTTCCTTCAAAATCCATCAATCTTGAGCCTCCATGTTCCCAACGGAGTCCCAAGTAGTCCTTTAGGTCTAAAATTTAATATGGCAAATGGTAAGGGATTTTTCAAAATGAAGCAAGTTGGTTAGCTAGAGATTTTAACCAAATTTATGAGGGAATTATCACCGTTGAAACAATTTTAGCTAAGGTAGGGGGATGCAGGACCATATTGGCATAAGAGGCATTGGCCATCGGACAATTACACTCGCCCTGGTAGATACTACGGCGGAGATTAGTCATAACGGCGCTGCGCCAGATAGGGCGTAGGTCATAATTGTACTCGCGTAGATTGCCGGCGCTCTCGGCCCGGATGCAGCAGCTCCATACGTCGCCGTTGGGGGCAAACTGGCAACTGGCCCAGCCGGCGTAACAGGGGATGACCTGCCGCTGCTCATAAAGGATACGTTTGGCTAACTGGTAATATTCGGCTCGGAAAGCCTGAGTAATTTTGGCAAAACCTCTGACCGGGCGCTGGCGAGCTTTATGGCTAAGAAAGTCGGCTACAGGGGCATATTTCTCGGCCAGGGGAGTAATCTCCCAGCTTATGGTGTCCAGTTCCACCCGTTCTTCGGCAATTTCGGTGATGTAACTATCCGGTTCCAAAAATTCCAGCCCGGCATAAATCTCAAAGAATCGATCAATATTATAATTAGAGATGACAGTATGGTTGGTCAGCACCAGGTTTTTGTGCTGTTTTTGTAGCGCCTTCAATTCGGTCCAGGTTTTGATGGCCTTGTGCCAGTTACCCGGTACCATACGAATTTCGTCGTGGCGCTCGCCGATTTCATCAAGCGACAGGTTAATGCCGATAGCCGCTTTAGGCGCACCGGCACAGAGCCGATCAACCTGGTCAATAATCTGCCTGGTCAAAATCCCATTCGTCGGGATGGTGATGACCGCCGGGCGGCAGTGCTGGTAGGCCGATAGGGCCATCTCGACGGTATCTTTGCGTATAAACGGCTCACCGCCGGTGAAGGTGAAATAAAGCGGTCCTGGTCCGATGTTGGCAAAGGTTTTGTCCCACTCTGCCAGGGTCATATCGTCGTTGGGTTTGCGCCAGACATCACAGGTTTTGCACTTGCTGTTGCAGCGATAGCTGACGCTGACGACAATAGAAAAGGGCAGCATCACCGGCCAGCCAAAGCGGCGGTAGAACCAGTAGAAGGGAAGTTTTGGCAAAAGGTTTAGCATATCAAAACGCAATCAGGGGAATGGCCAGGAGGGCCAGCACCATACCCACATTCTGCCATCCCTCTATTTTTTCCTTCAATACCAATAATGCCAATAAGACAGTGGTGGCGGGATATAAGGAAGCCAACGTACTGGCCACGTCTAAGCGTCCTGCTTGCTCCGATAAAACAAAGAAGGCATTGCCACCGGCGTCCATCACCCCGGCCACCAGAATCAGCCACAACGCGCTTTTAGGCGGCCGGACCAGCTTTTGGCGGGTCATAAGAAGCGCGATCATCAAAGCAATCGAAGCCGCTCGGGCCACGACGAGGGGCCAGAACACAGCGCTGCTTTCCACCTGGGCAATAAAAATGAAAAAGCAGCCAAAACTCAACCCGGAAAAAATCGCCAGTCCCAACCCGGCCGGACGCCCGCTGCCCTGTTGCGGGCGAGAAATCAACCAGATACCGGCCAGGGCCAGGGCAAAACCGGTGAAATGAACTAAATCAGGTAATCCCTGGGTAAAAGCGCCCACCACTACCGGCAGGCCGGCCGCGAGTACCGCCGTCACTGGCGCGGCAATACCCATCTGCCCAATAGCCATCGCTCGATACAACCCCAGCAAACCAATCAGCCCAGCAATACCGGCGGCAGCGCCCCAGGCTATATCAGGGAAGGATAACAGGTCCTCCATCCGAGCCAGGGCCAGCAGCACCAACAAAATCAACCCGGCCATCTGTGACAGTAGGGTAACCGTTAAAACGGGCGTCCGCCGGGTGGCCAAGCCGCCGCTAAAATCGGCTACCCCCCATGTAGCCGCTGAGGCCAGGCCAAAGAACACCACCGCAAATTCTGAACCGCTTAACATATCCCTAACTTCTCCAAAGAGTAATGAAATAGGATTTTTATTTTTAATGACTTGAGAGTTTGGGGGCTACACTGCCGCCTTTTGTCTTTCGCCCAGGCCAAGCAGCATATTGGTGGCGGTTTTGAGGTAGTAGGGAAAACGCTGCCAGGTATCCCGGCGGACGGCGATACGGGCGATACGCTTAGGCCGCAGGTAAAAACGGCGATGGGCCTCGTGCCACTTGCGCTCGACGGTCTCTTTGGTCAGGTCGCCAAAGGCAAAATGGGCCTGGTCGTCCTGGATGGCAATCTGTGACCAATCCATTTGGTCGGAGAAGACATCGCCATGTTTTTTGAGGGTTTCCCACATCTCGGTGCCGGGGAAGGGCGCAGCCATCATAAAGTGGGCCAGGTCGGGATCGAGTTGCAAGGCCAGTTGGATGGTTTTTTCCATCGACTCCTCGGTTTCGCCCGGCATGCCAAAAATGAAGAAGCCCATCGTTTGCAGCTTGGCCTCTTTGGACCACTTAAATGCTTGGCGCACCATCTCCACCGTTTGGCCTTTTTTAATCACGTGGCGCAGCATCCAATCGTCGCCGTTCTCCACGCCAAAGCCGACCCGCTTACAGCCGGCCTGCTTCATCAACTTAAACAACTCAGCATCGGTGTTGTTGACCTTCATGCCGTGGATCGTTACCCAGGGCACATGGTTCAACCCGGCCTTAATCAGCGCCCGGCACAGTTCCTTAGCTCGATTTTTGTCCAGGTTCCAGATATCGTCGGTGATGCCGATTTCGGTCGCGCCCAATTCTTTAACCAGCCACTCCCACTCGGCGATAACGTTGTCCACGCTGCGGCCACGCCAGGTGTCGCCGGTAATGGGTTTGGAACAATATGTACACTTGTAAGGACAACCCCGGGAGGTGACAATGGTGAAGGCCCGGGCATGCATATTCAGCCCATCGGTCAGCGGGTTAAGGTTGGTATAACGGTCTATCTTGAACAATTGGAAGGCCGGGAAGGGGATAGCGTCGATGTCATCCGGCAGCGGGCGGTCGAGGTTGTGTTTAATCTTGCCCTCTTTGTCTCGCCATGACAGGCCGAGAATATTGCCCCAACCGGCGGACGGGTCGAATAAACGAGGGATTGGAGATTGATCATTATCAATTGACAATTGACAATTGACAATTGACAATTCTTTTTCCAGCGCCCGCATAATCTCGATAATCGTATATTCACCTTCGCCGCGCACCACCAGGTCAACCTGGGGTTTCTGCATCGACTCGTGGGGCATGAGGGTCAAGTGCGGGCCGCCCAGGATGGTAATAGCGCCGTGTTTTTTGGCAGTGGTAGATGCTTCCCAGGCTTGCACAATAAGCGGTGTGGGGGCAGAGAGGCAGACAATGTCAAAGGGGTCGCGGGCCAGCTTTTCGTCCAACGACTCAAACTCCGACTCCACCGAAGCATCCCAGATTTCACACTCATACCCGTGCGCCAGCAGCGATCCGGCCAGATAACCCAGGCCCATATGGATGTGTTTGCGGCTATTCCAGACCTCTGATTCGGGGCTGGCAAGTAAAACTCTCAATTCTATTCCTCCGGTTATG
>CAZUNT010000074.1:23981-30794 GCA_964622215.1 uncultured Caldilineaceae bacterium
TGGTCGGTTACTTCAACCCGATAAGAGGCCATCGGCGATAAGTTCTTTTTCTAATTCTTCTAAGGAAATCATGTCGACTTCGCCGGAAGCTCGCTTTTCTAACCATTCCTGCACGATCATCTGGTCTTCTTGATCTTCCAACAGTTCTATTAACTGATTCCAAGAAGCCAGGAAAGCTTTCCAAACCGGCAGGGGAATGAGCACATCAGTTTTTTCACCTTTTGTATCCAACACATATCGAACTGTAGCCAGAGCTTCTATCATTGTCATAATTCTTTCTCTCCCCGGCTGAAATTATACTCAGCTTTGCTTTGATGTGTAAAGGCTAAACGTCGCCACGACCGGATTGTGATCGCTCAATGTTCAAATCCAGACCTGATAGGTCAGAGAGCACTCCAAATTTAAATTACCTGTGCGCTCTCTACCTGTTGCCGCAATTCGGCTTTCTCCTTTTTGGGGAAAAGAGTATTAAAAGCCACCTTAAATGTCCGCCGCCAGTTGACCCAGAAATCCTTGCGGCTGAGGGTCATCGCAATGCGGTGGGGGCGCAGGTAGAAGCGGCGATAAGCTTCTTTCCACTTGCGCTCGACCATCTCGGCGGTCATCTCGCCCAGCTCGTAGCGGGCGCGACCATCAAAAAAGACGTAATCCTCCCAATCCTCCAACAGCAGCCGGCCCTGGCGTTTGGCAATCTCAAAGACTTTGGTGCCCGGATAGGGCGTCATCATGGAGAAGTTGGCGATGAGCGGGTCAACCTCACAGGCAAATTTGATGGTCCGCTCCATCGACTCTTCGGTTTCGCCGGGCAGACCGATGATGAAGAAGCCGATAGTTTCCAGATTCACCGCTTTGGCGTTTTTGAAAGCCTGGCGGATAGTGTCGTGGTCAATCTTCTTGTCAATAGACAGCAACACATCGGGATCGCCGCTCTCGACGCCAAAGGCGACTCGCTTCAGCCCGGCCTGCTTCAATTTGCCCAGCAGTTCTTTGGTAGCCAGGTTGGCTCGGATGCCGTTGACAAAAATCCAGGGTACATGGTTGACCTTGTTTTCAATAATCAAATTGGCTATACGCTCCAGCCGGTCCACCTGAATGTTAGCGGAGTCGTCGAGCACGCCGATTTCCTGCGCCCCCAGGTTGTGGACCAGGTGCTGCCATTCTCGCAGCACGCTTTCAGGGCTGCGGGCGCGCCATTTGATAGGCATAATACTTTGCGAGCAGAAGGTGCAGCGATAAGGGCAGCCCCGCGAGGTCATCACCGAGAAGGACTTGGAACCGTCGACGGCGTCGGTGGCCGGTTGCAAGTTGGTGTAACGATCCATCTTAAAAAAGTGATAAGCCGGAAAAGGCAGCGTGTCCAGGTCGGCGATGGCGGGATGGTCGGGGTTGTGCCGCTCCTGGTTATTGACGGTGTAATAGCTAATGCCCAACAGCGAATCTAATAAATTGTGCTGCGGATCGAGCAAATCGCGGGCGGTAAAGTCAGGGCTGCCCTTTTTGGCCCGTTCGATGATCTCAGCCAACTTGACCCACACGGCCTCGCCTTCGCCACGCACGACCACATCAACTTCCGGGCGACTGGCGCTCTCCGCCGGCAAGACGGAGACATGTGGACCGCCCAGCACGACCGGAATATCGGCCACGGATTTGATCGCCTGGGCCGTGCGCCAGGCTGATTTGACTTGTGGCGTGTTAGCCGTAATGCCGATAATTTCGGGCTGGAAGCGGCGCACCGCTTCGGTAATCGGTTCATCTTCAACGTCGGCGTCAAAGACCATAACCTCGTCGCCACGCTGCTCGGAAACCGCCGCCAGGTAAGCCAGGCCCAAATGAGGCGTGGTGCGGGTATCAATTGGCAGGTGGAAACGAGGGTTAACTATCATCACACGCATAGGTATTTTACCTCCGTAAATTAACCAAGATTATGAACGTACTGCTGCAACTTCCGCTGCGATATTTTGATATACTTATCCGGGATAATCTGTTCCATCTCCTCTTCGGTGAGGCGGACGCGCAAAATATCCAGGGCATCTTCCGGGGATGCGCCGTAGGCCAATTTTTGCTTGCCGTTTTTCATCTCAAACAGATACATATAATGCGGGTTGCTAAAACTGCTCATGCTTTCACCAACGCCTCTTCCAGCACCCTGGAGCGATGCCGGGCAATCTGGTCAAGTCCCTGGTTGATTTCGGTATCAAATTTACCGGCCAGCAACTCACGGTAGAACGGGTAATCCACGCCCTTGACTTTTTCGTCGCCGGGGTAGCGGTGATAGTTGTCCTTCGACATCATACTCTTGTCCTCGGCGATCAACTGATAGCCCAGGGCCGAGCCGGGATAGGGCGCGTAGTAGGAAATCGAGGGGTAGACGTACTTCATCGCCTTGAGCATGCGGATGGTTTTGAAAGCGTCTTCGGGGGTTTCGCCGGGGATACCAAGCATAATGTTGGCCCAAAACATCGGCGGCTGCTTACCCTGGCGCTTAAAATCGTCGCCCAGTCGGTTGAGCAAATCAATGGCAAAGTAGTTGTCTTCCTCAGTACATTCTTTGTTGAGCAGCCGCAGAATCCGGTCGCTGCCGGACTCAAAGCCGATGGAGATCGTATTCCAATTGGTTTCTTTGACTAACGCCTCGAACAGGTCGGGCCACTGGCGTACGGTATCGGAACGTCCTGCCGCCCAGTAAGGCCAAACCTTGTTGGCTTTGCGGGGATATTTCTCAATCCACTCTTTCAACCAGCCCGGGTTCTGGAAAAACATCGAGTCGTGGATGACGACGGAGCCGACGCCGTATTTACGATCTAGATAATTGAGTTCGTCAATCACCATCTCTACCGGGCGGCGGCCCATATTGGGGATGTAGGAGTTTTCGTTACAAAAGACACACTGCCAGGGGCAAACCCGGTTAGTCAAAATAGTTGCTACCGGGGCCGGTCCCCAGCCACATTCCGGTTCCATAGGCCAGTTAAACCTTTTGGCAATCCGCCGGTGGGGTTTAGGCCAGAGGGTACGATCAATCATCGGCCAATCGGCCATCGTCTTGGCCCCAATCCCAACTTGCACGCGGGGAAAAGCCAGCGGGTCTTTAACCAGGTCAACGATGATATTTTCGCCCGGTCCCTGGCAAATCCGGTCAAACTCTTTGACCTGTATCATTTCGTCAACGGCTACGGTGGCGTGCATTCCGCCGGTCAGCACCAGACCAGTAGGGTTCACTTCTTTGAATAGTTGGGCCGATTTACGCGCAACCGGAAAAGTGTAGCTGCGCACATTCATAATCATTATTTCATAGTCGTGGAATTGCTTTTGCAACTCCAGCCACGAAGTCACAGCGCGGGTCGAGAGTAAATCAGTCTCGATCCCATTTTGATGCAGGATGGTTCTCAACAACCCCAACCCATGATCCTGCCACTGCTCATGGGGGCCGTGAGGATTAACCAAGTCGCCCAGGTCGCCCAGGTCTAGCCACACGATTTTCGACTTCTTGGCCTTCTGGGACCAAAATTTGAACATTGTTTATCTCCGCCTGGAAATTACCCTTCAGGAAGCAACCGCCTCTGGGAAGGTTGACTGAATATCAACGAATTTTTATAAATTCGGCTATAATAATTCGCATTGTACAACATTACGAAGTGCAGCGCAAAAACAAAGAATACGAAAGACATAGATACGAAGGGCACGAATAACACGAAAGGTACTATAGTCCATCTTCGTCACTTGGGCAACCGAAAATGGGCTTAACTGCCATCCGCGATTTGGCGGATAAACAGGTGATAATCATAAAGCAAAAAAGCCAGTTCCGGGGAACAGGCCTTCTCATTTCGAGGGACAAAAAAACTTTAGCCCATAAAAAATCGCTCCCACAAAAATCGGTTGATTTCTGTGGGAGCGATAGATTTATCCTGGATTAGTGACCGCAGGGTGTGCCTTGCTCGCCGGCCGCAGTGCGGAAAGAACTGCCACAGGCGCAGGATTGCACAGCATTAGGATTCTCGATGCGGAAGCCGCCCCCCATCAGGCTATCGATGTAATCAATCTCAGCCCCATCCAAATATTGAATGCTGCCCATATCGATCACCACTTTGACCCCATTGGCGTCAAATTCCTGGTCGCCAAATTCGGCGCCTTCTGAAAACGTCATCCCATAAGAGAGACCTGAGCAGCCGCCGCCGGAAACAAAAACACGCAAAGCGTGATGAGTCAAACCCTTCTCAGTCATAATGTGCTGTAATTTTTCAGCCGCTGCCTGAGTCAATGTAATCATTCGTAAACGCCTCCTGAACTATAGTTAGTTATATTAAAATCAGTCTGGTTGAAGTTAGGGCTATTGTACCTAGCCTACTTTAGTTTGTCAATATTTTTATAGTGAAATTCATAAAAATTCCCTCTACAAAATTCAGAAATCGAAAATAGGTTGACATGAGCAAATGTGCAGATTATAATTATGTTGATTTTTCCTAAAAACCAAATAAACTGGCTAAGAAGGATAGGGACTAACTATGAGCAATCCGCCTCAGGTTTATGGTAAGTATGAGTTGCTATTTACGCCGCATCTCATCCCACGTTTACGCAATTTACGCGGCGAAGAGTGGGCGCAGTTGATTGACGTCCTATCCATCCTGCCAGAAAACCATCCCGACGTGATGGCTTTTGCCCTGATGATGATTAGCTTGGCCAGTTGTTTAAGTTGTGAGATGGACAGCTACCGCGCTCAACGTGGCTGTGCCGTCTGCGCCCAGCAGGCAATTATTAGTTTCAAGGGTAATGATAAGCAATTGCTTAAACGGTATGAAAATGCTCGTAAGGCGTTTTACGAGCAGCAAAACTGGAATGAGCTAAAACGTGCAGCATAAAAGGGGAATTAGAGATTGGGATTACTTCCTAGGCCGTGGCTTGCTGCCGTAATACACTTCTGTCGTGTACTCAAAGCTGACGGCGCCGTTTTCTTGATGGATTTGAAAAATACGCCACAGTTCGGCCAGCATGGCTTCGTGATGAGGCTGCCCGGCTTCGGGTGCATAGGATGATGACAGCAGCCGCCCTTTTAGACCTCCAAAATCAAAAAGTTGGCTATTTTTAAAATAGCTAACCTTCATCTCGATGCCCAAAACTTGGGGATCAAAGTTCCGGTGTTGAGTGGCAGCGTAATCGGGAACAAAATTCTGTAATAACTGCTCGTAGGCTTCAAGAAACGGCGTGGCGTTAATCTGGCGTTCGTTCCATACAAGGACAATCCAACCGTGTGGTTTGAGAATACGGGCAAATTCGATCCGGGTGGCATCGGGATTAAACCAATGAAAAGACTGACCGGCGGTGACAAAATCTATGCTGCCATCAGTCAGGGTCGTAGCTTCGGCAGTGGCGGCAATGCTGGTAAAATTGGGATAATCTTTAAGGAAATGTTCCCCCGTCCGGCGCATCTCTCGATTCGGCTCAACCCCAAAAACCCGGTTGCCGTTTGACAGGAAGAGTGTCGCCAACAGGCCGGTCCCAGAGCCAATATCGGCGATGATCGAGGCGGGCGTGAGCTGACACTCTGCTCTCAGTAAATCAATGATGACCGGGGGATAGCCGGGGCGATACCGGGCATAATTTTCAGCTCTGGTGGAGAAGCGTTCTGTTGGACTTAGCATATTATGGAGAAGTGCCTCCAACCAAACCAAAATTAAACAGCGACAGCATGTGATACATCACAATACCCACGCTCGTGGCTAAATTCAGGCTGCGCACATTGGGGTTTTTCATGGGGATGGTAAAGCAGGCAGCAGGATTTGCTTTAAGGAGCCACTCGGGTAAGCCGCCATCCTCCTTACCGAAGAGGAAGCTCTCACCCATTTGGGGCTGGATGTAGGTATAGGGTCGCTTCACCTTAGTGGTCAGAAGATATGTATGGGACATATCGAGTTGTTGAAAATACGCATCTTTGTCGGGAACGTGTTTAATACGGACAAACTCCCAATAGTCCAATCCAGCCCGTTTAAGGTGGCTATCATGCAATACAAAACCCGGCTTCCCGACAATAACCAATTGCATATCAGCCGCAGCGCATAACCGGGCAATGTTACCTGTATTTTGGGGAATTTGTGGTTCAACCAAGACAACGTTAAACATAACAGAGAAATGACGATGATAAGTTGGAAAACTTTACTGCTCTTCGTTATCGTTCGCCTCTACCTCTCCAGTTTCCGCTGGCTGTTATGACCAACCGAAACAAATAAGGCAACGAGGCGGCCGGTTGCATCAAGCTAAAGGTACCAATGAGGAAGAACAGGTCACACTGCTGGGCAATCTCAAAGGCAATCTGCATCACTTGCGGAGGCAGCATCTCCCCAAACCAAACGACATCAGGGCGCAGATAACCACCACAATGTAGATGGTGGGATGGAGCTTCAGTGGTAGACGGCCAGGGGGCGATGACGATCCCTTCTTCAAAACATTGGGTGTGCTTGATGTTGCCGTGCGCTAACGATTGAGCGAGCTACTCTTATTGCGGACTAACTTGAGAAACTTCAATCCAAACAACAATAGTCTACCATCCTCCTGAGCAAGGTGCAATATGAACCCTTTCGTAATTATCCGGCTACAACGATAAGCTAAAGCATAGATAATCTTTCTCCCATCATACTGTTACGCAGCCAAACCAATTACTTTGACTTCCTCAATCGATAGTAGGGTTCGGCCAGGTGGTCGAGCCATACTTATTGAGCAAAAGCTTCTGTCTTTATCCAACTTGTCCCGTTTCCGCACGAAATTGCCATATTCGAGTCACGTAATTGCCACACTAATTCATATACACCCCGCTTCAGATGCGAT
>CAZUNT010000075.1:0-22757 GCA_964622215.1 uncultured Caldilineaceae bacterium
TGTCTTGACGGTTTCTATGTTACAGTTTCTACGATGTCCTGAAGGGCGACAAGTACTGTTTACTCTACTGACTCTTGCCATTATACCCAATCCTCCAACCTTTTGAAAAAGTTACCCGCTAAACCCACCCATCTTTTGAAATTGTCCGCAAATAAGTTTTTGTAACGTTTTTGGTAACGATTGAAAGACGCTTGCCGGGTAAACTAGTGACAAATTAAACAATCAATCTTATCCTTGTTCCTGGATTCGCCCGGACTTGGTTAAAAAACTCGTTGACTTTTACAGAGCTAACTTTTATAATGAATGTGTCCCGCTTAACTCAGTAGTATTCCCAGAGAAAGAGAGTATCCTATGAAAAGTCCCATTTTCTTTGTTATCAGCCTGCTCGTTTTGATGGCTCTGGCCTGCTCCTTCAGCACGGCCAAGATTAGTGATGCGAAAATGGCCAAAGATGCCGACGGCAACCAACCGACGACAACTTTTGCCCAAGATGAGCCTTTTTATTGTGTGGTAACTTTGAGCAATGCCCCTGATGATACCAAAATCAAAGCCGTTTGGACGGCGGTTGAAGCCGAAGGGGTAGAGCCGAACTTGAATCTCGGCGAGAAGGAGTTGACTTCCGGAGATGGTGAGCTCAACTTCAGTTATACCAATGCTGAGAACAAACTCTGGCCGGTCGGCAAGTACAAGGTGGACTTGTTGCTTAATGACAAGCCGGATCGCTCTCTGGAATTCCAGGTTGAGCCATCAGCCGCAGCCGTCGAGCCTACCCCCACGCCGGAACCTACGGCCACATCCGAACCCACGCCAACACTCGAACCCACCGAGGAGGCTGTAGCTACCGCCGAACCCACCGTAGAAGTTGCGGCGGCTACCGTCGAACCTACAGCCGAGCCAACGGGCGAAAGTTCTGCGGGCGACTCCCTGGTTATAGCCTCGGGCACCACCGAGCCTACTGAAGAAGCTTCGCAGTACGAACCGCTGCCTTTCCAGGCTGAGCCTTATGTTCATCCCTCCGGGGCTTTCACGTTTGCCTTACCAGAGAGTTTTAAAAGTATCAGCGACGATGAAACCAGCGTCGCTTATGGGGATGATCGCTCAGTGGTGGGCGTGATGTTTGTTAACCCCGGGGTGGTCTACACGGAAAAGCAAATGCAGACCTTCATAGATAAGGCTGTCGGGATCATCATGGACAACTATGCGGATGATCACACCATCTTGAAACAGACGCCTCAACCGGATGACAGCATTTATGTAGAGGTTTCCTACACCTCAACTAATGGCGATGGCTATGCCGACTTCTTCTTTGAGCAGCGTGACACGGTGGTGTTTATCCTGTATTTTGTCACGGTGGCTTATGATGAAATGCTGCCAACCTGGAACCAAATTATTGACAGTTATTCAGTTGACCCCGATGCTGCCCTGGTGGCTGCTCCCGCCGACACGCCAACCGCGGCCCCTCAGCCAGAACCAACTAAGCCGCCTGTACCGGCCGGACCCCAGGCCCCGGCGGGCAAAGGTTTGTTTATTTTCAACAATCATACGGGTGTAGACTTTGTGATTGACGTGATTGGACCGACGAATGACTCTAAAGTTATACCGCCCCAGCAATCCCAGCAGTTTGTCCTGGATCCCGGTCACTATACTATCAACGGACACTCACCTGGGGGCGATTACTATATTAATGCCTACTCATTCGATATTGCGGCTGGTCAGGTCTTCCCTTTAGACCTGAATTAGATCTCGAATTTTGGCTAATAAACTAACTAATCAAGTCAAGGGGCGACTTGCCACTGAGTCGCCCCTTGACTTGTTGGAAAGGACTAACTATGTCACCATCATCAAATGTATTATTAGATCACCTCAAGCAACTCTTTCAAGCGGTCCTTCACGCCGTAACCACCGGCAGCGCCGACCAGTGGGGCACACTGGGCCAAAATGCTAAGGGAGATCAGGTTAAGTGGTTTGACTTAGCCGCTGATAGGGCTGTTTGTGCCTATTTAGAGCAGTACTTTCCCTGCCCGGTTAAATTATTGTCCGAAGAAGGCGAACCGCGCAGTTTTGGCGTGGGTCAGCCGGAGTGGACGATGATCCTTGATCCGGTTGATGGATCGGAGAATTTTTCGCGAGGTTTGGCCCCGACGGCAACGGCGATTGCTCTCGTTCCGGCTGATCTACCTGTGGCTGTCGATACCGTTGAGTATGCCCTGGTAGGAGATTTGTATACAGGCCGAACCTGGCAGGCCGCCCGAGGCCGGGGAGCTACCGTCAATGGTCAAACGCTGCGCCCTCGTGCGGCTACCCGGATCGAACAAGCCATTATTAGTTGTGACTTGAATGGTGTTCTCATTCAGCCTTCCCTGGCCAGGCTTCTCCCGCAAGCGCGATCTGTCCGTGCCTTTGGCTCGGCCGCCACCGTGTTGGCCAGGGTAGCCGATGGCTCGTTAGACGCTCACCTTGACTGGCGGAATAATCTTACCCCGGAGAATTTTATAGCCCCGGCGCTGATTATCACCGAGGTAGGCGGCCTTATCACCGATCCTTTTGGGCAACCTTTACCTCCACTTCGATCGCTAACTGATTGCTACTCGATCTTGGCTGCGACTACTCCAGAACTCCACGCGGCCTTGCGGCAGCAGTTACAGGCCTGACAACCCAGGAAGGTTAACCATTTTGTGATTTATTTGCCAGCTTTGGGGAGAGAATGGTATAATCAGCCTTCGTTATAAATTGTACAACTCGCGCCGTTTGAGAAATCTGCCACGAGGAGAAATGTTCTCAAAGATGTCGCGCTGTTAGGAGAAGAAGCTCATGAATGATCAAGAAATCACCGTCGTGGAACAAATTGCCGACGGTGAAGCCCAAACCCTCCCCATGCCTGCTGAGGCTCTCTCTGGCGATGTTGCCACAGCCGACACAGCAGCTACAACTCCCGCCGAAACCGCAATTATCCCAGATGAGTTAACCGAAAATAGTTCAGCCGACGAGTCGTTATCCATTCGGACCCTGCAAGTCGGACAACATCTGCATGGCAAGGTCAAAAATATTGCCGAATTCGGAGCATTTGTCGATATTGGTATTGCCCAGGATGGCCTCGTCCACATTTCCGAGTTATCTAAACAGAAGGTGGAAAAGGTAACCGATGTGGTTAACCAGGGGCAAGAGGTGGAGGTCTGGGTTAAGAAAGTAGACAGCAAACGCGGCCGGATTAGCTTGACGATGGTTAAGCCGGTCAACTTAAAATTTAAAGATATTGCCGAAGACATGGAGGTAGAGGGGGCCGTAACCCGGTTGGAGTCTTACGGCGCGTTTGTGGATATTGGCGCTGATCGTGATGGCCTGGTGCATATTTCACAAATCACCCACGATTACATTAAACACCCCCAGGATGCTTTGACGGTCGGCCAAACAGTTAATGTTAAGGTTTTGAAAGTCAACCGTAAGAAGCGCCAGGTAGACTTATCAATCAAAATCTTGCTGCCGCCTCCCCCTCCGCCCGAAGAAATTAAAAAGCCCGAACTTGCCAAGCCGGTTGAACCTCAAGTGCAAGAAGAAACCCACGTCGAAGAAGAACCTATGCCAACTGCTATGGCTATCGCTTACGCCGCTTTGCAGGGTGGATCAGCTAAATCAGGCAAGGACCTGGGTTCGTCAAAAAACAAAAACAAACGCAAACGAGATATGGGTGATATCGTGGCCCGCACTCTGGCTGGCCGGAATTAACAAAAAACTTATTACAAATTAAACGCCGGCCTCAAGCAGGCCGGCGTTTTGATTCTATTCAGCGGTCGGCAGTCTGTGGTTTTGGTACACTTTGTCTTAAATGGTTGTATCTACGTCGGCGTTTTGATTCTATTCGGCGGTCGGCAGTCTGTGGTCGGCGGTCGTTACAGCACTGATATTGCCAAAGCCAGGTTGCGCCTAAAATCAGGCTGATTGAAGCGGTCCCAGACCTGAGGGAAAGTGGCCATGAGCTGCTGCCGCTCATCAAGTTTGGTCTCCAGGTAGGCCACCAGATGAGTCGGGCTTTGCCGCTCGGTCAGAGGGAGATGGAGTTGATACTGGTCCCACTCAGCCAGGAAGTTGCGCAGCATCTCGCCGGCCACGCGGGCGTCATTCAACTCCCCCAGATGATCTTGCAGGGTTTTGACTTCCTGGATTACCACCTGGCTCTCTTCGCCCAGGATTTCGGCTAAAAATTCCAGGGCGTACCGGAACTGTTTGAAGGTGATACGTAGTTGGTGCAGCGTGTCTAATGTGGCGTTAGGCAGCACAACCTCGAAGGCATGCACAGTCTCATAACGGCTGTAAATTAAACCGGGCGCCAGATGCCGTAACTGATAGGGTATGGGTACACCGGCAGGAATGGATTTAGTGCCCATGTCCACCGTGGTAACGAACTCAAGAAAATTTTGTTTAAATTTTCGATACTTGTTACTATCCAGATAGGCCAGCATCTCCTGGCGAGCCTGGTCCCGTTGGCTTAACCAGGCCCCTAGCAGGGGCAACAAACCAGGCCGTTCGCTTTCGGGCAAAGTTTCCCGGTATTGGTGCAGCTTTTCCATAAAAACATCCAGATCACGCACCCGGCCTAGCACGCGCCCGGTGGTCCTTAGCCCGGCAATCAGCGGTTTGCCAGCTTTTTTGGTAAAACCGGCTCCAAACACGCGAAAAGCGGCGCGCATACGCCGGGTAGCCACCCGCATATCGTGCAGCGCCTCGATATCGCTGCCCAGGCGGGTTCCTGGTTCATTGGCCAACATACGGGCAAAATGAAAGCCTAATACTTTGCGGCCTGCTTCAGCCAGGGAGTCGGTGGGTTCTAGACCAATCTTTTCTCGCACCGGATAAGTAATGGCCGGCTCGCCGTTGGGCCAACTGCGGTCTGGCCGTGAGGTCTTTTTAGCTCTTTTTACCTTTTTGGGACTGGTGGTTGAGTCTGCCTGCTCCGGCTCCATTTCAACCCCAACAGGTGGCCCGGCGGGTTTAAGCGGCTGCCTCCCGTCAAGAACCTTCGCCGGAAAGATAGCCAGGCGTTTGCGGGGAAATTCTCTTTGCCAGCGCCGTATGGTGCGGGGAGTAAAACCCACTTCCCCGGCAATATTGGCGACCGAACTGCCATTATCGGTCATTAAGATAATAATCGCTCGCTTGCTCAAAAGTTTGCGAGGGTCATTGGCAATTTTCTCCAAGAGCAATTTTTCGGCCTCGCTGATTTTTTCAGTTCCCTCGACTAAATTTGTCCTGGGACCTTTACCAGCCGCGCCAAGAGCGCGCTCAAATTTGCTCTGCCTTTCAAGCTCAAGCGGCCATTTGGCTTGTAAAGCGGTGATAAACGAGATCAAATTCGCCTCAACGCCCGGCTCGATTAATTCCGCTTCAACTTCCCGGTAATCTACCACGGCCTGATCGTCCAACGAAACCTCGTCCAGGCTGAATTCGATAACCGGCTGGCCCTGCAGCAGCGCGTGAAACTTGCGCCGTTTCTGGTGGAGAGTGAATAAAGTTTCCAGCGGCGCCGGGCCGATAATTTCCACTACTACCGCCTTGGCTCGACTGTCAGGCCAGGCTTGCGGATGGGCGACCTGGAACTGCTTCGTATCTAACTCGATCTCAATTTCCTCCCGGCGATGCAAATCATCCTCCGCCGGGGTCAGTGCCTTGAGGGTCAGTAGTTGTTGGTCATTGACTTTTCTTAAACGGCAGGCTAATCCGGCCCGGTAAAGACGCCGGTCGGTCGTATCCAGGTAGCAATCCGCGACCGCCTTTACCCCGATTGGCTTTAACTCAAACTCACCCACTTGGGATAATTCTTGCAGAGTGGCAAAGGTCGCCGGGTCGGGCACTATAAACTTGGCTTCTATTTCAACTTTTTGGTGAGACATAGGCTATATTAAAAAAAGCTGAAGATGACGTCACAATTATAGTAGGATTTACCTTCCTTCACAATTTTACCTAAAGACCAGGGTGTGCTTATTTTCCAACCTAAATTTCATCAAAATTCAAGATATGCTATAATCCAGCCCCCGATTTATTGGAATTTTTGGTAAATTCTAAGCTGGAGGAGTGGATGTCGCTTGATCCGAAGATAAAAAAGCTGCGTGAAATGAAAGCTAAGTCGAAACAGGGAGGGGGGCCGGCTCGACTGAAGACCCAGCGTGAAAAAGGCAAATTGACCGCGCGGGAGCGAATCGAGATTCTATTGGACGAAGGTTCATTCCGCGAGATTGATGCTTTTGTTACTCAGCAAACCCCCAATGCAGGTTCAACCGAAAAACCTCTGGGCGATGGTGTAGTGACCGGTTATGGCACAATTGACCAGCGCCTGGTTTATCTGTTTTCGCAGGATTTCACCATTTATGGAGGCAGCCTGGGGCGGGCGCATGCCAACAAAATTATCAAGCTCCAAGACCTGGCCCTCAAAAATGGCGCGCCCATCATCGGTTTGAACGACTCCGGCGGAGCGCGTATTCAAGAGGGAGTGGTTGGCCTGGGTGGCTATGCCGACATCTTTTTGCGCAACACGCTGGCCAGTGGGGTGATCCCTCAAATCTCCTGCATCTTGGGACCAAGCGCGGGCGGCGCGGTCTATTCCCCGGCCATCACCGATTTTATCGTGATGGTCAAAGGGACCAGTTATATGTTTGTCACCGGACCGGATGTGGTCAAATCCGTAACCCACGAGGAAGTAACTTTTGAGGAACTGGGAGGCGCTACGACCCATAGTGAGATTAGCGGGGTGGCCCATTTTGCCGCCGAAAATGAAGAGCACGCTCTTTATACCGTGCGGACGCTCCTCAGCTTTTTACCGCGTAACAATATGGAAGACCCGCCTATTGTCGCCTCCAGAGATGATCCTCTCCGCACCGAAAACCGTCTCGATACGCTCATCCCCGACAACCCTAACAAACCTTACGACATGCATGAAGTCATCACGGCGATTGTGGATGAGGGCTTCTTCCTGGAAGTCCAGGAACATTATGCGCGCAACGTCATCATCGGATTTGCTCGCCTGAATGGCCGCAGTGTCGGTATTGTAGCCAACCAACCGGCGATCCTGGCCGGGGTGTTGGACATCAATGCTTCAGTCAAAGCGGCCCGCTTTGTCCGTTTTTGCGACTGTTTTAACATTCCGCTGATTATCCTGGAAGATGTGCCCGGCTTTCTGCCCGGTTTGACCCAGGAACACGGTGGGATTATTCGCCACGGGGCCAAGCTTCTCTACGCCTTTGCCGAGGCCACCGTGCCGAAAATTACGGTGATTACCCGCAAAGCTTATGGCGGCGCATACGACGTGATGAGCAGCAAACACCTGCGGGGTGACATCAACCTGGCCTGGCCTACGGCGGAAATCGCCGTAATGGGACCGGAAGGGGCCATCAACATTCTCTATCGCAAGGACCTGGCCGAAGCTGCCGACCCTGACGCGCTGCGCGCTCAACTGGTGCAGGAGTATCGCCAGGCTTTCGCCAATCCGTATGTAGCCGCCAGTTGGGGCTACCTGGATGACGTGATCGAGCCGAATCAAACCCGTCCTTATCTGATCAATGCCTTGGAGATGCTACAAAATAAGCGGGACGAAAACCCGCCCAAAAAACATGGGAACATGCCGTTGTGAGGAGAAACGATGCTGAAAAGGATTCTGGTTGCCAATCGAGGGGAAATTGCGATGCGGATTGTCCGGGCTTGCCAGGAGCTTGGGCTTGAGGCCATAGCTGTTTATTCGGAAGTTGACCGGATGGCTCCGCATGTGCGCATGGCTCAAGAAGCCTATCAAATTGGGCCGGCCCATGCGGTTGAAAGCTACCTGCGCGGTGATAAAATCATTGAGGTGGCCAAAGCCTGTGGGGCAGATGGTATCCATCCCGGTTACGGTTTTTTGGCCGAAAATGCCAATTTTGCCGAGGCCGTCATCGAGGCCGGTTTGACCTGGATTGGGCCGCCCCCACAGGCTATCCGGTTGATGGGCGATAAATTGACGGCTCGGGAAACGATGGCCACGGCAGGCGTTCCCCTGGTGCCTGGCGCCGGCCGGCACGGCGAAATGAGCGATGAGGAGTTGATCGAAGCAGCCGGGCAGGTCGGCTTTCCGTTATTGGTCAAAGCGGCGGCAGGCGGCGGAGGCAAAGGTATGCGCAACGTCGACCGGCCTGAAGAGCTAACCGAAGCGATTCACATCGCTCGACGGGAAGCCCAATCCGCTTTTGGCGACGACCGGGTGTACCTGGAAAAATTGATAGAAAATGCCCGCCACATTGAGATCCAGCTTTTGGGCGATGGCCATGGCAACGTGATCCATCTAGGAGAACGGGAGTGTTCCATTCAGCGGCGGCACCAAAAACTGGTCGAAGAAGCGCCATCACCGGTGGTGGATGAAGAGTTACGTCAGAAGATGGGGGCCATTACCGTTGCGGCGGCCAAAGCGGTCAATTATCACTCGGCTGGCACCATGGAATTTGTACTGGATAAAGACCGCAACTTTTACTTCCTGGAAATGAACACCCGCTTGCAAGTCGAGCACCCGGTAACGGAGATGGTCACTGGGGTGGATATTGTCAAAGAGATGCTGCGAATTGCCTCGGGGCGCAAGCTGCGCTACGAACAGCCGGATATCCGGGTGAAGGGTTGGGCGATTGAATGTCGGATTTTGGCCGAAGATGCCCGCAATAACTTTATGCCTTCGATTGGCCGTATCATCGGCTTGACCAACCCCACCGGTCCGGGGGTGCGCCTGGACAGTGGGATCTACTTTGGCTCGGAAATTACGCCTTATTACGACTCCTTGATCGCCAAATTAATCGTCTGGGGCGAAACCAGGGGGGAGGCGCTCCTGCGGATGCGCCGTGCCCTGGAGGAGTTTCGTATTACCGGCCTGGCCACGACCATTCCGCTGCATATTCAACTGATGAATTCCACCCGTTTCCAGGCCGGCCAATTCGATACCCGTTTCCTTGAACGTTCCTTTAGTTTTAGTCAAACTCCCAACCCTGCCCTGATGCGGGTAGCCGCCATCGCCGCTACCTTTGTGGCCCATCAGCGTAATCAACAGGCCATTCTCTTGCACCAAGGTGGCCCCAGCCCCTGGCGTCTCTATGGCCGCCGTGAAGCGTTAGACCGGCGGCTCAGGTAGGAGAGATTTATGAAATACATTACCACTGTCGGCAACGAACAATTTGTCATCGATATTAATCAAGAGGGACAGATTACCCTCAACGGCGAAGTTATTAACGCCGATATGAGGCAGACGCTCGATACGACCATGTACTCGATTATTGTCGATCACCAATCGCATGATCTCCGCTTGAGTGAAGGGGAGGGCGTTTACATGGTGCAGCTCAGTGGCGAGATTTTCGAGGTGGTGGTCGAGGATGAACGCACCCGCCGCCTGGCCGGGCTAAAAAGCGGCCCGGCGGCTGTAACCGGCGAGGTTCTCATTAAAGCGCCGATGCCCGGCGTAGTCATCGAAATTCCGGTCAAGCAGGGCCAACAAGTCAAGCAGGGGGATGTGGTGGTCATTCTGGAGTCGATGAAAATGCAAAACGAATTCAAAACGCCTCGCGACGGCACTGTACATGCCATTCGTGTTGAAACCGGCGATAAAGTTGAACAAAATACAATCTTGGTGACGATTGCTTAAATATCTGGCGAAATGTAAACTTCGCAAAGATTCCCCTCGCATCAAAACTTGTGCTATAATCTGAAAATCAGCGTTGTCTTAAATTCGCGCCTGCCATCCCTCTGTCAGGTACAAATTAACAACTTGCAGCACTACTCCTGTCGTTTCGAAGTCAAAGACTAAGGAATCCCTATAGCCCTGGCTGAAAACATTATTACGCTGGTAAAAAACGGTTACTATATGAATACAAGCATGAAGTCGCAGTCGAATAATTTTTCTGCGCCTGTTCGGTCAAACCAAGAGACTGAACAGAGCAGGTTAGAACGTCTGAACAAAGAGATGAGAGAGGTGACAACCCTCTACAACATTGGTGTAGCAGTTGGTTCTAGCCTGGCGTTAAAAGAAGTTATCAAGACACTTTACAAAGAAACCAGCCGGCTTATTGATACCTCAAACTTTGCTATTGTTATTTACGACGAGCAGAGTAAAACGCTCAACTTCAGCCTGGTTTACGACCAGGGTAAACCGGCCAAACCGATGTCGCTGAAACTCTCTGAAGACCGGGGACTGACCGGCCGCGTTCTAACCAGCCAGGCTCCGCTGCTGGTTCCTGATTTTCTCAGAACCGATGATCTTAATAAGCCGAACCCCGGTAAAATTATCCGTTCCTGGCTGGGCGTGCCTATCCTTAATCCTTCGCTTAGCAACGAAACAGCCCAGGGTGTTATTGCCACCTGGAGTTATGAGCCGAACGCTTTCAACGACCACGATCTGTGGCTCCTGTCCGCCATCGGCACCCAGGCAGCGATTGCCATCCGCAACGCCCGGCTCTATGAGTCCAGCCAACGCCGGGCGGCGGAGATGACTCTGATCAACGAGGTAGCCCGTACCTTGTCGTCAACCCTGAATCTGGAAGAAGTTCTCACCCGGATTATGCACGAAGTGGAAACCACGCTTAATGTTGAGGCGGGTTCGCTGCTGCTGGCCGATCCGGCGACCGGCGAGTTGGTCTTTCAAATCGCTTTGGGAGCTAAAGCAGACCAGGTTAAGCCCTTCCGTATTCCCAAAGGGCAGGGCATTGCCGGCGAGGTGGCGCTGACCGGCAAACCCTTGATCGTGGCCAACGTTGACCAGGACAAACGCCATTTTAAACAACTGGATCAAACCACCGCTTTTTCAACTCGCAACATCTTATGTGTGCCCCTGGTTTTATACGATCAAATCATCGGCGCGCTGGAGGTAATAAACAAAAAGGTAGGCAGCTTTACTCAGCTCGACCTGGAATTGCTCAGTTCGATTGCCTCTTATGCGGCTATCGCCATTCAAAATGCCCGGTTGCACGAAAATGTCCTGGCCGAACGCGACCGGGTGATCGAGGCCGAAGAGGAAGCCCGCAAGAAGTTGG
Source organism: uncultured Caldilineaceae bacterium (assembly GCA_964622215.1). Lineage (GTDB taxonomy): Bacteria > Chloroflexota > Anaerolineae > 4572-78 > J111 > DSQQ01. The sequence continues at coordinate 11,022 of CAZUNT010000075.1, forward strand.
CTCGCGATCTGCACGACGGCCCAACTCAAATTGTTGCGGGGATTAAGATGAGCCTGGATTTTGCCAGAATGGCCCTGGAAAAAGACCCTTCTCTGCTGCCCAAAGAAATTACCTACATGCAAGAGTTGGCCGAGCGCGCTACCCACCAAATGCGCACCATGCTCTTCGAGCTGCGCCCGCTGGTTCTGGAAACCCAGGGTTTAGGCGCTGCTCTGCAAGTGTTCCTGGAGCGGCGCCAAAAAGACATCACCGAGCCAACGCCGAAGTTGAGGCTCAAGGTTGAAACCAATCAGCCTGGCGGTGATATTTCGCGCCAGGACGGCAAAGTAGAAGCGACGATTTTTGCCATTGTCCAGGAAACGGTCAACAACGCGATCAAGCACGCCCAGGCTAAAACAATCCTGGTGGAGTTAAAGGAAACCCATGAAGCCATCTACACGGTGATTAAGGATGACGGCAAAGGCTTCGACGTGAATACGGTCATGAACAACTACGAGCAGCGGGGCAGCCTGGGTATGATTAATCTTCGCGAGCGCACCGAATTGATCGGCGGCGAGCTGACCATGACTTCGGCCCCCGGTCAGGGTACGCAGATTACGCTTACCGTGCCTCAAGCACACGAGGAACGCCTGAAGAAGCGCCGCGTGACCGGGACGCTAACCCTGCCCACCAACATGCTGCCCTAATGCCCAATCCTGCTTTAGACACCCTCCGCCATTGGCTCACCGCCGATAATCCCCGTTTGGCCCTGTCAGGCGTTCTTTTTGTGGCTGTCATAGCGGGATTGCTGGCCGGGGCGTTGTTTGGCGGCCTGGGGCCGGTTATAGCCATTGGGTTGATTGGGGCCGTGATCGTCGGCATCCTCATGCTCCGTAGTACCCAGGTTGGGCTGTTTGCCCTGGCCGCGTTGATCTGCCTGCTGCCTTATGGGGCGCTGCCTTTTACCATCGGCTTCCGCCCCACCTTTATGGATTTGGCCCTGGGAACGCTGTTTGCTATCTGGGGGCTGCGGCTGATTACCGGCCGGCAGCGCACCTTTATCACTTCGCCGCTGGGGCTACTGCTTTTCCTGTTTTTGGGCTGGGCAGTCTTTACTTTTATCTTTGGCCTGGGCCACAGCGGGCTGAATGTTACCGTCACCCGCAACTTTGTCGAAGTGATCCTCTCGGTCAGCCTCTTTTTCCTGGTGATTAACCAGGTAAGAACCCTGGATGCGCTCAACCAAATCTCACGAGCCATCATTCTGGCCGGGGCGGGCGCGGCGGCTCTGGGCATCTTTTTCTACGTCATCCCCGGCGATTGGACGGTGCGGATTTTGTCCCTGCTGCGGGTCTTTCAATACCCGACCGAGAACATCCTGCGCTACATCGAAGATGACCCGGAGCAGCCCATGCGGGCCATCTCAACCTCCATTGACCCCAATGCCCTGGGCGGCCTGCTGGTTTTTCTGACCATTATCACCGTAGGTCACCTGTTCGCCCGCCGCCCGGTTATGCCCCGTGGCTATCTGGCCGTTTGCGCCGGGATGATGCTGCTGACCCTCTATCTGACCTATTCGCGGGGTTCGCTGCTGGGGGTTGTCGCCGGGCTGGGAGTCATGGGCCTGCTGCGCTACCGCAAACTGCTATGGGTAATGCTGGTAGTAGCGACTTTAGTCGCTGTTCTCCCGCCAACTCAACTCTACGTGGAACGTTTTATCGAAGGGATTCAGGGCCAGGACCTGGCCACCCAGATGCGTTTTGGCGAATACAAAGACGCCCTCGAACTCATCAGCCGCTACCCCCTCACCGGCGTGGGCTTTTCCGGCACGCCCGATATTGACCTGTATGTGGGCGTATCGAACGTTTACCTGTTGCTGGCCGAGCAAATCGGCCTGGTCGGCGCGGGTCTGTACCTGTTGATCGGCCTAGCTTACCTGGCGATCATCTTCCTCACCCTGCACCGTGTGCCTAAAGGCCATCCCCTGGAAGCGCCCCTGCTGGCATACGGTCTAGCCATCTTAGGGGCCATGATCGGCGGCCTGTTTGACCACTTTTATTTCAACCTGACCTTTATCCACATTGTCGCCCTCTACTGGCTGGTAATGGGCCTGGGCATAGCGGCGGCGCTGCTGGCCGAAGAGGTAATACTGTCACCCGCTCGATAAGGAACGTTGGCCAGCCAAGTCGTTCACGAGCCGTTGCCTTGTTTGTACTGCACGTCGTAGCCGTCAATACCGGAACCGCTCTCGCTTAAGAATAACTTTTGCTTTCCGTACCCGTCAGGATTAAGATAATATCTTTCCTTGCTCAGCTTTCGAAAGCGAATTTCTTCGATGACTACATCGACCTCTGAAAAAAATATTACCCAACGGGAAACGGTTTCTCTGAAAGTTCAGGCGGCCAATTTTTTTCACCTTTATGCGGATGTAGCCTGGTTTGGGCTGCTTTACGGCAGCACCTTATCTTTTTTAGCCGTCTATGCAGCTCGACTGGATGCTGCCGGTTGGCAAATTGGCTTGCTAAGCGCGGGGCCGGCCTTGGTCAATACCCTGCTGACCATACCCGTCGGGCGCTGGATAGAGGCACGATCCCTGGCGCGTGCGGTTGTCTTGACGGCCTTTTGGCAGCGTTTGGGCTATTTTTTATTGATTCCTATCCCCTTACTCCTGCCTGAAACGGTACAGGTGTGGGCTGCCTTATGTTTAACGGTACTGGTAGCCGTTCCGGGCACGGCCCTGTCCGTTGGCTTTAATGCTTTGCTGGCGACGACGGTGTCTCCAGAATATCGAGGCCGGGTGGTTGGGCGGCGTAATGCGTTGCTGGCCGGGACTATTATGATTGCCTTTGTATTCAGCGGCTGGGTAGCCGATGTCCTATCTTTTGAGTGGGGCTATGCCGCTATTTTTACTCTGGGCGCTTTGGGTGGAGGGATGAGTACCTATCATCTGAGTCGCCTCAAACCACCGCCTAAACCGCAGTTTCAAATCCGCCCCATGCACGACCAGGCTCAACCGGGTCGAGGCACGGGTTTGAGCGGTGATGTGCTGCAACGCCTGAGCATTGGTATGCGGCTATGGTTACGTTGGCGGCCGGGTCAAGGTGACTTTTTCGCCGGAATTTCGAGTCGCTACCGCCGGGTGATGCTGGCCTTTTTTTTGTTCCATTTCACCCAATTGCTGCCTACCGCTCTTTTTCCCCTGTTCTGGGTGCGGGAAATCCACCTGACTGATGGAGAGATTGGCGTTTTGAACGCGCTCTTTTACCTGGTTATGCTGATGTTTGCCCCTCTTCTGGAGCCACTGACCCGGCGCCTGGGCAACTATCGCCTGGTCGTGATTGGCTCTGTTTTGCTGGCTCTATACCCCTTGATTACTGCTCTCAGTACAGATTTGACCCTGAACCTGGTAGCCAGTGTGGTGGGCGGTATCGTCTGGGCCATCCTAAGCGGGGCCTTAATCAATCGACTGCTGGAAGTAACCCCTGAGGATAAACGGCCATCTCACATGGCGATTTATAACCTGGCTTTGAATGCAGCCACCTTTTCTTCCACTATGCTGGGGCCAGTTATGGCCGATCTGATGGGGTTGCGGGAGGCTTTATTTATTATCTTTGTCTTGCGTATTGGCAGTGGGTTAGCGGTGGCGCGGTGGAGCTAAAAAATGGTTTCTCATTTGACATCCTTTGACGCTTTTAGTATAATTCTTGCGTATAAACTAAAGATTTAGAAGTTTGATTTTATTCAAACCCAATATCCTTTAATCTAAGAGAGATTGCGCCCTGATAAAAACGAGGCGCATTTTTTTGCTGTCTGGCGGACATGGCCTTGGATCAAGCGATGCTGCCCAATCAAGATGAAGTAATGTTGATAAAATTTGAAGAGAGTCTGACCCAGTCGGCTTTAGCCCCCTCCACCATTGCCAACTACCTGGCCGATTTGCGCGTCTTTTGGCGTTGGGGCAAGGCCGAAATTGGCCATGAATTTTCGCTCGCCCAGGTTAGCCAAGATCATATTCGCCTCTACCGGTATCATTTGGCTCGAGAACTCAACCGGACAGCCTCGACCGTCAATCGCCGCCTGATGGCCTTGCGGAAATTTTTTACCCTGGCGCAACGGTTGGGCCTGGTGTTGGAAGACCCGACGACAGGGGTGTCGCTGGTGCAGGAGGATGGGCAGTCGCCATCGCGTCCGCTAGCCGCAGATGAAGTGGAAAAGCTGCTGGCGGCGGCGCAGAATGGTTCACGAGCGGGCCTGGTGCGGCGAGATGTCGCCATTATGCAACTGCTTCTCCATACCGGTCTACGGGTGAGCGAGATTGTTGAACTGCAGCGAGAGGATGTCATTTTTGCCAACCCTGGCGCTTATGTTGTCTGCCGGGGCCAGCCCAATCACGCCAAAGTGCGGTCGCTGCCACTGCCGGGCAAAGTTTACCAGGCTTTGACCGATTACCTGGATGTCCGGCCTCAAGCAGCCGCCACCGATCATTTTTTTCTGTGCCAGGATGGCCGGCCGCTGTCTCAGCGCACAGTACAGCGTATTATTGGCGATTGTGTCAGAGCGGCTGGTTTGAAGGATGTCTCGGCGCAATCTCTGCGGCGAACTTTTGCTTTACAGCTTTTTACAGAAACCGGCAATTTGGAACTGGTTTCTGAAAGATTAGGTCATCAGAATACAACGATCACGGAGCAATATTTATCGGTGCATCGTCAATTAAGAAATTAGAAATAAAAAGCTGAATGTTGGATGACTCTACCGGTCGCCAACTTTCTACTTTCTACTTTCTAATTTTTCATTTCTAATTTTTTGAGGAGGTTCATTGTGGAAGTAAAAGATTTCCGTGCATTACGTATCAGTCTGGCTTCACCGGATGAAATTCGGAGTTGGTCTTATGGTGAAGTAACCAAGCCGGAAACGATTAACTACCGCCGCCTGCGGCCTGAAAAAGATGGTCTCTTCTGTGAGGCTATCTTTGGCCCAACCAAGGATTGGCAGTGTTACTGTGGTAAATACAAGCAAGTGCGTTATAAGGGCATCGTCTGCGAGAAGTGCGGTGTGTTGGTAACGCGATCCTCTGTGCGCCGCGAGCGTATGGGACACATCGAACTGGCCGCGCCGGTGGCCCACATCTGGTACACCCGCCGCGTGCCTTCTTACCTGGGCCTCCTGCTGGACATTTCCCGGCGCAACCTGGATCGAGTCCTTTATTTTGCCCACTACGTTGTCACCCGTGTTGACGAGCCGGCCCGCGCCCGCTCCCTGAAGCGTCTGGACGATGAAGTAGGCCGCGAAGAAAAACGGCTGGAAGAAATCCGCCAGGAAAAGGTGGATGCCCTCCGCCGCAAGGCTGACGATAGTATCGCCGCCTTACGCGACGAGGAGCAGCGATTGGTCGAGGGCCTCAACGAGCGGCAAAACACGCTCGTCGAAGAGGTGATGAAAGAAGCTCAGAAAATTCAGAAGCAGTTAGAGGAAAAGGTTGGGACGGTGCTGAAAGCGCCGGTTGTGTTCAGCAGTGTCAATGAAACTATTGCCAATATGGGTGAAACGCTTGACCGCAGTCACCTTAAAAACCTGAACAATTTAGTCGAGGCCCGGCTTAACGAGATCAATGCTGAAATCGAAGGGGAAATGAACCGCGAGCAGGGCCGGATCAACGTCGAGATTGACCGTATACGCTACCTGACCGACCAGGAAATCGAAACCCTGAGTGGCGGTAATACCCAGGAGTTGGGCGAGTTGATGACCCGGGTGCAGGAGCAGCGCCAGGAACTCCTGAGCATCGAGCTGATGCAGTTCTTGAACGAAGCTCAATACCGCGACTTATCGGATCGCTGGGGCAATATCTTTGAGGCTGGGATGGGCGCCGAGGCTCTTTACGACATCTGCAAAGACCTTGACCTGGACAAGCTCGCCAGTGAATTGCGGACGCAAATCCGCAGTACCCGTTCCAAGCAGCTCAAGAAAAAGGCCATCAAGCGGCTGCGTGTGGTCGAGAGTTTGCGCAAGAGCGGCAATCGTCCCGAGTGGATGATTCTGACCGTGCTGCCGGTTATCCCGCCCGACCTGCGCCCGATGGTGCAGCTTGACGGCGGCCGTTTCGCCACCTCTGACCTGAACGACCTGTATCGCCGGGTCATCAACCGCAATAACCGTCTCAAGCGCCTGCTCGACCTGGGCGCGCCCGATGTCATTGTGCGCAATGAGAAGCGTATGCTCCAAGAAGCGGTCGATTCGCTCATCGACAACAGCCGCCGGGGCAAGGCCGTTTCTTCGCGGGGACGCCGCCAGCTCAAGAGCCTGAGCGATATGCTCAAAGGTAAGCAGGGCCGCTTCCGCCGCAACCTGCTGGGCAAGCGTGTTGACTACTCTGGCCGGTCGGTCATCGTGATTGGGCCGAATTTGCAGTTGCACCAATGCGGCCTGCCCAAGGGCATGGCCCTGGAACTGTTCCGCCCCTTCGTCATTCAGAAGTTGGTGGAGTACAACTACGCCAACAACGTCAAGGGCGCCAAGCGTATCGTCGAGCAGCGCCGGCCCGAAGTCTGGGAGGTTTTAGAAGAAGTTATTCACACCCGGCCTATCCTGCTCAACCGCGCTCCAACCCTACACCGCCTGGGTATCCAGGCGTTTGAGCCGACCCTGGTGGAAGGCAGCGCCATCCAGATTCACCCCCTGGTCTGCTCCGCTTTCAACGCCGACTTTGACGGTGACCAGATGGCCGTACACATTCCCCTGTCCGACAAGGCGGTTCAGGAAGCACGTGAGTTGATGCTGTCGGTGCATAACCTGCTGCTGCCTTCCAATGGTGAGCCGGTCGTTTCGCCGACCAAAGACATGGTCCTGGGCGTCTACTACCTGACCATGGCCGAGGATGGCAAAAAGGGTGAGGGCAAAGTTTTTACCGATATCGACGAGGTGGCTCTGGCCTATACCTTGGGTAAGATAGACCTTCATGCGAAAATTCGCCTGCTGCACTATACCAAAGCAGCCCAGGAGACGACCCCCATCGAGACGACGGTGGGCCGGGCGCTCTTCAACCAAATCCTGCCCGAACCCCTCCGCTTCGTCAACAAAGTGCTCGACAAAGGTTCACTCAAAGATTTGGTCGGCCTGAGTTTTACGGTTATGGGACCGCCGGCTACAGCCAAGCTGGTTGACGATGTTAAAGCGATTGGCTTCAAATATGCGACCCGATCTGGCACAACCATCTCCGTGTCCGATATCAACGTGCCGGGCGAAAAGAAAGACATTCTCGACCGGGTCACCGAGCAGGTAACCAAAACCGAGCAGCAGTATCGCCGGGGTTTGATTACCGACGAAGAACGCTATGTAAAAACGGTGCAGCTCTGGACCGAAGCAACTGACGAAGTGACCGACGCCGTGCGTAGGGCCATTGACCCGGAGAGTCCCATCAAAATTATGGCCGACTCCGGCGCGACCAAAGGTGGATTCCAACCGATTCGCCAGTTGGCCGGAATGCGCGGCCTGATGGCCGATCCTAGTGGGCGTATCATCGCCCTGCCCATTCGTTCTAATTTCCGGGAAGGCTTGACAGCGCTGGAGTACTTCATCTCCACCCACGGCGCGCGCAAAGGTTTGGCCGATACCGCCCTCCGCACCGCCGACGCCGGCTATCTAACCCGCCGTCTGGTGGATGTGTCGCAGGATGTTATCATCAACGTTCACGATTGTAAGACCAAATCCGGCGTTACCATTGATCGACGGGTTAGCCCCGGTTTGGGCGAGAGTTTCCGCGAGCGTTTGCTGGGCCGGGCGACCTTGAAGAAAGTGGTCGATAAGAAGACCGGCGAGGTGATTCTCGAAAAGGGCCAGATAATTACTGATAAGGAATACGCGGGAATTGAGAAAGCCGGCCTGGATAAGGTGCAAGTGCGTTCGCCGTTGACCTGCCAGCTCGAGCACGGTATCTGCGCTCTGTGTTACGGCAATGACCTGGGCCGGGGTGGCCTGGTGCAGATTGGCGCGGCTGTGGGGATCATCGCGGCCCAGTCTATCGGCGAGCCAGGGACGCAGTTAACCTTGCGCACATTCCACACTGGTGGCGTGGCCGGCGTGGAAGACATCACCCACGGTCTGCCCCGGGTGCAGGAGTTGTTTGAGGCCCGCAACCCCAAGGGTGAAGCCATCATCTCCGACCTGGAAGGGCGGGTGGAACTAATCACTAATGAAGATGGCAGCCGCGTGTTGAAAGTTATCTCCTCCGAGATGCGCCACGACGAGTACGAACTTCCCGGTAACTATGCGGTGTTGGTTGAAGATGGCGAGCAAGTAGCGGCCAAAGCCAAGCTGGCCAAACGCGGCGAGCAGGAAATCATCGCCGAAAACGCCGGCCGGGTGGAGCGCCGGGAGGATAAAATCATCGTTCACTGGGAGTCGGCTCAGGAAGAGGAGTACCAGATTGAGTCGGCGGCCCGGCTGCGGGTGAGCCACGGCGACCGTGTGTCCGTGGGCCAGCAATTGACCGAGGGTTCGCTCAACCCCAATCGTATCCTGCGAGTGTTGGGCCGCGAGGCGGCCCAACAGTACCTGGTGGGGGTGGTGGAGAAGGTTTATCGCTCTCAGGGTGTTCAGATTAACGACAAGCATATCGAGGTTATAGTGCGCCAGATGACCAACAAGGTTCGCATCGTGACCAGCGGCGACAGCGAGTACTTACCCGGTGAGTTGCTCGATTATCAGAAATTCCATAACATGAACCAGGATTTGATGAGCCAGGGCAAACGTCCGGCTTCTGGCCGGCCCATTCTGTTGGGTATCACCAAGGCGGCGCTTAATACCGATAGTTTCCTGTCCGCTTCGTCCTTCCAGCACACCATTAATGTGTTGGCCCAGGCGGCTATTGAAGGCAAGCGTGATGAGTTGTATGGTTTGAAAGAGAATGTTATACTTGGCAAGCTCATCCCGGCGGGTACCGGCTATTTCCACTATCACGCCGCTGAAGGTAGTGAAAGTGATGTCCGGGCCGGCGATGGTCAAAAACCGGCAAACGGGGGCGAGGCCGCAACTTCTGCCACCGGCGGTAACGGCGCCGGCGAAGTTGACGCCGCTGCCGACGAATTGATGGCTTCGCTCTAATGAATATTGATAAACTTCCGATTGAAAGGGGGTGAGGGACAGATGACGGTAGAGCTACGACCCGGTGAGTCTCAGGACTCGCTGCTGAAGCGATTCAGAAAAGAGATTGTCAAAGCTCGGGTGTTAAGCACCTATCGCAAAAAGCGATGGTTTGTGTCAAAGAGTGAGCAGCGCCGGCTGGCCAAGCAGCGCGCCATTCGCAAAGCCCGGCGCAAGATGATGCGCAAGCAGAATATTCTGTAATTCCCCCATAGGGGCAGGTTATTGACCTGCCCCTATTTACTTCAGTTCGGAATTATCCACGAAACTCCGAACTTAGATTACTTATTTGTCCTGATGAACTCACCCCTTCGGATTGGTTTCAGTAATGTCAACGCCTATCTCATCTCAGCGCAGGATGGTTATGTTCTGATTGATACCGGCGATCCAGGTTTAACTTTTCTCTTGTTTCGCGCTCTGGCCCGCTATGGTATCTCGCCCCGCCAAATCAAGTTGATTATCTTGACCCACATCCATTTCGACCATATCGGCGGGTTGTGGGCCATCCAGGCTCAATCAGGCGCACCGGTGATGGTCCATCAGGCCGAGGCGGCCGATTTGGCCGCCGGACGGGTAGTTATCCCGCCGGGGGTCGGCCCCCTATTCAAGGATATGGCCAGGGCTGGGCAGTGGTTGAGCCGCTTCTTTTGTTTCCCCGGCTATCAGGCCGAACACATCATCACGACCGAGGAGATGTCCTTGCAAGATTTTGGACTGGCCGGGCGTATCCTTCACACCCCCGGCCACAGCCCCGGCTCCATCTCCGTTCTGTTGGACAACGGCGACGCCTTCACCGGCGATCTTTGCCCTAACTTTTTCCCTCGCAATCTGTGGACCCACTTTCCCCCCTACGCCGATGATGTCGCCACCGTTTATCGCAGTTGGGATAAGCTGCTAAGCGCCCCGGTGAAGATGCTCTATCCGGGGCATGGCCGGCCTTTTGGGGCTGAGGTGTTGCGACGGCAAAGGGCTAGCTTTTAGACTATTTCAAACAAAAAAGCTAACCGGTCGATTTTTATTTTCATTACTTGATTTTGTAAACCTCTCGACGGTGCTTAATGAGATGAACGATGATGACTCTTCGTTCAGCCGAACTGAAGGTGTAAAGGACGCGATAATCCCCGACTCGTAGTTTGAATAGACCTTGCCACTGACCGGTTAATGGTTCGGACGTGATAACCTCGAAATTTTCAGCTAACCAACGGAGTTTTTTGAGAACCTGTTGGGCTGTGGGTTTGTTCAAACGAGCGAGGTCTTCTTCAGCTTCGGTAATAAATTCTACTTCGTACACTTCACCACTCTAGCCCCAGTTTACTTGCCACTTCTTGAGCAGAGATTGTTTTACCACCCGTTTGAGTGGCTGCTAACGAACGACGAAGCCGCTCTTGTACATCTTCCCTCAATTTCAAACCCTCATCAGGATCGCCAAAGAGTTCCAGAATAGTTTGAGTAACGACCTCTTTGATTAAGCTTTTTAGTTCATCTACCGTCAAATCGGCCACACTTGAATAAGCCATGATTGTACCCTCGACTGGTAAAAGTTAAGTCACTTCATAAAATTATATCCGACCTGACCTACTCTCTCAACTTTTTATCTTGTTTGTATCGTTATTAAACTTGAGCTTTGATTGATGTATCTTCAGGGGTGTTTTCCTCTGGTTTTGACATATTTGTCTCCAATCCGCTGGATTTATTTAACGACGGCATAAGGGCGCATCCATTCCTGCATATGGGCGTCGGCGATCTCTGCTCCCTTCACTTTGACCGTGTTCTCCCCTTTGCGGAAGCTCTCCTGTTCCAGGCACTCACGCGGATCTTCTCCCCTCAACACTTCAGAAGCTAAAACTTTGCCCGTTTTTGCTTCAACCAGGGTCAATTCTCGCTCATAAACGTAGCGTTCAACCACGCCGTCGGCTTCAGTCGCATCACCTTTGGCATAAGGGCAGCTCTCGATCAGCACTTCTTTAGGTTCGGTCAAACATAAAACCAATTGGGTTTCGGCCACGCTTTTGGCGAGGGCATCATCTGGTACAGCATAAGTATAAATTTGTAAGGTTCCACTTGCTCGCTCGATAACACCCATACTTGGGTGGGTTCCGGCGGTCTGGGAATACGGGGCGGCTTCTGCCACCTGGTTACCCCGGCAGGCATCTATCAGGGGTTGGAACTTTTCTTGGGTGGCGCTGGTTTGCATATAAATTATAACAATCCCTCCAATGCAGACCAGTACAATCAAGACGATGGCTATTAGAACAACTTTTTTCATTGTGAAATTCCTTGTTTGAAGATGTTGTGATTGTTTAGTGAACTCAGTAGACCCAAAATTGGTAGGGTGGCATCCCTATGCCGCCCGCCGATGGCATAGGAATGCGCCGGCTACGATCTCAAAAATTGAATCTATTTTATCATACCTTTATTCTTGTTGACAACCCCTCCGCGGGGCAAATTTCATTACAACAAACCCTTCTTTCTTTATTGCCATCGTCCCCTAAACCATCTATAATTGTGGTAAGATAGTATATCTTGTGTAGAAATTATGTTCTTGGGCCAGATGTAGGGCAAGGTAACAGGGTAGCAAGGTAACAGAAAAATTGCTACCCTGCTACCTTGCTACCTTATGGA
>CAZUNT010000075.1:22857-30746 GCA_964622215.1 uncultured Caldilineaceae bacterium
CAGGGTAGCAAGGTAACAGAAAAATTGCTACCCTGCTACCTTGCTACCTTATGGAGGGTGTCTATGGAAGTCGGAGTCGTCCGCCGCGTTGATATTGACCAGCAGATGCAGGAAGCCTACTTGGACTACGCCATGAGCGTCATCGTCTCGCGGGCGCTGCCGGATGTGCGAGATGGGTTGAAGCCGGTCCATCGCCGGATTCTTTACGCCATGCACGATATGGGTCTGCGGGCCAACCAAGCCTACAAAAAGAGTGCCCGTATTGTCGGCGAGGTGCTGGGCAAGTATCACCCCCACGGCGACGCAGCAGTTTATGAAGCGATGGCCCGGATGGCCCAGGATTTTGCCATGCGCGCCCCGCTGATTGATGGGCAGGGCAACTTTGGCTCCATTGACGGCGACCCACCTGCGGCAATGCGTTACACCGAGGCCCGTTTGGCCGCCCTGACCAACGAAATGCTGCTGGACATCGACAAAGATACGGTCGATTTCACCGATAACTTTGATGGCAGCCTGACCGAGCCGGGCGTTTTGCCGACCAAGCTGCCTAACTTTCTGATTAACGGCGCGGCCGGGATTGCCGTCGGCATGGCTACCAGCGTGCCGCCCCATAACCTGGGCGAAGTCTGTGCTGCCCTCTGCTTTATGCTCGACCAGATGGCTAAAAACAAAGAAGTCGGCATTGACGACCTGCTGACCTTTATCAAAGGTCCTGATTTTCCCACCGGCGGCATTGTTTACCACTACGCCGAGGGCAAGACGGCGGACGGCGAAAATGATCTGATTAAAACGGCCTACGCCACCGGCCGTGGCCGGATTATTGTGCAGGCTAAGGTTCACATTGAGGAGATGAGCCGCAATCGTAATCGCCTGGTTGTGACCGAACTGCCCTACCAGACCAATAAAGCGGCCCTGAGCGAAAAAATTGCCGAGTTGGCCCGTGAGGGCAAAATCGATGGTGTAGCCGACCTGCGGGATGAGTCGGACCGGCAGGGCATGCGGCTGGTGATCGAACTGACCCGTACGGTTGAGCCGATGGCGGTATTAAAACAACTACTCAAATTGACGCCGCTGCAAAGTACCTTCAGCATCAACATGCTGGCCTTGGTTGAAGGGGAACCACGCCTGCTGCCGCTCAAACGCGCCCTGCAGCTCTTCATCGAGCACCGCCAAGAAATTATTACCCGCCGCAGCCGCTTTGATTTGAAGCAGACTCAGCAGCGGGCGCATATCCTGGAAGGGCTGCGGGTTGCTCTGGCCAACCTGGACGAAGTTATCGACGCCATTCGTCGTTCTCAATCGGTGGAAACGGCCCGAGAGAATCTGCGCAAAAAATTTAAACTGAGCGAGGCCCAGGCTACGGCTATTCTGGACATGCCGCTGCGCCGCCTGGCCGCGCTGGAACGCAAGAAAGCCGAAACCGAGTACAAAGAACTTCTCCAACGGATCAAATACCTGGAAGATTTGCTGAAGCATCCCAAAAAGATTCTAGGCGTGATTAAAGAGGAATTGACCGACCTTAAGGCCAAGTATGATACACCGCGCCGAACCATGATCGTAGATCAAGCGCCAAACGGCAAGCCTATCACCGCCGGGGAGTTGGTGCCAGACGAGTCTGTTGTGGTAGCCGTAAGCCAGGACGGGCGGGTTTGCCGCTGGCCGGCCGGGGAGGGCCTAGAACCGGCGCGGGGCAAGCAGGATGAACCCCTGGTAGTAGCCGTGCCGGCCCACACCCGCGACACCCTTTACCTCTTTACCGCCGCAGGCCGGGCGTTGATTGTTCCCGTGCATCAAATACCGCCGGGGAGTGTGCCAAGCGAAGGCTCCAGCTTGAGCGAGTTTGCTTCCGGCCCCCTTCAGCCGGTGGTAGACGGCCTGGCCCTACCTTCCGTTGAAACCGCAGAGGTTACCTCTGTGGCCTGGCCTTACCTGTGCCTGGTATCGCGGCAAGGACGGGTCAAACGGGTGGCTTTGAGTGATTTGATGGCGGTGCGGGGGAGTGATACGGTAGTGATAGGGCTGGATCAAGGGGATACGCTCTTAACTGCCTTTGCCACGCCGGGTGAGAGTGAGTTAATCCTGGTCAGCGCCCGGGGGCAGGCCATCCGCTTTGCCGAGGAGGAGGTGCGGCCGATGGGCCTCCCGGCGGCGGGCGTGTTGGGGTTGAAGTTAGCCGCAAAAGATGAGGTGGTCGGAGCGGGTTTGGTCAAGCCGCGAGGCGACTTGGTGGTGGTGGCCCAGACAGGGGTAGGCAAACGCACGGCGTTGAGCGAGTTTCCCAAACAGGGCCGCTATGGACAGGGTGTCATTGCTTTCAAACTGGCAGATAAGGAGACGGTGGCTGCCGCCGCGACGGTCAATGTGTCGGATCGGGTTATGCTAGTTTCGCAAAAAGGGAACAATAAAACGGTCTTTGCCAAATCTCTGCCCAAGTTGGGCCGGACACAAAAGGGACAGGAGTTGATTGCTATTCGTGGCCGGGATCAGCTTGCTCGGCTGGTAATATTGACCGCAAGCGAGAAGAGCGAATCTGCTTGAGATAGGTAGACCGCAGAGGTTTCAAAAACCTCTGCGGTCTTGTTCCTAAAAATTGGGACGCTCCCGATTTTGTTCTATTCATCTGCCCGTGATATAATCTTTTCCCTGCTAGCAGTGGAAAACTGACCTTTTAAGATAGGAGGGTGGCATGGAAGTAACCACCAAGCAGTTTCGTCGCTGTGATCTGGTTATAGCTAAAGGTAGGATTGATACGGCCACGGTGAAAATATTGGCCCAGGCGCTCGCGACCATTAAACAGGCCGGTCGTTTTAATATTGTGATCAATTTGAAAGATGTTACTTACATTTCCAGCGCCGGGCTAAGTGAATTGATTGATACCCACAATTATTGTAAGCAGAAACACGGCCATTTTGTCCTGGCCGAAGTCCCGCAGCGAGTCCGGGAAGTATTTGATTTGGCCGGCCTGACGCCGATGTTCAAAATATTTGATAACGAAATTGAGGCAGTTGGAAGTTTTTAAGCAGGAGAACTCCGTTCTCTTTAAGAAAACGGGATTCCTAGTACGATAAGTATGTTTTTCAGGGAGGAGGCCGTCATCACTGGCTTTGCGGCTCGGATGGCGGCTCTTTTTATGGGTGCATGGCAGCTAAAAAAGAACTAACGGTTCCTGGTTATTTCAAAAATCTGGACAAGGTTGGCGAGTTTATCAAACAGGCAGCCACTCAGGCCCGCCTGGATGATCAGGCGCTTTATGCGATTGAAATGGCCGTGGACGAAGCCTGCACCAATATCATCGAACACGCTTATGGCGGTGAAGGCAAAGGCTCGATTCATTTAACCTGCCAGGTCAAAAAAGATGGATTACAAGTTGTAATTTGCGATCAAGGCGCTCCGTTCGATCCCTCTCAAGTGCCGGACTTAAATA
Organism: uncultured Caldilineaceae bacterium; assembly: GCA_964622215.1. Lineage (GTDB taxonomy): Bacteria > Chloroflexota > Anaerolineae > 4572-78 > J111 > DSQQ01. Next base: position 26,282 of record CAZUNT010000075.1, read on the forward strand.
CCCAGGCCCCTCTGCACGAACGAGAAGAGGGCGGCATGGGCTTGTTCTTCATTCGCCGGCTGGTTGACCGCTATGAATTTAAGTTTGGTACCCCCCAGGGCAATGAGTTGCTCTTGTTCAAACGTCGAGGGCAATCCATATGACCGAGACCCAAAATGTAGCGCCGGCCGATCATCGGGAACTGTGGCGTTTGCAGCAATTGGCCCTGGTTAGCCAGGTGGCCACCCAGGTCACCAGCATTGCTGATTTAGATGAATTGCTGGTCCGCGTGGTCGGTTTGATTTACCAAACCTTTGAATTTTATGGGGTGTCGATTTATACCCTGGAAGGGAAGGCCCTGCTGCTCAAAGCCGAGGCCGGCCCGCCGGGGTCTTTTTCCGCTGAGGAAGCCCACCGGCCCAAAGAACGGGACGAAGTGATGTTGGGCGAGGGCATCATCGGTTGGGTGGCCGAACATCAGCAGGAATTGGTCGTGCGTGATATATCGCAGGAGCCGCGTTTCTGTTACAGCCCCGAATTTCCCCGGACCCAGGCCGAGGCTGCCCTGCCGCTCAAAGTCGAAGAAACCCTGTTTGGGGTGTTGGATGTCCAACTCGATTATCTTGAAGATTTTGACGAGATCGACTTACTGGTGCTGCGCGCCCTGGCCGGTCAGATGGCTATGGCGATCGAGGATACTCGCCTCTATGCCCAGGCCAGCCGCCGGGCCGATTACCTGGCTACCATCAGCGCCGTAAGCTGGGCTGTAGCCTCTATTTTGGACGTGGACCAACTCCTGGATCAGGTCTGTGAACTGATCCGGCACTATTTTGACTACCCTTACGTGCAAGTGTTTACGGTGCATTACGAGCGGCAGCAGCTTGTCTACCGGGCGGGGAGCGGTTTGAGGGCAGAGGCGTTAAAGTACACGGACCATTTTTACCCCCTGGATGATCCCCACGGTATCATTCCCTTAGTTGCCCGCACGGGCGAGGCAGTCCGGGTCAACGATGTCACCGCTGAGCCATCTTACCGCCCTTCGGAGATTATGCCCGCCTTAACTTGCTCTGAGTTGGCCGTTCCCTTGATCTACAACGACGAAGTTTTAGGTGTGCTCGACGTACAAAGTGATAAACTGGGTGTATTTAACGAAGATGACCAGATCACTATGGAAACCCTGGCCGCCAATATCGCCGTTGCCTTACGCAACGCCAACCTGTACCATTCCGAACGCTGGCGGCGGCAGGTAGCCGATAGCCTGCGCCACATCTCCGGCGCGCTCATCACCGATGTCGATTTGAACACCATTTTGGATACCATCCTGACCGAGTTGAAACTCAATTTACCGGCGGACTGCCTGTCTATCTGGTTGTTTCGCAACAGAAAACTGCAACTGCGCACATTTCAGTCAAACCAGGTTATGGCGTTTCCCGACAACTTTGAGCCGGGACAAGACCCCTGGCTGGCCCGAGGTCTCAAGGCCACCGAGCCGCTGCTGCGCCAGGCTGGTGATCCGGCCGATCCGGCCGCAGTGCAACTAGGTTGGTTGCATAACCATTCGGCGATTGTGGCTCCTTTGCGCGTGCAGAACCGGGTGTTAGGTCTGCTGACCCTGGCTCATAACCAACCCGAACTCTATGACGCGGAAGCTCTGACGATTACTACGGCTTTCGCCAACCAGGCTGCTATTGCCATTGAAAATGCACGTCTGTTTCGGATGGCCCAGGATGAGGCCCAAATCAGCAGCGCGCTCCTGAAAGTGGCCGAAGTTGAACAGGGTTTTGGCGATTTGAGCCAGGTCTTGGCGGCTGTGACCCAGATTCCACCCCTCATCGCCGAGGTGGACCGCTGCGCCATTTGGCTGCGAGACCTGACTTCGGATGTGTTTGAGCCGCAGGCGGCGTTTGGATTCCAACCGGGTACGGAACAATTCTTTTATCGCTATTCCATCCTCCCCAATAAGGTTAAAGCCGTCCACCGCCTGAACCAGACTCGCACCCCGATCATTGTCGTCGACGCGGTCCATGACCATCGCCTGCCGCCGGAGTTGGTGGCCGGCCTGGAGCTCCATACCCTGGCGTTGTTGCCCCTGGTCGCGCATGGGGCTATGTTGGGGATTATGCTGGTTACATTTGTCAGCCCGGCCGCCATTCGAGAGGATGGTCTCCGGCTGATTACGGGCATTGGACACCAGGCGGCGGTAGCTATTGAAAGCAAATATCTGTACGACCAGAAAGCTCAGCAAGAGCGGCTGGCCCGCGAGTTGGAACTAGCTCACGATATTCAGGCTCGTATGATTCCTTCTCACCTGCCAGCTCCGCCGGGGTGGGAAGTTGCTGCTTTCTGGCGCTCGGCCCAGGAAGTGGGGGGGGATTTTTATGATTTCATCGAGGTGACGGCCCACCAACTGGGTATCGTCATCGCCGACGTGGCCGGCAAAGGTATGCCGGCGGCCCTCTACATGGCCCTGACCCGCTCGCTGATGCGGGCCATCGCCCCCGACCAGACCGACCCCAAAGCGGTCCTGACTCGCGTTAACCAACTTTTGGTACCCGACAGTCAACGAGGTATGTTTGTCTCCCTGTTCTATACCGTGCTGAATACCCAAACCGGGTCGTTGGTCTATGCCAACGCCGGGCATAATCCCCCTTTGCTGCTCAGAGCCGATGGCCGGTCGGAGGCGCTGCGCTCGCACGGCCTGGTGCTGGGCGTGCAGCCGGAAATCGAGCCAGGGGTGGATCAGCGATATCTGGCTCCGGGTGATGGCGTGGTGTTTTACACCGACGGCGTGACAGAAGTATTTGACTCTTTTGCCGCCCTTTTTGGCGAGGAACGGTTGAAATTTATCTTGCAAGAGAACTGGGCGCAGGGACCGGAAGCCGTAGTGGAGAAAGTGCGTGAGGCCGTCAACGCCTTCAGCGCCACGGCCCAACCGACAGACGATTTTACGCTGCTGGTGATACGCAGAAAGTAGACGGTATATTGATTTTGAACAGTTAATGGCTGACGCTGAGGCAGTTAGCCGAATGCTTTATCGTCTTATTGAAAGTATTGATGGCAAACGATAGATAGAGTCTACGGCAACTGATTTTTCCCGTCTACCGCCTACTGTATACTGTATACAGGTTTAGACTTATGCTTACAAACCAAACCAAACAACCTTTCACCGTAACCTTCTACTCCACTAAGGTCAGAACCAAGCCTCAAGAAGGAATTCTCGAAGACCGCTGGCTGCACCAGCTCTTTTTGATCACCCATCTCCCCGCCACCTGGCCGGCCTGGAAACTGGCGGTTGGCCTGCTGGCGGCGGCGTTGATCGTGGGGCTAGTTTGGTGGCCGTTGGGGGGATCGCTGGCGATAACTGCGGCGGCGATCTACCTACTTTTTGCCCTGGGCGACTGGTTACTGCTGTGGTGGCTGCCCCGGTCGAGACGTTCCTTTGGTCCCATCGGCCCCCAACTTTACCTCAAAACCGTACCCCGCCTCGGTGTTGCGATTCTGGCTGCGTTAGTAACCCTTGTTTGGTCCAATTACCAAGCCCCTATTACTCCTTACCAAATAGGGTTAGGACTGCTGATTCTGCTCCAACTCATCGGTACGGCGATTTACCTGTGGAGTACCCTGCATGAGCCTTTTGCCCTGGCGACCACTCACCTGTCCATCCAATCGCCCGGCTTGCCCGATCACAGCCAACCGCTCCGCCTGCTCCACCTGAGCGACTTGCACGTGGAACGTTTGACCTCGCGTGAAGTGAAATTGTTGGAATTGATCGAGCAGGCTCAACCTGATCTTATTGTTATCACCGGCGATTTTCTCAATCTTTCCTATGTAGACGATCCCACCGCCCGCGCCGAGGTGCGCAAGGTATTGGCTAAACTTAATGCCCCTTACGGCGTCTACGCCACCCTGGGCAGTCCACCGGTCGATCTACGCCAGACCACGCCCTCCCTGTTCGATGACACGGCCATTCGGCTGCTGCGGGACGAGGTGGCTGTCCTCCAACTGGCCGATGGCCGGACGCTCTCCCTGATTGGGATGGACTGCGACCATGATTTAGAGGGAGATGCCCAGGTTTTTAAGGAACTGATTAAATTCGTCCCCACCGACTCGGCGCAAGTATTGCTCTACCACTCGCCGGAATTGATGCCGTTGGTACAGAATTACCCGGTTGATTTATACCTGTGCGGCCATACCCACGGCGGTCAAATTCGCGCTCCTTTCTACGGAGCGATTCTAACCAGCAGCGCCCTGGGCAAACGCTACGAGATGGGGCGCTATGTCGAACAGGATACGACCCTCTACATCAGCCGGGGTATCGGCCTGGAAGGGCTGAGCGCGCCCCGGATGCGGCTGCTCTGCCCGCCGGAGATTATTTTGTTTACGTTAAGTGGTAATGGCAAAATTTGAAATATGAATACGCTTTCAAGCGAGTGGTAGCACTCCATTATAACGTGGTGAAAGGATAAATTTGGACAAAACGAGGTTC
>CAZUNT010000076.1:0-3907 GCA_964622215.1 uncultured Caldilineaceae bacterium
TACCGAGCCGGAAATTTATCGGGATCATTTTGGCCGGGAACTGGCCCATATCCGTACTCTGGCTGATCCAACACCCTTGTTCCTGATGTTCACCGCTACCACTCCTGAGCGCACCATCGACCTTACCTGGGCCGCTCAGGTGCAGCTCAAAGGTTATGATGTCCTGCCGCCGGTCATCCAACCCGGCCAGCCTCTGGTTCTGAACTTTTACTGGCATAGCCTGACCGATAAAACCTTTGACGCCCGTCTTTTCCTCCAGTTGATTGATCACGCCGGCCAACCCATCAACCAGTGGGAAGGCGAAGCCTTTCGAGAAGATATGTACCGCTGGCGGCCTGACGGTATTTTGCCCTCTCAGCACACCCTCTGGGCCGGCCCGGATACGCCCCCCGGCCCCTACCTGGTCCGGCTCGGTTTTTTTGATGGTAAAACCGGCCAGCGCCTCCCCCTGCGAGTCGATGAGGCCATGCGGCGAGGCAAAGCGGGCGAGAACAGGGGGAGCGAGGGGAGTGGCCAGACCGTTGATCAAAATCAATTGGGTCTCTTCTATGTTTCTGCCGATGGCACATACCCCCGTATCCCTGCTACCCCCCTATCGGCCACCTACGGCGGCTCAATCAAACTCATTGGCGTCACCCTGCCAAAAATTCGCAATTCGCAATTCACCATTCACAATTCACAATTACCTGTTACCTTCCACTGGCAGTCTCTCCACCCGACCGATAAGCCTTACACCGTTTTTCTCCAACTCCTCGACGAGCAGGGCCAGGTGGTGACGAGTTGGGACAGCCAGCCCTTTAATGGTCTCTACCCGACCAATCTCTGGTCTCCCGGCGAGATGGTGGTGGATACTTTTTCTCTCTCTCTACCTGCAGAGGGACTTCCTCCCGGCGGCTATCGCCTCATTACCGGCTTTTATGAGGTCAGCACCGGCCAGCGTTTGCCGGTTGACGGAAGCGGTGATTTTGCGGTGTTGGTGGAATTTGAGGTCGAGTAGATAATTACCTGCGAGATAAGATTTTGGCTATTCGGCTCCCTAATTATTTAAGAAGCACATTCTGAGGCATGCCACCGCCCGCCAACGACCTGGTTTGAGCCGCTCACCTGTTCATTTGGACTGAATCGGTTATAATGGAGCCAGTTTAGCCCCTCCCAACCACTCCATCAAGAGCACAACCTGGACTTCAATTTCCAAATAGTCTGCGCTCAGGCTTATCAACGAGGTTTATGCGGTGGCTCTCTCCTCCTTCAGCAGCGGCCCTGGGCCTGAGTAGTCCAGGAACCTTCCTGCCCTCTGCGCCTGAGCACCGCTGCATAAAGCCCTTATTATGTTAGACAGTAGAAAAATCGCTAACATACTCCCTTTAGATAATCTGTAACGTCTTCATCGTTACTTGCTCTTTTATTAAAAGGTATCGGTTATGCGGCAAGGCAGCCGCAGCGAAAGGAGTCAGAGATGAGCCGCCAGCAAGTGCTACTATTGGGAATTACAGTAATTTTGGTTATGTCGTTCTTGGTTGGGTGTGGAGGTAGTGCACCTACCACCGTATCAGAAGCCCCGGCAGCAACGTCTGTGCCGGAGCAAGCAGCCGCAACACCAACTCCAGAACCCCCACCAGCAACACCAACGTCAGAGCCACCAACTCCAACGCCCGAACCACCGACAGATACTCCAACCCCAGAACTGCCTACAGCAACACATACCCCAGAGCCACCGACGGCAACACTGACCCCAGTTCCACCTACAGAAACTCCTACTCTAGCAATTGTTAAACCTCAATCGGGGTCTACTTTTATCGGAGCTATGGAAGTAAGCAAAGCGGGGAGTAGTGGTACAGCTAGTAGCGGCACGGTTAAGCTGGTCATCTCTGATGACGGGTCTTCAATCACCACTGCGGAAATTACGCTGGCAGACTTGAAATGTCCTAGCAGTTCGTCGGGAAGTACAACGCTAACCGTCGGTGACCCTGCCCACCCTACGCCCATTGACGAAGGTAAGATAGAAATAACTGCCTCTGGTTTGGGCAAACAAGCTATCACAGGACAATTCACCTCCCCAACTGAAGCAAAGGGTACAGTAACTATAACGCTTGAAATACCTCTTGAAAAACCTTGTGATTTAGGCACATGGAATTGGAGTGCAAAGGCAGAATAATAAGAATCGTCTACTACATAAAAAACCCGGCTCACTATTAACAAAATGAGTCGGGTTCTCGTCATCAAAACTAACTTGGCCTAAAATCCATCGAAAGGAGGTAACCCGCTGTGGCGATGGATTTTAGGCCAATATAAAACGGCCACCCCCAACCAAAAAGGTCAAAGATGGCCGCGCAGTTTACAGAATCCTAAAAAATTAGGTAAAATAACCGCAGCCTCCAGACTGGTAACGCAGTTTGGGGGTCAGCCGCCTTTAGGTGTTCCAGCACCTGGGGGCGGCGCGTTTTCAATTGGTTGGCTCAACCATATACCACCTGCGGAATCTTTGTCAAAAAAATGGTTCGTATTCGATCCGTTGAAGTATTAAAGAATTATTGGGTACGCTTAGGGTTCACTGATGGTACACAAAGGGAAATTAACCTTGAGCCTTACTTGCGTGGCCCGATATTTGAGCCGATACGAAACGACCCGGTTATATTCCGTTCTGTGAAGGTTGACCCGCGTATGGGTACGATCGTTTGGGACAATGGGGCAGATATTGACCCGGATGTACTTTATCTCGGTCTAAAACCGGCCTGGATGGAAGAAGAATTGGCTACTGCGGAGCAAAACGCCGTCTCCTAAGCAACAAACCGCTGAATGGGCTGGATATTGTCAGGGGAAGGGGTATAAGTAAGGCGGTTCTGGGAATTGAGCGGGGTGAGTTGGAGGTAAAAACTGACAAATTGAGGATTCCAGACCTTAAGCAGGCTATGTGAGGCAAAAAATTAAAGAGACGACTATCGAAAAGGTGGTTGTCTCTTTATTTTGCCAGCCTCTCTGCTGGTGATATAATGCGTCCCAGCCAAAGCTTTATCTTTCCAGGTCGGCCCGCGCCGGCCTTTTATGTGAATGACCGCCGACCGCCGACGGCTGACCGCCGTAGAAATAATGACCCAAAATTTCTCCCAGTCTGAAACTCAAGACCCCACTTCTTCTTTCTCGATTCCTGACCCCCGCCCCTCAATCTCACCAGAAACAAATCGACACCGTTCACCATTCACCATTATTCAATTCCTGTCCTTAGCTCTCTTGCTTCTCCTCTACCTCGCCCTGGCCCTGGCTCATGCTTATCTGGCTCCCCTGACCACCGGTCCCGACGAATTGGCTCATTATGAGTATGTTCGCTTCATCGCCGATCATGGCCGCTTGCCGTTGAACAACCAGGAACGCCAACAAGCCAGCTACAAATCCGACCAGCCGCCGCTCTATCACCTCTTGGCGGCTTTGCCGGTTTCGCTGGTTGACCCCACCGGCCCGCCCTTCCTCAAGCGCGTTAACGACCACCCCCGCCGCCAACTGATCGAGCGCACCCGCCATGCCTGGGGCCTCTACAATACCGAGGACGAACGCTGGCCTTATCGCGCCGAAGTACTGCGCTGGCACATTGGCCGTTGGGTAGCCATCCTCTTTGGCGTGGCTACCGTCGCCGTCACCTTTTTTATTGCTCGTGATGTGTTTGCTTATCTGGCTAAAGCGACCGCCGACCGGCGACCGGCGACCGGCCATGAAGGCGCTTCCGGCTTCCTAGACTACGGACAAACCCCCTGGTTATCTGCTCTCGGTGCAGCCGCCCTTGTCGCCTTCATCCCCCGTTTTATCCTGACCGGCTCCATGCTCAATTATGAGACTACCGAGGCTTTCTTTTCTGCTCTATTTCTGTGGATACTTATTCGATTTACGATTTACGATTTACGATTTACGATTTACG
>CAZUNT010000076.1:4007-30533 GCA_964622215.1 uncultured Caldilineaceae bacterium
ATTTACGATTTACGCCGTTCTCCTGGGCCTCTTCGCCGGCCTGGCCATCCTGGCCAAACTCAGCGCCCTGGTGTTGCCCCTGGAAGCAGCCACCGGCCTGTGGCTTATCGTTACCGCTGCCCAACCCGCAACCCGTTGGAAACTATGGTTACGCAGCGTTTTAATCACCACCGGAACGACTTTAGCCGTCCTAAGTTTTTGGTTTGGCTTTATCCTCTACCAATTTAACACCGTCGCCCAAGATGGTTTGTGGGTAGGGCTACTGCGCCCCCTGGTGGCTGCCGACGCCAGCGACGCCACTACCAACCAGTTATTGAGCTTCCTGAGCGGCGGACAGGCCGGTTTCAGTGGAGCTATCGAGAATTTAGAGTCCGGCCCCCCCTGGGAATGGGCCACGATTTTCTTCCGCACCTTTTGGATGGTCGGTATAGAGAATGTGCAGCCCCTCGCTCCGGCGGCTCTCATCATTGCCCTGGCCCTGTGCTTGCTGGCAACTACGGGCCTGATCTGGACCTGGCATAACGACCGCCGACCACCGCTCGCCGACCGCCAGACCATTCCGGCCCTCCAACCTCCAGTTCATAACTCCCCAGAAATCCCTTACTCCTCCTTACTTCTACTTCTGCTTCTCCTCCTCCATCTTCTTTTCCCGGTTATCCTCCCCCTCCTTCGCTACGCCGTCACCTTCAGCCTGGCCGATACCGCCCAGGGCCGCCACGCCCTCTTTATGGCCGCCCCTGCCTTCGCCATCTTGGTGATTTGGGGCTTAACGAATTTTACATTTTACATTTCGCACCTCACACCTTTCGCTTTTCGCCTTTTGCCTTCCACCTCCTCTCTCACCCCTCTCCTCCCCGGCCTGTTTGTCCTCACCTGGACGGGGATTCACCTCTGGACGATGACATGGGCCTATAATCCGCCGCTGCCGGTCAGCACCTTGCCGCAGGCCAAAACGCAGGCAGTTCAGCAACTCAACCGGCCGTTGAATCAATCCGTCACCCTGGTAGGTTACACTAACCAGATAGACCCGGCGAGTCGTACTCTCCGCCTTGATTTGATTTGGCAGGCCACCGCCGCCAGTCAGGTTGATTATTTAACCGAAGTCAGCTTGGTTGACCTCGAGGGACAAATGCAGGCGCAATGGCTGGGCTATGCGGCCAACGGGCGTTACCCCACCCGCGCCTGGGATGTCGGCGACATCGTGCGCGATACCGTCTGGCTGCCTATCGCCGGCTTGAAGCCAGGAACCTATCAACTCAGCCTCAATCTCCTGCCGACCAGCCAGAACTATCCCCCGGAGCAGGAGACGGCGCCCATCACCCTTACCGAAATCAGCCTGCCCAACCCGGCGTTGCGGGTGTTTAATGAAGCCTTGCCTTTCACCGGTCAGGCCCAGGCTGCCGCCGGATATTCGGCCTGGCGGAATGGTGAAGCCCTGCTGGCCCCTCAGGTATTTAACTATCGAGAAACAGTCTTGGTGACGTTCAGCCCTCTGCTGCCTGACCAGCAGCGCACCATCCGGATAATCGGACCGAATAATGGGTCGTCTTTCGTTCCGCTGCGTGAGTTGAACAATACCGCTCTATTCATCGTTGGCCCCGATTGGCCGACCGGTGACTATCATTTGCAAGTCACTGTTAAACCTGCTGGCGGGGAAGCGCAATTGGTCAATTCTGACCCAGTTTTGAGTGTGGTAGATCGCTGGGAGCGCCAATTCACTCTCCCCACTCTCCCCTCCTTTGAGGGGGGGATTAAAGGGGGGTATGTTGAGGCTAACTTTGCTAACCAGGTAAAATTACTGAGTTATGACCTGGGTACGAATCGAGCCGAGCCGGGCGGCGGCATTCCACTGACCTTGTATTGGCAGGGCTTGGATTGGATGGGGAACGATTACACCATCTTCACCAAGTTACTGGCCGCCGATGGTACGGTTCATGGCGGGCGCGACCGCCTCCCACGCGAGGGGTATCGGACCATCTACTGGGCTCCCGGCGAAATTGTGACCGACCCTTTTGGCGTGCCGGTTGAGACCAATGCACCTGCTGGCGTGTACTACCTCGGCGTCGGTTTGTATAAACAGGTCGGACAGCAGGCGGTTTCATTGCCGCTGGTGCAGAACGATCAGCCCATTGACGCTACCAGTATCAACATCGGCCCTATCAAAATTGGCGACCCCCCGCCCGGCCTGACTCGCCAAAACGCCGCGCCCCAATACCCTGTCGGCCAGCCTTTGGGCGACCCGCCAAATGTAACCTTATTGGGTTACGACCTGGAATCATTGCCAACCGGTAATTGTCAATCGTCAATTGTCAATTGTCAATTGTCGCTCAGGTTGTACTGGCGCTCCGATTCGCCTCTCCCTCTTGATTACACTACCTTCGTCCATCTACGCGATGTCGCTGGTAATACTGTTGCTCAGAAAGACCAGCCGCCCCTCAATGGCGCTTACCCTACCAGTCTGTGGGACCCTGGCGAAATTATAGCCGATACCATCAGCGTACCTCTGCCCGCAGATTTACCGACAGGCGAGTATCAACTGGTCGTGGGGTTGTACGACCTGGGTACGGGAGTACGATTAGCTGTGCCGGGAAGTGCAGATAACAGTTTGGAGCTGAGAAGGGTAACTATTTCACCTTGATTATGTCGCGTTTGAAGCTTCATGCCGGCTTGCTGTTGATTTTGCTGGTTTATTTTTTCCTCGCCACCTTGACCAGCCTGCGTATCCCTCTGAGCGCCGGTCCCGACGAGGCGGCTCATTTTATGTTTGCTCGCTTTTTGGCGAAAGAAGGCTATTTGCCTCTCACGCCTGAGGACCGGACCGCCGCCGGGTACAAGTCTGATCAGCCTCCCCTCAATGCCCTTGCCGCAGCTCTAATCTTTCGAGGTGACCTTAATGCTCCGCCGTATGTAAAAATCACCCACGATATGCCGCGCCGCCACCTGGCCATTCCTGTGGCAAATATTCCTAACTGGCTGGTTCTCAACACCGAAGACCCCTGGGTGGGAGAAATCCTATTGTGGCGAATAGGCCGCTTTATGTCTATCATTTTTAGTGGTCTTACCCTCGTCGTGGTTTACTTTATTGCTTTACTGATTTTTGAGGATTCGCCGGCCAGATATATGACTGCTACTGCTACCGTGATGAGCCTGGCCTTCATCCCTATGTTTATCTTCATTAGTAGTGTCTTCAGCTATGAGAATTTACTAGGTTTGTGGCTGTCGTTGTTTCTGCTCACGGCGGTTTATCTAATCAAAAAAACCGAACCGGCTTGGCTCTATCTGGTAGCCGGTCTTATGGTTGGTTTAGCTATTGTTACCAAACTTAGCGCTCTAACCACCCCCTTAGCCCTGGTTGGAATGGTGGGCCTCATCGGCTGGCGGGCCGGTTGGTCAAAGCAGAAACTGGGATCTCGATTAGCCTTGAGTTTAACGGGCCTGTTGGTAGGATGTGGCTGGTGGTTTGCCTGGATAGAACTGAAGTTGAACCGGGTCAACGAATTAGGGTGGTTCTCCGGCCTGCTCCAGCCGATTCTGTTGGCCGATGGAAGTGATCGGACTTCGGTTGAGATTTCTTACCTCTTATCAGGCGGTAAAATAGGGCAGATGGTCAATTTTGCGGATCAGATTTCCTTCACCGAATGGGGTGAGCGTTTCTTTCGGAGTTTTTGGCAGTACGACTGGCATTTTCCTTACCTGCTTTTTCTGGCTTTGATTGCCTTGACCGCGTTGAGTGGGGTTGGATTAATCCGGGTCTGGCGACAAAAACCTTCGGCCCGCCAATGGCTGGTTGTACTGATGTTCTACATTTCAATCTTTTTTATCTTACCCCTGGTGCGTTTCTTTTCAGTGGAGCAAACCAGTACAGCTCAGGGGCAGCATGTGTTGTTTCCGGCAGCAGGGGCGTTTGCCATTTTGATTACTTGGGGCTTGAGCGCCTGGTTCCCAGCCCGCATGGCGCGGCCATGGTTAGGTGGTGTATTGTTGGGACTCGGCATGGCGGGGTGGAGCGTGGTGCAAAGTATCCAGATTTACCAACCGTCTCTACCGATACGCACTGTTCCCCCCTTGATGCCTGCTTCAGCTCAACCCGCCGAGCTGGATTTTGGTCCCATCATGCTTACGGGATACGAATTAAAAGGACTGACCACCGACTCCACCTGCTGTGATCCAAATCACCTGGCGGTGGAGGTCAACCTCTATTGGCTGGTCCAGGAATTGAGCCAGGAAAATTATCTGACCGAGATCAGTTTGGTCGATCACCAGGAGCAGACTCAGAGCATTTGGCTGGGGCATCCGGCTAATGGACGGTATCCTACCAAAGCCTGGGAACCAAAAGACACCGTGCGCGATAAGACCTGGTTGCCCCTGATCGGCCTGAGTCCCGGCGTTTACACGATCAAATTGCGGCTGATAGGGGCGAGCGGTCCCCTGGTCATTGGCGACAAAACCGGCTTTACCCTGGCTCAACTTGAACTGGCTAAACCCGTTCTGCCGGCCCAGTCAGCCCAACCTGACCGGCCTGCCTTCAATTTGTGGCAGCAAGGCCAAGTCGCCGCCGGCCTACCTGTCTTTGAGTCCCGTTCAACTATTCAAATTACAGCTAGCCCGGCAGTTACTTTAAGTTTGGTCGGGCCTCGTCAAACAGTTTGGTCGCCGGATCGGACCGGCGGACCAACACGGGCTTTTGTCGTTGATCCACGCTGGTTTAAAGGTGAGTATCGCTTGCGGATTGAATCGGCCAACCAACCGGCTTGGGAGTCTGCCCCGCTTCTTTTTGCTAACGGTGAGGGCCGCTTGATGAACCCCCTGCCCAGCCAGGTGACAGTTAACGCCAATTTTGCTAACCAGTTGATGCTCTTGGGTTACGATTTGCCGCAGCGACAGATCATGCCGGGCGAGAGTTTACCCGTGACCATAAATTGGCAGGCGCTACAGTCGATGCCGGCGGACTTTATCATGTTCACCCGGCTGCGAGACCAGCAGGGCCAGATATGGGCAGGTTATGACCGCAAACCTCGCGAGAATTACAGCACGCTATTATGGATTGCCGGCGAGGTGGTCGGCGATAGTTTTACCCTGCCTATAAAGCCAGATACTCCCGCAGGTCTATATTATCTGGATATTGGATTCTATGTGGTGGTCGGTCAGGCTCCGGTGTCGCTGCCGCTGGTGCAAAATGGGCAGATGAGCCAAGTGACAAATGTCACCCTTGGCCCTATCAAAGTAGGTCATCTTACCGGCGGGTTAAAGTCTGAGGCCGGGCAGCCCCAACATAAGTTGGATCAACCTTTTGGGAATAATCTTACCTTGCTTGGTTACACCCTGGTTGATTCGAGGGGTGAACTAAATAAGGATAAAGAATCTGCTTCGGGTAGTCAAAATCTCAGACTCACGCTCTACTGGCGCTGCGAGATACCTCCCTCCCAGGATTACACCACTTTTGTTCATATCCGTAACAAGGCTAATGAAATTGTCGCCCAGAAAGACCAGCCTCCCTTGAATGGCGCTTACCCTACCAGTGTATGGGATCCGGGCGAAATTGTGGCTGATGAAATAACTTTGCCCCTGCCGGCCGTTCCGCCCGCCGGAACTTATCAAGTTGTAGTTGGTATGTATGATGGGCAAACGGGCCAGCGGCTGACCGTGCCGGGTAATCCGGCCAACGAGGTTAAATTAACGGATGTGGTCATACGTTAAGAGTTTGCACGAGCGACGTTTTTATCATAACCTTGAATTGGTCCTGATTCTCGCCATCTATCTTGTCCTGGCTATTCTCTACAGCCTTGTCGTGCCGATTGGCCGTGGGGCCGATGAGTGGGCGCATTATTGGTATGCTCAGTTTATTGCCCAAAATAGCCGTTTGCCCGCCAATCCGGCCGAACGGGAGGCCGCTGGCTATAAGTCTGATTGGCCCCCGCTTTACCACTTGGGTGCGGCTGCTCTTACCGGTTGGATCGAAAGTGACGGTCCACCCACTTTTAAATATCGAATTGACCCCCTGACCGGGATGACAAATATCCGCCGCCAACTGGTTCCGGGGCAAGGCTCCGATGCTATTCTGCACACCGAGGACGAACTGTTTCCTTGGCAACAAGAGATTCTGGTCTGGCATCTTGGCCGATTTCTCTCCATCGGTTTCAGCCTGGGTACATTGTTGGTAACTTACCGGATTGCGCTGGAGGTTTTTCAAAGTAGCAAGGTAGCAGGTAGCAAGGTAGCAGGGGGGCAGGGGGGCAGGGGGGCAGGGGAGAATGTTTCACGTTTCACTCCCCAAACTCTAGCCCTTGTCTCTGTGGCTTTCCTGGCTTTTATTCCTCGTTTTCTCTTCACCGGGATGGTTTTTGGTTATGACAGCTTGACCTTGTTATTCGCTTCACTTTTTTTGTGGCTCGCCTTACGTGTAGCCAAAGGCTATCATCGGCGCTGGGGCTTTTTAGCTCTGGGGGCTGTGGTCGGACTGGCCTTGACGACCAAATATCTGGCTGCCTTGCTGCCGCTGGAGATTGGGCTGCTGATTTTGAGCAGGGGATGGAAAGCGGGGGAGCAGGGCGGCGGAGAAGTAGAAAGACATGCAAGAGGCAAGACGTTTTACGTTTTACCTTTGTTGCAAGCTGCTTTGGCCTACGTGCTGGTAACGAGTTGGTGGTTTGGATACCTGCTGTTTAACTTTAACGAAGTTGGCCGTTACGGCCCTGTTTTAGGGATATTAGCCCCGCTTCTTCGCGGCGATGGGAGCGATCGTACGGTTGAACAACTTTTTGCCTGGATAAGCGGCGGTCAAGCGCCTCCGCTGGCCCATATTGACCAACCGAGCTATAGCGTCTGGCAAATCTTGACCGAACTGCCGCTCACTTTTTGGGTCAACCCCATAGTGCGCCCCTACCAGCTCAACTGGTTTGTTGGGCTTATGACTGTCATTGCCGGCGTTGCTGCGGTTGGATTAGTCAGGTCTTGGCGAAGTAACTCATTCTCATCGCTTCAGCGGATCATCATTACCTTTTTACTCCTCCACTGTCTTTTGCCCGCGCCGTTTATGGTGATTCGCCTTTTTGGGGCACGAGATGCTCTGGAAGCCGTGCAAGGCCGCCACCTTCTTTTCTTATCCGGGCCGGCCCTTGCTATTCTGGTCGTGTGGGGACTGTCAAGATTTACGATTTACGGTTTACGATTTACGATTTATAACATCGCGCCCTTTGGATATTTACGATTTCTCCCTCATACCGCACGTTTTACCCTTTACGCTTTAATTGGCCTACTTCTGGTAGGGGCCATAAGCCAGCTTATCGATATGGCGAACTTTTACCCTCCCCCGTTGCCGGTGCGGACTACCTTCCTCTCCCTGGAACCGGAAGCTACCCCAACCTCGCCTATCACCCTTGAGCATGGAACGAAATTGGTCAGTTATCGGGTGACTCCTGGGGGTAACAGGAGGTGGCTGGCTTTCCCCACCCACCCTGCTGCCTTAAAAGTTTCGCTGATCTGGCGGGCAGGCGCTAGGCCGGCGCCGGAAGATTATCTTGTGGAATTGGCCCTGGTGGATAGGCAAGGCCAGACCCAAACAAGCTGGCTGGCTTATCAAACTCAAGCGCGCTACCCCACCCGGGCCTGGGAAGCTGGCGACGTTATCCGCGACGAAGGCTGGTTGCCGTTAACGGGAGTGCCAGCCGGAAATTATGAGGTTCGCTGGCGGCTCTGGGATGAAAATAAGCCGGTTGTGGATTGGCAAACTTTGACCACTTACCAACTAGTTGAAACGGCCAATCCGCCAAGCCTGGCCGGGTGGTTACTATGGCGTGATGGGGTCATAGCGCCGCAGCCCCCGCTCCTCTATGAGCGCGAAACCGCCCAAATAACTTTTCCCCATCCCCAGTCCCTAACCCCCAATTCCAAATTAACCGGCCCCGACGGTGTCACCCGTTCCCCGGCCTCGCTTGGCCCGACTTGGGCTAACTTCATCATTGGCCCTGATTGGCCGGCGGGAGATTATCGTCTGCAGCCCGCTGGTGAAGTTGTCCTACGGGTGGCGAAAAATGAACGCAATTTTCAAGCGCCTGTGCTTACTCATCCCCTGGAAGCCAACTTCGAAGGTCAGGTGAAATTGTTGGGTTATGATCTGCCGGTGCGCCGGGTTCAGCCAGGAGAGGGTGCGCCGCTGACTCTTTATTGGCAGGGACAACACTGGATGGGCGAAAATCTTGTCATTTTTGATCGTTTGCTGGATAATCAAGGGGTTGCCTGGGGCGGGTATGATCGTTTGGCCAGGGAGAATTACAGCACCCTGCTGTGGGCGCCCGGCGAAGTCATCGCCGATGGTTTTGCCGTGCCGGTTGCCCCTGATACGCCTGATGGTATTTACACGCTGAGTCTAGGCTGGTATCGTCAAGTTAACGGTGCGGCCAAATCGCTCTTAATTCTTGATCCGGCCACCGGCCAACCCACTGAGGCAAGTGCGGTGACTATCGGACCAATCAAAGTAGGCGGTCCCCCACCGGGCGCAACTGTTGCTACAGCCACGCCCCAAACTGAGGTAAATATTGTCCTGGGCGAGCAAATTAAATTGTTAGGTTTTGACGACGCAGCGAATGGCGAATCTAGGTCAGATTCCCCGCCTCCTCGCCTCCCCGCCCGCTTTGCGTCGTCTCTTCGCCTCACCCTCTACTGGCAAGCGCTGACCGCCCCTGAAAACGATTATACTGTTTTTACGCATGTACGTAACGCCGCCGGTGAAACGGTGGCCCAAAAAGATGGCCCCCCGGCTGGCGGCGTGTACCCAACCGGTCTGTGGGACGCCGGCGAGATCATCAAGGATGAAGTGAGTATTTCGTTGGACGCGCTCAAACTGGGACGATATGATTTGGTGGTGGGAATGTATGATTTTGCCACCGGGGTGCGTTTGCCGGTGGCCGACTCGCCGGATAACGTTATTGTTTTGTCGTCATTTGAAATTGTTGAGAAGTAATGAACTTTAGTTGGGCATACATATTTTGAGAAGGTTCACGTTTCACGTTTCAGGTTTCACAAATTGGATGGGTTTAGGGGGAGTGCTCCTTGTTTACCTGGCCCTGGCATTAATCACCACTCAGGTGTTCCATTTCAGCCTGGCCCTGGACGAGGGCTACCACCTGGAATATATCACTTTTATTAAACAGAACGGCCGCTTACCCACTACCTATGAGGAGCGCAGTCAAATTACCCGGGCTGACTTTCCACCCCTATACCAGGTGTTAGTGGCTCTCCTGTCGGCCAATGTTAGTGTAGATGGACCGCCCAACTTTAAATATTTCTGGGACTCCTTTCGCTATCGAGCCATAGACCATCAAGCCGATCAGGTAGGGGCGCTGAAAACTGAAGATTTCCAGCCGCCTTACTTGGGCCGTTTTTTGGTTTGGCAGATAGGACGTTGGTTTTCTATTGTCTTGAGTGCAACCACACTAGGGGTGGTTTTTTTGACCTTGCAAGAGTTGCCGCTTGGCCCCAAGCCGTTGGTTCCATTGGCGGGGACAGCCTTGTTAGCCTTTATGCCCCGTTATATTATTCTGGGAGCAGCCCTCAACGACGATAATTTACTGGGACTGCTGGCTGCTCTCTATTTTTGGCTGCTAATAAAGGCTATCAAAAGTTCGCAGCGATGGTGGCCGTTTATTGGCCTGGGAATTTTGGTGGGTCTGTCCATGACCGTCAAATACACCCTTGTTCTTGTTCCGCTTGAGCTTGGTGCTATTTGCGCCCTCATTGCCAACCAGAAAAAATGGGGCTGGCGTTGGGTTGGGGCCCGGCTGGGCGTGATTGCCGGATTGAGCTTACTTTGTTCAAGTTGGTGGTTTGGCTGGAATCTTTGGTTTTTAAATACAGTTGCCAGAGATGGCTGGTTGGGGGGCCTGCTGAGTCCTTTATTGGCCGGAGGCAGTGATACCACCCTCAACCGGATTAGCGGCTTTTTAAGTGGCGGCCAAATTGGCCTGGCTGACCTACCGGAAAATACCAAAATCGGCACTTTTTCAGGGTGGATGATAAGTACATTCCTGTCCTTTTGGGGAGTATCTATTGGAGACAGCATCCCCTGGTCGCCTTACGTCTACCTGGTTATTGTTCTCTTCGTCGGCGTGACCGGATTTGGCTTATGGCGGCTCTGGTGCGCCGACTCTTCCTCTCGCCAGTGGTTGCTTCTGCTGAGTTTTCACACGGCCATTTTTATCATCTTACCCTTGGTCCGCTTTGGCTTATCACGGCGTTTAGGCCAGACGGCGCAAGGGCGGCACATTCTCATCCCAGCGGCAGCCGCAGTGGTTGGCCTGTTGGTCTGGGGATTGACTACAGCGATACCTCAACGTTGGCAGCGCTGGGTGTTCCCCCTGCTTATTGTTGGCTTGCTGAGTTGGACCGGCGCTCATCTTTACCGGCTAGTTACCTTTGCCGTGTCGCCGTTGCCCTTACGCACCCTGCCCCAGGCCGCCGAGTGGCTGGCCCAGCCGGTCGAGGCCAAATTTGGTGATGAGGTGGAACTGGTTAGCTATGAGCTTGATCCCCAACCGGGACAGGGTCTGCTGCACCTGAACCTGGCTTGGCGTTCACTGGCCTACACCAAAGAGAGTTATTTGGTGAAGGTTGAGTTATTGGATCAGCAAAGTCAAGTTGTTTCACATTGGCTAGGTTATAATGGACAAGGCCGCCTGCCCACCCTGGCCTGGGATCCCGGCGATACTGTCTTTGATCGACTGGCCTTGCCGCTGCCTAACTTGCCGGCCGGTGAGTATACGGTGCAGTTGCAGCTAGTGAGTCACATAGGGGCGCTGCCTGTTGCGCAGCAGGAGGGCAGGAGGGCAGGAGGGCAGGGGAGCCATTCTACTTCCTCCCTTTTGCTGGCAAGCATGTCGTTAGCTCAACCCTCAACGCTGTCTTTACCGCAATATTTGAGTCTGGTCACTCCCGCCGGACCGCTGGACCTCGCCTTTTCTTTATGGCGAAGCGATGGCCCCATCGAGACATCTCCAGCCCCCACTTATCGCTATCCGGCTACGATTTCTATAGTCACCTCAGATTCCTTGCCGGATGGTATCTCACTGGATTTGCAACTGGTTGATGCTACCGGCCAAACTTGGGTGGCGACTCAGAATCAGGCTAACATTTATACCTTTGTGATTGGCCCTCGTTGGCCAAGTGGTGATTACCGCCTCCAGGCAACCCTTCAACGCGGCGACGAGGTGGTAGGGCAGGTTACCGGTGAGCCGCTGCTAACCGTTGAAAATTGGTGGCAGCGTCACTTTGATGTGCCCCAAATGGCGGTTTCTGCTGAAGCCAACTTTGCCGATCAATTCAAGTTTTTGGGATATACCCTGCCTCACAATCAGGTAAAAGCAGGCGAGGCCTTTCCCCTCACTTTGTATTGGCAAGCCCTGCCCAACCGTTCGCCCCAGGCCGATTTTATCCAATTTAATCACCTCCTGGACAGCGCCGGGGCACTCCGGGGCGGCTATGATCGTCACCCCTTAGAATATTATAGTACCTTGTTGTGGGCGCCCGGTGAGGTTGTGATTGATGGATATGCGGTGCCGGTCAACCCCGATGCACTGCCGGGACAATATTATCTGAGTGTTGGCTATTACCTCACCGTAGGAGAAAGTGCGGTGAATCTGCCGTTAGTGCAGGCTGGACAGATGACAAACGTGACCAGTGTCAGCATTGGACCCATTGAGGTGGTGAAACCGTAAGTGTGGGGTAGAGCTAAATTTTCTTTCGATATACTCAGTAGATGCAAGTTTAAAGGATTAGGCCTTGTATCATAGATTCACTTCCTTTTTTCAGTCTCGTGATGGCGTAAGTATTGTCGTACTCCTCTTATTAACCCTGCTCTTCTTTTGGCGAGTGCCGGTGCAGGGCAAAATATTGCTGCCACTAGATGTGCTGCATACCTACGAACCCTGGCGTAGTGAAATACCGGGCGCTTTAGGTATCCCTCTTTGGAATTCTCGGCTGACTGATGGGGTTAGACAAAATTACCCCTTATTGCATTTTGTTTTGGCGTCATGGCAACAAGGTCAAGTTCCGCTTTGGAATCCACATAATTTGTCTGGAATGCCGATCCTGGCCGGTGGATTTCATCATGCACTTTATCCCCTTACGCTCTTTTTACTGTTCATAATGCCGGTAGCCCAAGCTATAAGTTGGGGAATTATTATCCACGCTTTTTTAGGAGGATTATTCTGTTTTTGGCTAATTCGAGAATTGGGTTCAGGATATTTAGGGGCTTTGTTGGGGGCTATTTCTTTTATATTTGGCGGCCTTGCTTATTGGATGCCGGCCTTCCCTGCCTTTCAAACGATTATTTGGCTCCCCTTGATTTTGTGGACTTTGGAACGCGCCCTAAAATCTAAAATCTGGCATTGGGCTATTGGCGGCGGCCTTTTTTTGGGTTTACAGATATTAGCCGGTCACTTGCAAATGGTGCTTTATTCTGTCACCGGTTTGGGCTTCTACGCCATATATCGCGGTTTTTTAATCTGGCTGGATAACCGGAATATTCGTTCTGCCTTATACCCACTCCTTATTTTATCATTGATTTTACTTGTGGGATTGGGTTTAGCGGCCATCCAACTGTTGCCAATGGCTGAATTATTGCCGCAAGGGATGCGTAGTCAAGTAGATTTCAAGCTGGAGTTGTCGCCAAAAATTTTGCTTCGGCTGTTCGTGCCGGACATTTTAGGCAATCATGTCGATAAAAACGATCCTTCAATCGATGCCAGCGAGTTTTATCTGTATCTGGGACTACTCCCTTTACTCTGTTTGATTGCTTCTGCTTTTTCCCCACGTCGTCGTTTGACCTGGGGTTTTATCGGTATTGGGGTGCTGGTTTGGCTGGTGGTATTCAAAATACCGCCTTTTTATCAATTATTTGCTAATCTATATCCTTCATTCAAAACATTAGGGTTTCACCGTGCCCAGGTTCTGACCGCACTTTTTTGGGCTGTTGCCGCCGGTTTAGGAGCTGATTGGCTACTATCTGACCGACCCTCTATTTTATTAAAACGTCTTATTCTACTGGGGGGAATTTTATGGCTGGGGATAGGTACTTGTGCCTTAGGCCTGGCATTTATCAGCAAGTATCAGGCCCGTTTCTGGTGGAAATTACCTTCCGTTGACCATTGGCAGCCTGATCCTATTTATTTGTTAAGTTCGCTGATTTTTAGCCTGGCTATTTTGGGCGCCTGTTTGGTTTTACTGTTAGGGTGGCGGCAGGCCAAATTTAACCGGATCGTTTTTTCTAGCGCGGCTTTGACCATTTTAGTGGTGGATATTTTTCTGACGAATATAGATTATACATCTGCTTTTGACCCGGCGATGCTCTACCCGTCGACCCCTAGCCTGAAGTTTATGCAGGATTTAGCTGCTCAAGAAACTCAACCTTTCCGTTTTATGAGTGTTGAACAGTTATTCTGGGGTGATATAGCTACCGTCTTTGGTTTGAGTGATATTCAAGGCTATGACTCTTTCCTTCTAAAACGTTATAGTCAATATGCTGATTTAACTAACGCTCGTAAAGCAACACATTTTAGAATTGCTGCCTTTAGCCTGCGTCCTGGTAAATTTCTTGATGCACTGAATGTGAAATATTACTACACTCCGCGTTATAAATTGACGGACGGTCAGTGGGTCTCGCTGTTACATCAAATAGACAAACCTTTGGTATCCTCAGAACATTCCCAAGCCGGAAACATAGCGGAGTGGACTATTAACGGCTGGTCTCAAGAGGTATTATTGGCTCCCCCCGATTCCAAAATAAGTTATCGGGGTTTCCTGCAATCTCCCACTCAGATTGAAACGGCTATTGCTATTGACCCTCAAGCCTGGACACAGCCAGGTGTGGACGTTTTATTTGAAGTTTATGCCCTTAGTGCGGCGACTCAAACCGAAAAGCGTATTTTTTCGCGCCACCTCACCCAGACTGACGAACCGACTTGGACATCGGTAGTGGTTGACTTGAGTGAATTTACAAATCAGGAAGTGACTGTCTCTTTTGTCACTTCGTCCTCCAATCCGGCTGCTACCTGGAACGCTGGCTGGGCTGATCCCTTGATTATGGATAGTTCAAAGGTAGAATTGCTTTATTACGGCCCCAATAGCATTTATCTGAACAAAAATTATCTGCCCCGCGCCTGGATAGTTCATCAAGCTGTAGAAGTGGCTCCGGCCGATACCACAGCGGCCCAGGCTGTCCTGGCGCAACCCGGTTTTAATCCGGCGGTACAGGCCGTTATCGAGGGCCACTTACCGGCTTCGCTTGCGCCAAAAATTACCAATGAATCTGTGGAATTTATTAGTTACACGCCCTCACGCTCAAAAATTAAAGTTGATCTGTCCGCAGCGGGACTTTTAGTTTTGTCCGATATTTATTACCCCGGCTGGAAAGTCTATGTGGATGGTGTCGAAACCGCTCTTTATGCTACTAATTTGATGATGCGAGGGGTCTACGTGCCGGATGGATTACATCAGATAGAGTTTATTTATGACCCGATTTGGTTTAGAATAGGGTTATATATCAGCGTCGCTACCATCATTTTGGTGTGTTCCTGGCTAATTTTCGATTGGCGTTTGTGGCCCAGAATTCGGCGGAAGGTAGCGGGCACACTATAAACTACTGGAAAACACCATGCTGGCTCAACCTGCTGAACAACCTACAGACTCTACTACGGTAGCCAGGCAGGCAAAGGCTAAACTTCGCCCCCGGATTTGGTCGGAGGTTGCCCTTGTCACCATCCTGGCCCTCCTGCCCCTTCTTTTCTTCTGGCGACTCATTACCCCCAATCCCGCCGACCGGCTGGTTATTGCCGGTGGTGACTTCACCGAGCAATATTTCCCCCTGCGCGCCTTTACCGCCGGGGAGTGGGTCCAAGGCCGGGTTCCCCTCTGGAATCCCTATCTTTACGGCGGCCAGCCGGCCCTGGCCGATATTCAATCGGGCGCGTTGTACCCGCCGCACGTGTTAGAAGCTTTACTGCTGGGCTGGGGCGGCTCGTTACTGGGCTGGGATATTGGTTTTCCCTTGTGGGCGCTGGAGCTGCAAGTAATTGCTCATTTCTCCCTGGCGGCAGTGGGAACCTATCTTTTTGCCCGTTCCTGTTTCCTTCGTCTCCTCCCCGCCTCCTCCCTCCGGCGAGCACGTTTTGGCGGGGTCGTCGCTTCCCTCGTTTTTACCTATGGCGGTTACCTGACCGGTTTTCCCGTCCAACAATTGACCATTTTAGCCGTCAGCGCCTGGCTGCCCTGGGTGATGTGGGCCGTCAGCACGGCCACACATCGACCGCCGACCGCCGACCATCGACCGCCAAAGGAAGACCAAAGACCAGAGACCGAATCAGATCGCTTTACGTTTCGCGTTTCACTCTTCGGCGTTCCCTTTGGTCGCAGGGCAAGTTGTTTCACGTTTCGCATTTCACGCTCCCTTTCCCCCCTGCTCCCCTGCTTTGCGTCCCCTGCTCTTTTTTGGGGCGCACTCGCCTTCGCCATGGCCATTCTGGCCGGACATCCCCAGACCGTTCTGTACATCTTCTATCTCAGCTTGGCTTACACCCTCTTCCAAGCCTTTTCGGCCTGGCGTAGTAAGCCAGCCGGTGAACCGGTCAGCAAGTCAGGGGATGATTCTTCACATCTCACATCTCACATCTCACGCTTCACGCTTCACGCTTCACGTCTTTCCCCCCCCCTCATAGCCTGGCTCCTCATCATCTTCTTGGGCACAGCTATCGCCGCCGTTCAACTCCTGCCGACCCTGGAATTTATCTCGCGCTCCCTCCGGGCTGACCTGTCCTATCAAGCCGTTTCTGCCGGTTTGCCCCTCAGCGAATTTATCGCCATCCTTTATCCCGGCTTTTTCGGCGGCTCGCCGGAATATGTGGGGATTGTCTCCTTAGTCTTAATCGCCCTGGCTCTCACCATGGCCTTAACTCCCAGATCGTCCATCCCCCATCCCCCCCCTTCGCGTCCAATTATCCTTTTTTGGACTGGGGCAGGGCTGGTCAGTTTATTGTTGGCCTTTGGCGGCAATACTTTCCTCTATCCCTTATTCTATCTTCTGATGCCTGGTTTCGAGGTGGTTCGCCAGCAGGAGCGGGCTTTTTTAATTTATAGTTTCAGTGCAGCGGTATTGGCCGGATACGGCGCTGTCATCCTGACAGGTCCGTTCTCCAGGCAAATTCGATTCTTTGAACGCTGCTTACGTTGGGTAGCCGGGGTAGCTCTGGCCTTGACCGGGTTTTTTATTTACGGCTCGGCAGCGTCGACGGCGCGGGGTGATGAAGTAAACCTGTTTTATGGCGTGTTGTGGCATCACCTGTTTGGCTTGATGATTTTAGGCGGACTGCTGGCGCTCCTGGCCTTACGCGCCAGGTGCTGGCTCCGGCGCACCTGGGGTATGGGTTTGCTGATGTTGTGGCTAATATTTAACCTTTTTACCGTCAATTGGCGTTTTAATCTGGAAAAATCACCCCCCCTACCCCCTTTCTCCCCCACCGACGTCACTCAATTTCTCCAAGCCAACCTTTCAACCCCGTTCGGCCGTTTTGTCAGTGGAGGTCTCTTGCCGGGGGCCAACAGCGCTGCCTCGGTTTACCATCTGCAAGATTTGACCGGTAACACGCCGCTGCAACTGGCCAATGTAGATACTTTTATGCAGCAGATGCCTGCCTGGCGTTTGTGGCAATTACTGAATGTACGCTATGTGATTGACACCCGTAACATCGCCGATGCCGGTCTGAAACAGGTTTTTGAGGAAGGCGAGCTTAAGGTTTTTGAGATGGGCGATCCCTTTGCCCGGGCCTGGTTTGTTTCGCAAGTAGAGGTTATTCCTGAAGATGACCAGGCTATTGCCCGGCTGGCGGCGGATGATTTTAATCTGCGCCGGGCAGCGGTGATCGGTGAGCCACTTGATACTCCTTTGGCCGAGGTAGCGACCTCAACCGTAACGGTGGGTGAGTTTATGCCGGCCTGCCTGAAAGCCGAAGTTAACGCCTCCGGGCCACACCTTTTAGTGTTCAGTCAAATCTACTACCCCGGCTGGCAGGCGCAGATCGACGGGCAGCCGGTGGAGTTATGGCGGGTCAATGTCATCCAGCAAGGAGTGGTTGTGCCGGCGGGAGCGCACACGGTAGAGTTGATATTCAGTCCTGGTAGTTTTTGGGTCGGGTTAATTATCTCGGTTATTGCCTTGCTAATTAGTTTGTTTATGCTGATTTTGAGGCGTTGAAATTCAAAAGCCTCGCCAACACGGCGAGGCTTTTTTGCTTGTAGAGAAATGCACCAGGCGATTAGGCAATCCGGTGGGTTGCGCCCGATAAAATTCCTTCTCGGCCGGTGAACGGTTCCTTAATTTTGAGGCCGCCCTTTTGAACCTCAAACCGCCTGATTTCCTTTTGATGGGCGCTGCCGCGCATTTTCATCACGGCCATGGCTCGCTGCATGGTGCTGTCAATTTCGACGTAGCGCAAGAGAATGACAGTATCTACCACAAAGGGGAGAGAGAGCATCCGGCCGCGTTGGACTTCCAGAACGTTAACCGCCTCGTCGAGGAGTAGTGAGGTCATTCCTTCGCGCTTGAGCGCGTTAATCAGGGTGTTGTAAATCTCCCGCAGTTGCAGAGGATCATCAGACATCCGCTGAAAATGGGCAGCGCTATCAATCACGACTCGCTCGGGCGGCAAAACTCCCGACCGGGGCAGGAGAGGATTATCGGGCGACTTGAGGCTGTTGATGAACACTTCGGGCGAGGTAAAAATTATGCGGAGCAAACCGTCTTTTTCCAGAGCTTTCAAATCCCAACCCAGTTGCAGGGCATCTCTAATCAACGAGGAAGGAAACTCTTCAAAAGAAACCAGCAGGGCCGGTTGACCGGCGTTAATACCGGCAATCAAAAACTGTAACCCCAATGTAGTTTTGCCGACGCCCGGCGCACCGCTGATGAGACAGGCGGTGCCGGTAAATAACCCCCCACCTAGCATTTGGTCTATCTCGGCTGTACCAAATGATAATCTCTTTTTAGGGATAATTATGCTCATAATTCTATACCTGCCCTCTTTTATAAGACATCCGAGGCTGCTTTAACCTCGGATGTCTTGATTTTTAGTCAACTCAACTCTGGCTGAGAATAAGAGGAATTTTACATCACTTGGCTTTCATTTGCCAGTTGATGATTTTTATTTGAATAGAATCTTCGCTTTCGCAAGGGTCGGCAATGCAGCCTTTGCGATCATCCGGATCGTCGTCCTCATTTTTTTTGCAGTGCTTCGGGTTGCGGGCCAAAATAGGATCGGTGGAAAACTTAAACTCTTCGCTGGCGCGCTGCCCGTTTTGGGTCACATAGGCGTACCAGTTATGCGAGCTATAAGCCAGACTCTTGTCGCTACCCGGCAGCAATAAAGCCCCAAAGCGCCCATTGCCATCTGTTCGGGTTGTAAAACGGCTGCCGCTCACCCCAATTTCGCCATATTCGATTTGCACACCGCCCAGGGGCAGGCCATCGGACCCGTTGACTGTACCCTTTAAACCGACGTCAGCACAGTTGTTTTCACTAGAATGGGAGGAGACGTAGAAGGGCAAGGGGGTAGGCGTGGTGGTCGGAGGCGGGGGGAGGGTAGGCGGAACGCGGGTGGGGGTATCGGTAGGGGTGGGGGTGAGGGTGGGAGAAGGCGTTTTGGTGGGCGTGGGTGTACGGGTATCGGTGGGTGTTTTGGTGGGGCCGGGTGTTTTGGTGGGCGTGGGCGTCCAGGTAGCAGGGTAAGATTGGTCGGGGGTGGCGATGATGAAAATTTGGGTCGGCAAGAGGGGCGGACCGCTCAAGGCGACGGAGGTGGCCCGGTTAGGGCTAAGGGGATTAAATGGGACATTTGGTTGAATAAAGATGGTGGTATAGCACAGTACGGAAAGGATGGTCAGGCCCATCACCAAAGCCAATAGAACTGTAGTCGAGCGATTGTCTAACCTGTCAATCATCATAAGTTTACCTCATCTTCACTTCAGGCTTAAGATTATGGTAATTCTTCGCAAGCAATGCCGTTCTGGTCAGGGTCTAGGGGATAGGTGTTGCGGTTAGCTCCACCGGCGGCATTGTAGGCTGCCTGCGCCTGGGCCTGGGAGGTAAAGTTGGAGCAGGACAAGGATTGTGTCAGCGCCAAATCTTCACAGGCAATACCATCTTTGTCTCGGTCAAAGTCATAAATATCCACCCGAGGGCCACCCACCGCTATATATAAGCGTTGAGCATCAGCCTGGGTGGGGCAATCAGAGCATTTTCGCTCGATGAGGAAGCTTTCGTAAGGAGGGATACACAGGTTCAGACGAGGTGTTGGGGTTAAGGGGACAATCCCCACTTCTTGAGGCACCCAAACGAGATGTTTTACATTGACTGCGTCCTCACTGGTACAAGGATCCTCAATACAACCTTCGTCCCCGTTGTCACCGCTGCTATTGTCATTGCTATTGCTACTGCTATTGTCATTGCTATTGCTATTGCTATTGCTACTGCTATTGTCATTGCTGTTGCTGTTATCATCACAACGTTCAGACGGATCCGCGTAAAGAGGGTCGGTTGAAAATAGAAATGACTTACTCACCTTCTCTCCATTATAAATCAGATGAGCAAACCAATTATGGGATTTTATGGCTGCCCGTTTATCGGTACCGGGGATTAAAGTGACGCCATAATTGTCATGATACTCGGTTTTTTCCGTGACAAAAACACTACCGCGCACCCCTATTTCGCCATACTCGATCTGATAGCCCGGCAAATTTTGGGCCTCTTCTCCCGGACTATCTTTAACTGTGTATTGTAATTTAATGTCAGAGCAGCGGTTTGTGGTATCGGAGCCATTGACCGGGAGAAAAGGATAAGGTGGAATCGGAGTAGAAGTGGGCGGCACCACCTGGGTAGGCGTTCTGGTAGGCGTTCCGGTAACCGTGGGGCTGGAGGTATAAGTTGGCGTAGGCGTGCGGGTATCGGTAGCGGTCTTGGTCGGGGCTGGGGTAGGCGTAGCACTGGGCGTCCAAGTTGGTGGGTAGGTCGGGGCCGGCGTGGTGGGTGTAGGGGTTAGCGTTACTAGAGCTGCCCTGGTAGCGGCAATGGCCGTCGCCCGGCTGGGGCTGAAGGGATTAAAGAGAATATCTGGCTGGAGAAAAATGGTCAAAAAGCAGACCAGCAACAAGACGATAAGCCCAAGGATCATGGCTAACAAGACAATTAATAAATTATTGCTGAATCTGGACATACCTTCTCTCCTTTTTCAGGTAGCAAGTAGCAGGTAGCAGGTAATAAACTTGCTGGCTATTACTTACTGTTTACTAATACTAATTACTAATTACTCCCTACTGCCTACTACTTACTTCCTACTCCCTGCTACTTACTACCCGCTTCTGGCGAATACAGACGAAATATTTCCTGCCCGGCTAGCTCGCCGACACCCACAAAAACATTTAGATCAGGCTGGGTGATGATTAACTGGTTGGTGGCATCCAAAAGTTGTCTACGTCGTTGTTCTTCGGGGTAGTTAGGATATCTTCCCAATTCGCCTGCTAAAATCTCGCGGCGTAGCCTTTCCTCGGTCGCTTTATCGATTTGAGAAACTTCGGGCAGAGCGACAATCAAATCAGCATAGAGTGCAAATAACGTTTCGTAAGTTTTGGTCAAATCAGCCCGAATCTGGTCGGCTTGAGCTTCCCACTCCGGTACGATACTCAGGCCATAAGCCTGTCTGGCTAACCTATACTTGGTGGATAACCAGTTTATCTTAGCCAGCGTGATATCGATTTGCCTGGAAATTTGGGCAGCCGTAGCCAATTCATTGTCGTAAAATGGCGCCTTTTGTTTATCCTCGGCTATAAGAGCCTCTTTTAAAGCCTCAACGGCGCGTTCGGGCGCCTTTCCGCCACGCTCCACCAGCAGAGCTGCTAGCTCTTGGGCCCGGCTCCATCGCGTCGCCTCGGCCTCTTGAATAGCCTGGGGCAGAGCAATCGCCTCACTTGTTTGGGGCAAAATGAAACTCTGTTTGTCCGGGTCCAAGGCAGCGGCGACCGGTCTGGCCATCAGGTTCAAACTTTGCCGGGCTAATTCTCTCGCCTCAAAAAAGTTGTAGTTCTCATTGAGAGTCACATAGTCCTTTTGCAGCCGCTCGAAAATAGCGCGACGATGGGCTGCTTGTAAGAATGGACTTTTGGCCGCCACCAAAAAAGCTTGATCCAAATAAAACTTGGCCTGTTCTGGCTGCTCTAATTCGAGCAATTTTTCACCCGCCTCTAAAAACAAATCAGCCCGTACTGTGTCCGGTAGGTTGGGGCTAAGGGTAGCAACCAGGCCGGCCATCTGATAACTGAAAGATGCTTTTTGGGGGTTGCCGTTGCCGGTGTAAGCCGCGGCTAATAATAAAAAATCACCGGCAGTTTCCTTATCGCTGAGAGTAGGGCCGTAAAGCAGCCCTGTCAAAGCCGTTTCAGGTCTGCCTTTGCGAATAGCTTCGATAATTACATCCGCTTCAGCAACGCCTCCTAAAGAAGCCAGGGCCATAGCCGGATCAATTTCGTTGAGGGTAATAACATTTAACAGGTTTTTGCCCCCCAGGGAGCTTTGAACCGGCAACTGCGCCGTATCCGATTGAGCGGTAAAGAAAAAGATGCCAACTGTAACCAATAAGATAAACATCAGAACTGTTAAAGTGCTAACAATCAGAATTAAACCCAAATGAGGGTTACTGCGTTTAAGCGGTTGTTGCATGCTGCCTTTATACTCCATAGGGTTGTTGGCTAGAAGTATACTTGATCCTAACAATGTCCACAATTATCAGGCAACATACCACTCAACCGCCGCTAATGCGGACTGTTTAGACAGCCGCACTCAGTAAATCTCCCGCTTCTCTCTCTCCTGGTGGCAACCACTGCGAATTTATATACTATATATTGGCAAAAAAGCAATTTTACCACCATATCTAGTATGGTTTACATAGTGTCCCTTTATCATTATACCCTTAAGCAGTCGAAAACGCAACTTTTTGCCTAAAAATTTTATGTTAAGATAATTTTCCAGAAGTTTACTAATTACCGAAAGAAGGGGATGTTTTTCGTTTTACTTTAAGATCAGTATAATCTGCCTGAAGTAATTTTGTTTTTGTTCATCCTGAGGTAAAATTGCCCCATTTCTTATGACTATCTCCATTCGTGTTGTCACCACAATTGAAGAGTGTCAAATTCTGGAGCGGTTGCAGACCGAAATCTGGGGCTGCGCTGATGTTGAGGCTGGCAGCCACCTCATGTTGATTATCGCTAAAGAAGGCGGTATTGTTTTGCTGGCGGTGGATGAGGCGGATCAGCCGGTGGGTTTTTCCTATGGTATTTTTGCCCTGACCCAGGACAATCGGCTAAAACTGGCCTCTCACCAGACTGGTGTGCTGCCTGCTTATCAGAGCAGCGGACTGGGCTACCGGTTGAAATTAGCCCAACGCGAGGCGGCCCTGGCCCGCCGCCTTGACCTCATTACCTGGACATTTGACCCTCTTCAGAGTCGTAACGCCTACCTCAACTTGTACAAACTGGGCGCGGTCTGCCATACCTATCTGCGCCATCTCTACGGTGATATGCCTGATGCCTTAAACCGGGGCCTGCCCAGCGACCGCTTCCAGGTTGACTGGTGGATCGCTTCCGGCCATGCCCAACGGCGACTCGCCCACCCTGAGCCGGCCCCCCCGATATCTGAAAGTCCCATCGTTAATCCCACCAGCCTAAAAAATGGATTTCTTGTTCCCCCAGATACGTTTAATTTGCCTGATTCCTCTTTCTATCGGGTTGAAATCCCCCCCGATTTGCCCGCCCTCAAGGCCGGCGATCCCGAACTGGCCCTGGCATGGCGACTTCATACCCGCCAGGTCTTTGAAGCCTGTTTTGCCGGCGGTTACACCGCCGTAGATTTGTTACGCGGCGAAGGACGTAATTACTACTTATTGCAAAAAGATTGGCAACAGGCATAATTCGTCAAGCGTGATCCGTAAGGTGGCCTCTATATTTTATCCCTTACATCTCGTTTATCTTTGAAGTGGAGTTTCTATGAAAATTGAACGGATTGAACTGCACCATGTTTCGCAGCCGCTGGTCGCCCCTTTCCGCACCAGTTTTGGCACCCAGGTGACCCGTCCCTGCATTTTA
Source organism: uncultured Caldilineaceae bacterium (assembly GCA_964622215.1). Taxonomy (GTDB): domain Bacteria; phylum Chloroflexota; class Anaerolineae; order 4572-78; family J111; genus DSQQ01. The sequence continues at coordinate 27,177 of CAZUNT010000076.1, forward strand.
GTGGCGGTCTATAGCGAGGGACTGGTGGGGTGGGGAGAGTGTGTTGCCTCCGACGATCCCGGCTACTCCTATGAAACCATCAACACCGCCTGGCACATCTTGAGCGACTTTCTGATCCCGCCCCTGCTGGGCCAGGAAGTCAAGACGCCGGAGGATGTGACCCGTCATTATGGCTGGGTACGCGGCCATCCGATGGCCAAGGCCGGCCTGGAAAATGCGATTTGGGATTTGTTGGCCCAGGCACAGGGTGTCCCACTCTCCAGGCTGCTGGGCGGTATTCGGGATCGGGTTGAGGTGGGGGTCAGCATTGGCATCCAGCCAACCCTGGCCCATCAACTGGAGCGGGTGGATCAATTTATGGCCCAGGGCTATCGCCGGATCAAGATGAAAATCGAACCCGGCTGGGAGATGGAACCCCTCTCCGTTGTGCGGAAACGTTACCCCGAACTCAAGCTTATGGCCGACGCCAACTCTGCTTTTACGCTCGCCGATGCGCCTTTATTTCGGGAGATGGAGGCCCTCCATTTGCTGATGATCGAACAGCCGCTTCACCACGACGACATCGCCGACCACGCCAGACTGCAAGCTCAACTCACCACCCCCATTTGCCTGGACGAAAGTATCCATTCCCCTTTCCACGCTCGCTGCGCGATTGACCTCAAAGCCTGCCGGATTATTAATATGAAGGTGGGTCGGGTAGGTGGTCTAATCAACGCGGTCGCCATTCACGATCTGTGCGTTGAGGCGGGTATTCCCCTGTGGTGTGGCGGCATGCTCGAAAGCGGCGTAGGCCGGGCGGTCAATCTCCACCTGGCGACCATGCCCAACTTCACCCTGCCCGGCGATATCTCCGCCACCGACCGTTATTACCATGAGGACATTGCCGACCCCGATTTTATATTGAATCAAGAAGACTCCACGATTACCGTCCCGGCTGGGCCGGGCATCGGGGTCAAGATAGTACCGGAACGACTCGTCAAGTACCGGGTTCGGCAGCAGGTTTTTAATGGTTGATGAGAATAATGTTTTAGGGGCAACGTATCTCGAAGGCGTGTTGCCCCTGGAAAAAGTCAATGAAATTCGCCGCCTGCTGCTGGCCTGGTATCACCGCCACCGGCGCGACCTGCCCTGGCGGGATGAAACTTCGCCCTACCGCATCTGGATTTCCGAGGTAATGCTGCAACAGACCCAGGTTACTACGGTTATTCCCTATTATCAGCTTTTTCTGGAACGTTTCCCTACCCTGACCGACCTGGTCGCTGCCTCCCTGGCCGATGTTTTGAAAGCCTGGGAGGGATTGGGTTACTATGCCCGCGCTCGTAATCTCCATCGTGCGGCCATTGACATCGTTGAAAAACACGGTGGGCGCTTTCCAGAGAGTTATGCCGAACTGCACGCCCTGCCCGGCTTTGGCGATTACACCGCCGGCGCAGTCGCCTCCATCGCCTTTGGCCAAGTTACCCCGGCGATTGACGGCAATGTCAGGCGGGTGCTGGCTCGACTTTTTGCTTTACAGGAGGATTTACGGCGTGGCCCGGCCGCCCGGCGACTCCATGAGATTGCTTTGGCCCTGGTTGATCCTGATTCCCCCAGAGACTGGACCCAGGCCTTGATGGAATTGGGTGCGACCGTCTGCCTGCCGCAAGGACCCCAGTGCCTGCTCTGTCCCTGGCAAGAGATGTGCCAGGCTCGTCTACAGGGTTTGGAGCAAAATCTGCCGGTCAAGTTGGTCAAAAAACCGTTGCCCCACTAGAACGTGACCGCGGCGGTTATTAGCGACAACGGCCAAGTGCTGATCGCTCAACGTCCGCCGGATGGCATGCTGGGTGGCTTGTGGGAATTTCCCGGTGGCAAACAAGAACCGGGTGAAACCCTGGCCGAGTGTCTGTTACGCGAGATTCGAGAAGAGTTGGGACTGGAAATTGCCGTCGGCGAGCTGCTGGCGATGGTTAAACACAGCTACACTCATTTCAAAATTACGCTGTATGCTTTCGCCTGCCGCCTTATTGCCGGCCAACCCCAGGCTTTGGGCGTAGCCGATTGGCGCTGGGTGACGCTGGACGAGCTTGAGACCTTTCCCTTTCCGCGCACCGATCAGAAAATCATCGCGGCGCTGCGCCGGGCGGAGTTGAACGGAAACTGGTAACTACTCAGCCCTTCCCCCACGACCGCCGACGGCTGACCGCTGACCGCTACACCTTATACAACAACAGCTTCCTCTGGCGGTCGGCAGTCTGCGGTCTGCGGTCAGGAATACTCAATTTGGGGTAGCCTGAGCAGTAACGGAAACTGACCCCCACCCTAACCCTCCTCCTTATAGGGGGAGGGTTAGGGTGGGGGTCCTGTCTTGGGTCGTTTCAAGGCTTGTGGTATACTTTGACTTAACCCTCTCACTCAGGAGAAATTATAAATGCTTCTTGGCGCTCATCTCTCCGTTTCCGGTGGCGTTGATACAGCCTTTGACCGGGCTGAACAGCTCAACTGCACCGCTTTTCAAATATTCACCAAATCCAACCGGCAGTGGCACTGCAAAGCGTTGGAGGCTGAAGTTATTGAACGCTATCACCGGCGCCAACACGAGACCGGTTTGCCGGTTGTCTGCCACGCCAGCTACCTGCTCAACCTGGGCACGCCGGATGACGCGGTCTGGTCCAAATCGATGGAAGCCCTGGTGATCGAATTAGAACGGTGCGAGCAGTTGAAAATCCCCTTCCTGGTGCTGCACCCCGGCGGGCATATGGGCAGCGGGGTGGAGGCCGGTTTGGCCAGAGTGGCGGCGGCGCTCGATAGGGTGCATGAACGTTTACCGGGTTATGCCGTCAAAGTTACCCTGGAAATAACGGCCGGGCAGGGTTCGGCGCTGGGAGCCAGGTTTGAAGAAATTGCCGGGATCATCGCTTCTTGCCGGCAATCAGAGCGGCTGGCCGTCTGCTTTGACACGTGTCACGTCCTGGCCGCCGGTTATGAATTTCGCACCCCCGCCAGCTACCAGGAGATGGTAGCTGAATTTGATCGGGTCATCGGCTTAGACCGGCTTAAGGTCTTCCATCTGAATGACTCCGAAAAAGACCTCGGCAGCCACGTAGACCGCCATGCTCATATCGGCGAAGGCTGTATCGGCCTGGAACCGTTTGGTTATTTCTTGAATGACCCTCGTTTCAGAGATATTCCTTTTTTGCTCGAAACGCCGCTGGATGACGACCCCGGAGATAATATTCGGAATTTGGGAAAGTTGCGGAGTTTGATTAAAACGTAAAACGCCTTGCGTGTCGCGTAAAATTAACGGGATGTGTTTCATTGTAAGTTGAAAATACCTCTGGAGTGCGGAATTTATTCCGCTTTTTAGAGGAAGCAGAA